>DAOULG010000253.1:0-5699 GCA_034420495.1 Dehalococcoidia bacterium
GGACGCAGGCGCCACTACGGCGTGCCGTGGCGCCCGGTCGACGCGGGGACCCCCGCCTGCGACCTGAGCCCGGCGCCGCTCCTCGGCGAGCACACCCGCGAGGTCCTCGGCGATCTGCTCGGCCTCGACGCCGCAGCGCTGGATGAGCTCGACGCCGCCGGCGTCTTCACCTAGATGCCCCAGTGGGCGCGGACCGCCTCGCCGGCGAGTCCCCGGGCCGTCCTCGGGCGCGGCACGCCGTGGTCGCGGCGCCCCGTCAGGCTGCGCCGCCGAGCGCCCCGACACGCCAGGCGCCGGTCGCCCCCTCGTCGACGAGCCGCAGCGTGCGCGAGAGGATCGCGGGCACGGCATCGGCGATGCGCTCGGCCGCGCGGCGCCCGCTCGCCACGAGCTCGGCGTCGGGGACCACCATGCTCGCGAGCCCGGCCTCCACCGCCTCGCGGCCGGAGAGCGGGATGCCGAGCAGCAGGTAGCTCTTCGCGCGCATCGGTCCCATCACGTGCCCGATGCGGCGCAGCCACGCGTCGTCCGCGAAGCCCCCCATGCGGGGCTCCGGCTCCGAGATGCGCGCGCCCTCGGCGGCGATCACGATGTCGGCCGCGGCCGCGATCTGCGTGCCGGCCCCGATGCAGTGGCCGTGCACGAGGCTCACCACCGGCTTCGGGAAGAGGTCGATGCGCTTCGCGATGCGGTACATCTCGGCCACGTTCCCGGCGGGCCGGATCCCCTGCTCCGCGTAGCGATCCATCTCGTCCCTGTCGAGGCCGGCGCAGAAGCCGCGGCTCCCCGTCCCGCGGAGCAGGACGACGCGGACCGCCTCGTCGCGCTCCGCCTCATCGAGCGCCGCGTCCATCGCGGTCAGCATCGGCTCGGTCATCGCGTTCACCTTCTCGGG
This sequence comes from Dehalococcoidia bacterium, assembly GCA_034420495.1. Classification (GTDB taxonomy): domain Bacteria; phylum Chloroflexota; class Dehalococcoidia; order UBA2979; family UBA2979; genus VYDC01. The sequence goes on from DAOULG010000253.1 coordinate 896, forward strand.
CCGGTTGAGCGCGATGGTGAGCGCCTCGCCCCCGGCCTCCATCGGCTCCCGCTCCACGATCAGCTGCGCATCCGCCATCACCCCACCCCCTTCGCCCCCCCAACGGCCGTCCGATTTTAATGGGGGCCGTACCGGTCGCCCGGAGGTCCTGGGTGCACCGGACGCCGTACGGCCCGCCCGGAGAGCGTAGTATTCCGGGGGAGGGCCGGATGCAGCCGCGCCGGCACCGGAGGGAGAGGGCGATGCAGGGAACGGCGACGTCGCAGCTGAAGCGGGGCTTCGTGCTCAGCCCCCACGGGAACATCGAGTACTTCGAGGTCGGGAGCGGCGCCCCGCTCGTGATGCTCCACTCGACGCCGAACTCCTGCATGGCCTACCGCGACATCGCCCCTCTCCTCGGCGACGGGATCCGCGCGATCGCGATGAGCACGATGGGGTACGGGCAGTCCGATCGTCCTCCCGAGCCGTACACCACGCTGACCGAGTTCGCCCGCGCCGTGACCTGGCTCCTCGACGGCCTCGGGCTCGAGCGGGCGAGCATCTACGGCAACAGCACCGGCTCGCAGATCGCGCTGGTGCTCGCCGCCGAGTTCCCGGAGCGCGTGGAGAAGCTCATCGTGGAGGAGGTCTTCAACTGGGGAACCCCCTCGCGGCGCGCGGTCCACGAGCGCCTGCACCGCTACTACGAGGAGAGCGCGGACGGGAGCCACCTCCTCGACCTGTGGAGGAAGGTCGGAGGCGACCGCCCGGGCGCTGACCTGAAGCGCACGAGCGAGCGCTTCCTCAACAACCTGATCGTGAACTCCACCCAGGGGGCCGAGGTCTACGGCGCGATGGGGTGGGAGGGCGCGGGGCCCTACGCGATGACGCACCTCGACATCTGGGAGTCCGCCGCCCGCGTCCAGGCGCCGACGCTCGTGATCCACGGCACCACGAGCATGCTGGGGCGCTCGCACGAGAAGTTCCTCGCCACGATCCCGGGCGCGCGGGGCGCGCGCCTTCCGAGCACCGGCAACTTCAAGCCCGAGCAGGCACAGGACCTCTGGCTGGCGGAGGTGCGCGCCTTCCTCCGCGACGGCGGCGACTAGCACCGTGGCCGCGACGGAGGCGGAGCGGGCGGCTGCCCTGGAGGCGATCCGCGAGCAGCTCTCCGGGGAGGTTGCGCCCCACAGGCAGCGCGTCCGCTCCGGCGAGCTCGACCAGCGCGCCGTCGGGCCGTTGCTCGACGAGGCGTTCCGGCGGGCCGAGGAGGCCGCGGCGGCGGCCGGGGTCGAGCGGTGGGAGCTCTACGCATCCATCCTGGACGACCGCTCGCTGCACTGGGCGGACCGGCGTCTCGCGGTCAACAGGCTCCACGACCCGGCCGTCGTCCCGGAGTCCGCTGCGGCGCGCATCACGCCGGTGATCGAGGCCGTGCTCCTCGATCCGTCGACGCGCTACAACCTGATGCTGCACACCGTGATGGCGGCCGCGATCGTGCGGGCACGCGACCCCGCCACGCCGCTCTACGCCGTCTCGCGCGAGACCGTCGACGCCGCCGTCGTCCCGTACGTGGAGCGGGGGCTGCCCGGGGGGGACGCCTACGAGGAGCAGATGCGCAACATGCGGCACTCGATGCACCTGCTCGCGACCGTGGCGCGGCTTGCGATGATCCATCCGGAGGGCGGAGCCGGAGGCGTCGGCGGCTCGCCCTACCAGTCGCTGCTCGCCGATCAGCTGGATCGCGTCATCACCCTCTACGAGGCGAACCGCGAGGCGATGGTCTCGCCCGACGTGCTCCCCGCCGAGCCCGCCGGAGCGGGCGCCCGGGAGATCGACTTCGAGCCGGCGCACCTCATGGAGCACCTCGCCGAGGCGATGGAGGAGGTGGGGCGCTCCGGCGACCCGCGCCTCGTCGCGCTCGCCGCCCGGCGGAAGGTGGCGGCGATCTTCGACGGCCTGGAGGCCGTGAGCCGTTCGTTCGGGCGCATCCCCTCACGGATCGAGGAGTACCGGGCGCAGGTCGCCTCTTTCCGGGCCGCCGCCGAACTCCCCGGCTAGGGCCGCCGCGCGTCGCCCGACCGCGGAGCGGCGACGGCGTCCATTCGCGCCGACGCCCGCGCCTCTCCCGGGACGGAGCTCCCCGGTCACGACGTCCCGGGCGCCACGCACGCCGCGGTCGTCGCGGCGGCCTCGTCGGCGAGGGCGGCGTACTGGCCCGCCAGCCGGTCGACCTCGACCGGGTAGGGCGTCGCGGGCCACCCGTCGAAGAGGGCGGCGAGCTGCTCGGCCACGACCCGCAGCGTCTCCGCCGCACCCACGAGCACGACCGCGGCCCGGCCGCACGCCTCGCTGAACGTCGCGACCGGCGCCAGCGCCGCGGCCGACGCCAGCTGCCCCGCATCGCGGGCGACCGCACGGAGGAAGTCGGCCTGGTGCGGGAGGCTGCTGGGGGTGGCCGAGCGCGCGATGAGGGCGATCCGGCCGGACGCCTCGTCCAGCGCGCCGACCCAGGCGCGGACGGCGGCCGCGTCCTCGGCCTCGGCAGCCGCGCCCTCCTCGTCCTCTTCCTCCCCCTCGGCGCTCGCCCCCGCAGCCTCCCCGAGGCCGGGCAGGTACTGGTTGCTGACCCAGGAGCTGATGCCGCGCGCCTCCACGAGCGTCCATCCCTCGCATTCGCCGGCGCCGACCTCGACCACGTCGAGCGCCGTGCCGTCGGCCCAGCCGCCGGCGATGCGGGCGTCGGTGCGGCAGGCGGAGCGAAGGCTCACGCCATCGCCGCCGGTCGCGCCGATCGTCACCAGGGTCCCCACGAGCGAGGGGGGAGCACGATCCTGATCGTCGCTCGGAGCGGGCTCAGCGGTTGGCTCGGGGATCGCCGGAGCGAGCGCCGCGTCCTCGAGGCGAGCCGCAAGCTCGGAGAGCTCGGGAGGCGGCGGCGGACGACCGTCATCGCACGCAGCGAGGAGGAGGATCGCGCCGAGCACGGCGGGGACGAGGCGGCCCAGGCGATCCATCGCACGCGCTCCCGTCGCGGCCGGCTCCGCAGGCGCGGCGCTACCGGCAGACCTCCAGGCCGAGCTCGTCCAGGTCGTTGTCTGCCACGTCCAGCAGCGCGGCCGGGATGCACCCGCTCAACTCGTTGCTGGAGACGTAGAGCACCGCCAGCTCGGGGAGGTCGATCAGCTCGGCGGGGATCGCACCGCTCAGCTGGTTGGTGTCCAGGTGGAGCTGCTCCAGCCGGATCAGGTCGCCCAGCACGGGCGGTATCTCGCCGTCCAGCCGGTTATTGTCGAGTCGCAGCTGCTCCAGGTTGGCCAGGGCGTCCAGCTCCGGCGGGATCGGGCCGGAGAGCTCGTTGCGGGCCACGCTCAGGTACTTCAGCTCGGCCAGGTTCCCCAGCTCGGGCGGGATGGCACCGGCGAGCATGTTCTGGTCCAGGATCAGGTACTCGAGGCTGCCGAGGCTCCCCAGCTCCTCCGGTATGGCGCCGGTCAGCCGGTTCCTGTGGAGGTAGAGCCGCTCCAGCTTCCCGAGGCTGCCCAGCTCCTCCGGGATCTCTCCCGTCAGGCGGTTGCCGTGGAGATACAGCAGCTCCAGTTCGGAGAGGTTGCCCAGCTCGGGCGGGATCTCCCCCGTCAGGTCGTTGTCATAGAGGTACAGGCGTTCCAGCCGGGCGAAGCTGCCGTACGCCGACGGGATCTCGCCGGTGAGGCGGTTGCCGTCCAGCCCCAGCACGACGAGGTTCGACAGGTCGTTCAGCTCGACCGGGATCTCCCCGGTGAACTGGTTCTGCCTGAGCCACAGGAACCTCAGGTTCGTGAGGTCGCCCAGCTCGGCGGGGATCGTCCCGGTCAGCTCGTTCTCGTCGACGTCCAGGGTCCTGATGTTGACGAGGTTGCCGAGCTCGGCCGGGAGCGTGCCGGTGAGCTCGTTCTGCCACAGCTCCAGGTTGGTCAGGTTGGTCATGCCGCCGAGCTCGACGGGGATGGGGCCGCTCAGCATGTTGCGGTTGAGCGAGAGGACGCGCAGCTCCGGGAGAGCGGTCAACGCGACGGGGATCGCCCCGGTCAGCTCGTTGCCATCGAGATCCAGCACGCTGAGCCTGGCCATGCTGCCCAGCTCGCTCGGGATCTCGCCGCTGAGCTCGTTGTTCACCAGCCGGAGCACGCGCAGATCCGCCAGCGCGGCGAGCTCCGGCGGAATCGTCCCCGTCAGCTCGTTGTTCCCCAGATGCAGCGCGCGCAGCCGGGAGAGCCCGGCCAGCCGGGCGGGGATCGTCCCGGCCAGGTCGTTGCTGTCGAGGTAGAGGACGAGCACGCAGCCGTTACCGTCGGTGGAGACGCCGAACCACTCGTCGACGGGGACGGTCTCGCTGAGCCAGTTGACGCTGTTCCGCCAGTTGGGGCCGTCGGTCGCCGAGTAGAGGGACTCCAGCGCATCGCGGTCGCGCGCGCACGCCGCCGGGTCGCCGGGGAGACGCAGCGGGTCGGACCACGGCGACCATTCGGGGGTGCCGAAGCGCCGATCGCTCCGGCCGACGATGAACCAGTACGACGCGCCCGGCGTCAGGTGCGCGACGGTGTGCTGGCTCTGTCCATCGTTGGCCACGCTCACCGACGTGAACGCCTGAAGCCAGTCCTCCCCGGTCGCCACGGCGGCCTGATAGTCGGCCGTGGAGAGCCAGCCGATCCGGTAGTAGTCCGCATCTGGTGCGGGGTTCCAGCTGACGACCACCTCCCCGTCGCGCGATCCCGCGACGGCCTGCGGTTGCGCCCGGCCATCCGGAGGCGACTGCGCCGCCGCCGTCGCCGCACCGGCGGCG
>DAOULG010000254.1:0-1724 GCA_034420495.1 Dehalococcoidia bacterium
ACGTGACGCAAGTGGCCCTTGACGTGGCTGCCGGACAGGACGGGCCGGCCGTTCACGCGTGCCTGGGTCGTATCGAGACCGAACTTCGGCTCGTCCGTCGCCTGGCTGATGACCGGACCCTGCACCTCGAGGGCGAGGTCAATCTCGTGGCCGACGGTCATGCGGCTTCCAGCGGGAAGTAGTCGAGCAGTTCGGCGATCCGTCGAAACGGCAGCAGCGATGCGCCGCCAGCGCCGAAGATCGGATGCTCGAAGACGTGCGCGCAAGTCGCCCTGCTGCGTTCGAAGGCGGTCTTCGGGTCCGGCACGCTCTCGCGGAGAATGCCGTAGAGCTGCGACCGCGGCAGACCGCCGGGCATGGCCTGCACGGTTCGGAGTCCGTTGATGAAGGCGTCGACCTGTCCAAGGTCGAGGGTGAAGCACTCAGGATCGCCCGTATCGTAGAGGCGTTCCCGGTACTCGCGCAACGCCTCGCGGTCGATGCGGGTCACGTCGACCGGCGGACCGATGCTCTCGCTCACCATGATCTGGACCGTGTTCGCACCTGCGCACTTGCCGCTGTCCGCGAGTGCTTCGGCGAAACGCCGGGCGAGGGCGATGGGCGTCTTGCGGTCGGTGACGTGAATGCCGCATTTGTGGGTGAGCGCGGCCCCTTGGAAGTCCCAGCCCTTGGCAAGCTCTTCGGCCAGCAGCTTCAGCAGACGTGGCAGCGTCCAGGCTGGGGCGACGAAGGCTGCCTCGTCGCCACCCCAGAGCAGGGTCTCCCAGCGAAACACACGGCCTTCGTCATCGGCGGCGACGAACATGTCGTCACATCCGCTCAGATCGTCGACCAGACGTTGCAGCAAGTCCCTTCTCCGCTTCGAGACGAATACGGCGAACTTGCGCTCGGCCTCGAGCGGCCTGTCCGCTTTGGCGATCGTTTGCTCACGGATTCTCGTAAAGTCGTTCCCGTCCAGATAGATGTGCGCGACTTTGTTGCGTACGGTCTTGGGTACGTCGTCCGGGGGCTCGCGGACGAGGTCGTCCATCTGTCGAGCAAATACGGCCCCTCGGGGGAGACGGACGTACAGGCTTTCGTAGAAGGACTGCTTGCGCCGGCGGCCGTATTCGCGCCGGGCTTCGATGCTGGCGGAGTATTGCTTGTCGGGAGACACAGCCGGCAGTATCGGATTGAGGGCACAGAGCCGCGTGTGGTCGACCGGGTGTGGCGCGGCGACGGTCGGCTCCTGCAATTGTGCACGCCTTGCCTTGGCGACGACGACGCGCCGCGCCATCGCCATGTCGCCGCCGTACTCCTCCGGGTCCACCGCGGCGACGACGAAACGAAGGTAGGGCAGGATCGGTCCGAGCGCGCCGACTCCGGTCACAGGGTGGACGGCGATGTCTCGCAGTAGCCTCTCGGCCTCGACTGCCGTCTCGTCCGTTCGCAGCAGGTAGCGGCCGATGGATGCTCCGGTGAACACGTCATTCACTTCGGCCCCAAGCTGATCTGCTGCGACCTCAATCAGAATCTTCGGGGCTTCGAGAAGAGCGAGTGAGGCCCCTCGCTGGGTGGCGAGATCGTTGACGTCCGAGACGGTCGCCTCGAAATTCACTCCCTCGATGTGCACCAGCAACGTCAAGTACCCGTCTCCTCGATCCCGGACAAGTCGATGGTATCCGATTCATGCTGCCTCACCGCGCAATCATGGCTGGTACGACCGGGACCATAGTACCCTTCGC
>DAOULG010000255.1:0-31552 GCA_034420495.1 Dehalococcoidia bacterium
CCGTCTGCGAGGACATCTGGTATGAGGACGGCCCCGCCGCGGCCCTCTGCTCGGCGGGCGCCCAGCTCATCGTGAACATCAACGCCTCGCCGTTCTGGGCGGGCAGGACGGAGGAGCGGCTCGCCGTCGTCGCCGACCGCGCGCGCGGGCACGGCTCGCCGGTCGCCTACGTGAACCAGGTGGGGGGGCAGGACGAGCTCGTCTTCGACGGCAACTCCCTCGTCGTCGACCCGGCCGGGGGGCTGCTCGCGCGCGGCGCCTGCCTCGAGGAGGATCTGCTGCTCGTCGACGTCCCCCTCCCCGCGCGCCCGGAGGCCTCGGGCGCGCTCCGGGTGAGCGGCGCCCCGCAGGAGGCGCCTCCCGCGCTTCCCCCGCGCCCCCGGGCGCCCGCGCCCGGGGCGCTCGAGGAGACCTACCGGGCGCTCGTGGTCGGGACGCGCGACTACGTGCAGAAGTGCGGCTTCCGCGAGGCGATCGTCTCGCTCTCGGGGGGGATCGACTCGGCCCTCGTCGCGGCGGTGGCGGTCGACGCGCTGGGCCCCGGGCGGGTGCGCGGCGTCGCGCTCCCCTCGCGCTACTCCTCGGAGGGGTCGGTCGCCGACGCCCGGGCGCTCGCGCAGAACCTGGGGATGGAGCTCGCGATCCTCCCCATCGAGCCGGTGCACGAGGGGGCGCTGGAGGTGCTCCGGGAGGAGCTCGCCCCGGGCGCGGCGGGGAGCGCGGAGGAGAACGTGCAGGCGCGGATCCGTGGCATGCTGGTGATGGCGCTCTCCAACGCCGGCGGCGCCCTGGTCCTGAGCACCGGCAACAAGTCGGAGTACGCCTGCGGCTACGCGACGCTCTACGGGGACATGGCGGGCGGCTTCGCCGTCATCAAGGACGTGCCGAAGACCCTCGTCTACGAGCTCGCGCGGCACCGCAACGCCGCCTCGGAGGGCCCGGCGATACCGCTGAGCTCCATCGAGAAGCCGCCCTCCGCCGAGCTCCGGCCCGGACAGCTCGACTCCGACTCGCTGCCGCCCTACGAGGAGCTCGACCCGATCCTGGAGGCCTACGTGGAGCGCCACCTCTCGCTCGGGGAGATCGTCGCGGCCGGGCACGACGAGGCGACCGCGCGGCGGGTGGTCGAGCTCGTCGACCGCAACGAGTACAAGCGCCGCCAGGCCCCCCCGGGGGTGAAGATCACGCCGCGCGCCTTCGGGCGCGACCGGCGATTCCCCCTCGCCTCGCGCTACCCGTCGCGCTGACGGCGGCGCCGCCGCCCCGGGCCGGCTCGCGCGGCCTGCGCGGCGCGTCCCCGGGGCGCTCAGTCCGCTCCGGGGCCGGAGCCCCCCGCGGCATCCCCCTCTCCCTGCGCGGCCATCTCCTCGAGGCGCTGCTCCAGTGCTGCCGCCATCGTGTCGGCCGCGGTGACCTCGACCCAGCGCTCGAAGGCCGAGCGGACGCGGGTGAAGGCCTCCTCGAGCGCCTCCTGCGAGGCGCCGCCTTCCCCGAGGGCGCCGCGCGCGCCGCCGACGAGCGCGGCGAGCCGGTTCACCGCCGGCGCCAGCTCGTCGTGGAGCTCGTGGAGGTCCTCGCGCTCGACGGCGTGGCCGCGGTCCCTCAGGATCTCGAGCGCGCCGAGCACCCAGGCGCAGGCGCCGAGGAGCGTCCCGGTCTCCTCCGGCGAGAGCGCGAGCCTCACGCGGCCCGCGCGCCCTCCCCCCGGGGGCGCCGCGCTCACGCCTCCCGCCCCGACTCGTAGGCGAGGCTCCCGGCGATCGCGAGGGCCCCCGCGAGCGGGGCCTCGGGGCCGAGCCGGGCCGGCACGACGCGCGCCCCGGGCGCCACCTCGTGGAGGAGCCGCTTCAGCGCCGGGATCAGGAGGTCGCGCAGGCGCGCCTCAGCCTCCACGACGACGAGCTCGGGATCGAGCAGCGCGGCCGCGTCGGCGAGCGGCACCGCGATCTCCTCCAGTGCCTCGCCGCCGAGGCGCTCCCCCTCGTCGAGATCGGAGACGGCCGGGAGGAGCCCCGCCCGGTCGTGGGCGCCGCGGAGCGTCCGGCCCCCGGCGAGCACCGCCGCCCCGGGCTCGCCCCGGAGCAGCAGGTAGAGCACGTCGTCCGAGCCGCGGGCGGCGCCCTCCGCGCGCTCCGCGAGCAGCGCCGCCGCGGCGCGGTTCTCGACCGCGACCGGCGCGTCGATGTGGCGCCTGAGCGCCTCGACGACCGCGAGCCCCTCCCAGCCCTCCTGGCCGCCGCCCTGCAGCCGCCCGGCGACGGGATCGACGGCGCCGGGGGCCGCCATCCCGATCGCGAGCGCGGAGCGGCCGCTCCCCTCCTCGGCGAAGGCGGTGGCGATCCGGCCCCCGACCTCCCACGCCCAGGCCTCCTCGTCGGGGAGCGCGGGAAGGGGCCAGCGGCCGGTCTCTCCCACCGCGGCGCCGCCGGGCTCGGCGAGCGCGAGCCGCAGCTCCTCCGCGGTGAACTCGATCCCGACCAGGAGGCGCTCGGACATCTCTCCCCCGCCGTCGTGCGCGCCGACTCTACGGAGGGGCGCGCCCGCGCGCCACCCGCGGGGCGGTCGGCGTCCGCGCCGGTAGAATCGCCCGCAGCGGGGCGGCACCCCAGGGAGGCGAGGCACGTGGCGGAGGCTCTCCGGATCGGGGCCGGGCGGCGCCGGGAGCTCGCGGTCAGCGTCGTCGGCTCAGGCCGCCTCGGCGCCTCGCTGGCGCGCGCCCTGGCCGCGGCCGGCTACCGGGTCGCCGCGCTCGCGGGCCGGGGGCCCGGGCGCGCCGAGGCCCTGGCGCGGGCGATCCCGGGGGCGCGCGCCCTGGCGGCCCCGGCGGCCGCCCGCGAGGGGGATCTCGTCCTGCTCTGCGTCCCCGACGACGCCGTCGAGGGGCTCGCGGCGGAGCTCCCCTGGCGGCGCGGGCAGGCGGCGGTCCACTGCTCGGGCGCGCTCGGGCTCTCAGCGCTCGGCGCGGCCTCCCGCCGCGGCGCGGCGCGCGGCTGCCTGCACCCGCTGCAGGCCTTCCCCGACCCGGCCGGATCCCCGGAGCGGTGGCGCGGGATCGTCGCCGGCGTCGAGGCCGCCGAGGAGGAGGGCACGGCGCTCGGGGCGCTGCTCGAGGCGCTGGCGGCCGATCTCGGCGCGAGCCGCACCCTCCGGCTGGAGGGGGTCGACCGCGCCTGCTACCACGCGGCGGCGGTGCTCGCCTCGAACGACGTGGTGGCGCTCGCCGCGGCCTCGGCGCGCGCCTGGGCGCTCGCCGGGCTCCCCGCCGCGGAGGCGCCCCGGGCGCTCGCCCCGCTCCTCGCCGGCGCCGCCTCGGCGGTCGCCGCGCTCCCCGAGGGCGCCGCGCTCGGGGGCGCCCTGACGGGCCCCGTGGCGCGCGGCGACCTCGCCACCGTCTCCCGGCACCTCGAGGCGCTCTCCCGCGAGCCGGCGCTCCGGGAGCTCTACGCGGCGCTCGGCCGGGAGCTCCTCGCGCTCGACCTCCCGCATCCGCCGGAGACCGCCTCGGAGCTCGCGGCGCTCCTTCGGGCGCCCGGCGGCGCGCCCGGTCGGGCGCGGCGGCCGTAGGGGGCGCCGATGCGGCTCTCGCTGGGCGAGCACTCACTCGACGCGGAGGGGCGCACGGTGGTGATGGGGATCGTCAACGTCTCGCCCGACTCGCCGGTCGCGGGCTCGGTCGTGACGCCGGCCTCGGCCGTCGCGCGCGCGCTCGCGCTGGTCGACCAGGGGGCGGAGATCGTGGACGTCGGCGCGCACTCGACGCGCACGGGGGGCGAGGAGCCGCCGCTGGAGGAGGAGATCGGCCGGGTCTGCCCCGTCATCGAGGCGCTCGCCCGGCGGGGCGTGCCGGTCTCGCTGGACAGCTGGAAGCCCGCGGTCGCGAGCGCCGCGGCCGCAGCGGGGGTCCACCTGCTCAACGACGTGACGGGGCTCCGCGATCCGGCGATGGTCGACGTCGCCGCCTCGCACCGCCTGCCGGTGCTGGCGATGCACATGCGGGGCGAGCCGACGCGCCACGCCGAGGCCGACCACAGCTACGACGACATCGCCCCCGAGGTGACGGCCGAGCTCGAGCGCCGCGCGCGGGAGCTGGAGGCGGCAGGCGTCCCCTCAGTCTGGCTCGATCCCGGCTTCGGCTTCGGGCGCTCCGCCGGCGACAACGTGCGGCTCCTCGCCGTCGTGCGGGCGCTCCGCCGCGGGCGGCGGCCGGTGGCGGTCTCGGCATCGCGGAAGGGCTTCCTCGGCGAGCTGGCCGGCGTCGGCTACACGCAGAGCGCCCCGGAGCTGCTCGCCGCCACGGTGGCCTTCAACGTCCTCGCCGCGGCGGGCGGGGCGCACGTGGTGCGTGTGCACGACGTGGCGGAGGTCTCGCGCGCCCTGCGCGTCGTGGAAGCGGTCCGGGCCTCGGTCGCCCCGGGGCACGCCGGGCTCTGAGCCCGCCCGCGGGTTTGGGGGCTGTTGACACGCGTGTGCGTGCAGAAGAGAACGTACGTTTTTGTTGACACATGCAAACATTGACATGACGATTGGCGCGCCCTTGGGCGGTATCGTGGGATGAGGATCTGATGGCACATGCAGTGAGGGCGACGGTTCACGACCAGCAGGCGGAGAAGATGGTGACCGGCCAGCGCGGGGTTCTCGATCCGGTCGCGGATCGCGATCTCATTGCCGAAACCCGCGAATCACTCAGGTCACCGCGTGCCAATGACATCCCGTGGGAGGAACTGCGCAAGGAACTGCTTTCATAGTTCCTTCGTATAAGGTCGTCTTTGCGAGCCCCGCGAAAGGGGCTCGCTCTTTGTCTGAAGAGGATCGGCAGCACCTTGCGGTCGCCGTAGCGGTGCTCAGTGCCGATCCCTCTCCCGACAATCAAACCAAGTTCGAGGGTGTTGTCCCCGCTAACACGTTCCTCTACCAAGATGAATCAATCAGCGTCACGTACGAACTGCCTGAGGATCTACTGGTCCGTGTCTTGGGCGTCGGCATAACGCCTTCTCTGTGGAAAGCGCCGCCAGGTCCGCCTCAATCACGGCTGTAACATCCCTACTACCTGAGAAGGTCGGTGACCGCGGCCGCAGCGGCGCCGACGATCGCAAGCACCTCTACGACGGGGCGTCGAGCAGCTCGATGAGGCGCGCGAGCACGGCCGGGCGCTCCGAGGGCTCGACCGGGACCGGGAGCTCCTCGACGGCGGGGAGGAGCCGCTCGCGCACCGCCTCGGCCTCCGGCGGGTCGAGCGCCCAGGAGGAGAGCACCTCCTCGGTCCCCCACAGCAGGGCCTGGCGGAAGCCGTAGTCGGCGACGGCCTTCTCCGCGAGTGCCCGCACCCGATCGCTCGCCATCGCGCCCTCCCTATCCGGCGGTCCGGCCCCCGTCGACGACGTACTCGGCGCCGGTGACGTAGGAGGCCTCGCCCGAGGCGAGGAAGAGGATCACGGCGGCCACCTCCTCGGGCGTCGCCGCGCGCCCCAGCGGCAGCCGGCGCTCCCAGCTCTCGTAGGCCTCGCGGCTCCCGGTCGATCCGCGCGCCTGCGGGGTATCGGTGAGCCCCGGCACGACCGCGTTCACGCGGATGCCCTCCGGCGCGTACTCCAGGGCGGCCGTCCGCGTCAGGTGCAGGATCGCCGCCTTGGTCGCCCCGTAGGCGACGCCGTTCGGGGAGCCGCGCAGGCCCGAGCCCGAGGAGAGGTTCACGATCGCGCCGCCGCTTGCGAGCATGTGCGGGATCGCGGCGCGGCAGCAGAGGAAGGTGCCGCGCAGGTTGGTCGCCATCGTCAGGTCCCACTCGAGGTCTCCGACCTCGTGCAGCCGGCCGGTGCGGGGGTAGATGCCGGCGTTGTTCACGAGCACGTCGAGCCGGCCGTGGCGCTCGACGGCCGCCGCGACCACGGCCTCCGCGTCGGCGGCGCGCGAGATGTCGGTCGCGACGAAGTCGACCTCCGCGCCGTCCTCAGCGAGCGCGGCCGCCTCCCGCTCGCCCGCGGCGCGGTTCCGGTCGGCGAGCACCAGCAGCGCTCCCTCCCGCGCGAAGAGCCGCGCGGTCGCGCGCCCGATCCCCGACGCCGAGCCGGTCACGATCGCCGCCCGCCCCTCGAGCCTCCCCGCCATCGGCCGCGCTCCTCACCCGTCCAGCTGCTATCGTCGCCCCCGATGGAGACGCACCCGGAGCTCGCGACCCTCACCCTGGCCGAGGCCGCGCGCCGCATCGCCGCCCGCGAGCTCTCCCCCGTCGAGCTGACGCGCGCGACGCTCGAGCGCATCGAGGCGCTGAACGGCCACCTCGCCGCCTACATCACCGTGCCGGCCGAGCTCGCGCTCCGGCAGGCCCGGGAGGCCGAGAGCGAGATCGCCCGCTCCGGGCCGCGATCGCCGCTCCACGGGATACCCGTCGCGCTCAAGGACAATATCGCGACCGCGGGAGTGGAGACCACCGCCGCCTCCGAGGTGCTGCGCGGCTGGATACCGGAGGAGGACGCGACCTGCTGGGCCCGGCAGCGCGAGGCCGGCGCGGTGCTCGCCGGCAAGACCCTGCTCCACGAGTTCGCGATCGCCGGCTCGCTCTGGTCGGCCGGCTTCGGCGCGGCGCGCAACCCCTGGGACCTGATGCGCTCGACCAACGGCTCCTCGAGCGGCTCCGCCGCCGCCGTCGCATCCGGCCTCGCCTTCGCGGCGCTGGGGACGGAGACCGGCGCCTCGGTCCGGCGCCCGGCGGCCTTCTGCGGGCTGGTCGGGCTGCTCGGGAGCTTCGGCCGCGTCAGCCGCCGCGGCGTGATCGTCAACTCCTGGTCGCTCGACCACGTCGGGCCGCTGGCGCGCTCGGTCGAGGACGCCGCGCTCGTGCTCGAGGCGATCTCGGGCGCCGACCCCGCCGACCCCTTCTCCGCCGGCGAGCCGCTCGGAGGCCTCGGGGATCACTGCGCCCGGGGCGCCGAGGGGCTGCGGGGCCTGCGCGTCGGCGTCTCCTGGCGCCACGCCGAGGGGACGGTCGACGACGAGGTGCTCGCGCGCGTGCGCTCGGCCGTCTCCGCGATGGAGGACGCCGGCGCCCGGGTCGTCGAGCTCGAGCTCGCGCGCACCGAGTACGCGGCGGCCTGCTCGAGCGCGATCATGCGCGCGGAGGCCGCCTCGGCGCACGCCGCGACGCTCGACGGCGGCGCCCCCTACTCGCCGCAGCTCGCGGCGCGCCTCGCCGCCGATCGCGCGATCCCGGCCGAGGACTACCTGCTCGCGCTGCGCGCCCGCCGCGCCATCGGCGAGGAGATGCGCGCGGCCTTCGCCGAGGTCGACGTCCTCGTCTCGCCCTCGACGGCGACGGCCGCGACGCGCCTCGCCGGCGGCTTCGGCGCGATGCGCGACCGGCCGCTCGAGGTCGGCCCGCAGTGGCACAACCTCCACCGCGTCTCCTCGCTCCTGGGCCTGCCGGCGGTGACGCTCCCGTGGGGGCGCATCGCCGCGCCGGGCGCGCCCGCGGGCCTCCCCGTCGGGCTGCAGCTCATCGGCCGCCTCGGCGACGAGGCGACGCTGGTGCGCGCCGCCTCGGGGGCGGAGGCGCTCGCGCCGCCCCGGGAGGCGCCGCCGCTCGACCCCTCCTCGCCCCCGCCGGCCTACCCGCCGGGGATGGAGGAGCAGGGCGGCCAGGGCTCGCCCTCCCTGGATCCGCTGCGCGCCGCCGTGAGGAGGCTGCGCGAGCTCTCGCTCGAGGGCTTCTCGGGCGATCCGGCCTTCGCGCCGGAGCCGGGCGGGGGCGCGTAGCGCCGGGCTCCTACCCCTCAAGGAAGGCGAGCACCCGCCCGGCGTAGTCGGCCGGGCGGTGCTGCATCGGGGAGGCCCCGCCCCCGTCGATGCGCGCGGCGCGCCCGCCCCGGAAGAGCGCCGCGAGCCCCGGCTGGATGGCGCAGAAGGGGTCGCGCTCGCCGTAGAGCAGGAGCGTCGGGGCGCGGACCAGCGGGATGCGCGCGCGCGCCTCGTAGCGGAAGACGGCGAGGGGGCCGTGGTGGCGGTCCGGGAGCGCCCGCACGGAGTCGACGGCGGAGCGGGCCGCCTGGGCGAGCGTCCCCCGCCCCCACATCGGATCGGAGGCGCGCTCCCACGCCTGGAGCAGGTGCACCCCGTCCGGGGACGGCCCCTCCGCGCGCGCCCCGGCGACCTTCGCCCGCCGCTCCCCCGGCTCGTAGTCGGGGAGCCCCGAGAGCACGAGCCGCGTGACGAGCTCGGGCTCGGAGGCCGCGAGCTCGAGCGCGATCGAGGCGCCGGTGTGCGTGCCGAGGAGCGCGGCGCTCCCCACCCCGAGCGCCCGGAGCGCCTCGGAGGCGGCGCGCGCGTAGTCCGGGACGGAGGGCGGCGCGAGGGCCGGGGGGAGCGGATCGGAGTGCCCGTACCCCGGCGTGTCGAGCGCGAGCGCGCGCACGCGGCCCGAGAGCTCCCCCAGCAGTTCCAGGTACTGGGCGGAGGAGTCGGCGGTCTGGTGCAGCAGCACGAGCGCCTCGCCGGCCCCCCGGGGGCCGGCGGACCCGGCGGGGCCGGGCACCTCCCGGTAGTGGAGCTGGCCGAGCGGGGTGGCGGCGTAGCCGCGGCGCGGGGCCGGGGCCTCGGGCGCGCCCACGGCCGCTAGGGGAGGAGCAGCACGCGCCCGAGAGCGCGCCGGCTCTCGGCGTAGGCGTGCGCCTCCGCGGCCTCGGCGAGCGGGAAGCGGCGGTCGATGAGCACGCGGAGCTCCCCGCCCGCGACCCGCTCGAGCAGCCCCGCGATGAGCGCCTCGACCCGGGCGAAGTTCGCGCCCTGCTCGGCGGCGAGGTAGACGCCCCGGAGCGTGCGGTTGCCGCTCATCAGGGGGGAGATGTCGACGGCGCCCTCCGCGCGGCTCGCGTTCCCGACCGTGATCGCGCGCCCGCGGTAGGCGAGCGAGGCGAGGCTCTGCTCAAGCGTCTCGCCGCCGACGGGGTCGATGACCAGGTCGACGCCGCGGTCGGAGGTGAGCTCGCGCACGGCGGAGACCGAGCCGTCGCCGGCCAGGACGGCGTGATCGAGCCCGAACGCCGCGAGCCGGGCGAGCTTCTCCTCGCTCGAGGAGGTCCCGATGACGGTCGCTCCGGCCGCCTTCGCGAGCTGGATGGCGGCGACGCCGAGCCCGCCGGTCGCCCCCTGCACCAGGACCGTCTCGCCCGGGGCGACGCCCCCGAACTCGTGGAGGCAGTCGTGCGCCGTGGCGAAGGGGACGGGGATGCACGCCGCCTCCTCCGCGCCGAGCCCCTCGGGCAGCACCCAGGTCGCCCGCACCGGCACCGAGCGGAGCTCCGCGTGCGAGCCCGACGCGGAGACGGCGACGACCCGCTGGCCGACCGAGCGCTCGCTGACGGCCTCGCCGACCTCGCGGATGACGCCGGCGCACTGGTAGCCCGGCACGTGGGGGATGCGCGGGAGCGGCCCCAGCGCGCGGGCGCGGAGGTCGCCCCCCTCGATGCTCGCCGCCTCCACCTCGATGACCACCCCGCGCGGGTGGCAGGAGGGATCCTCGACCTCTTCGTAGCGGAGGACCCCGGGCGGGCCGGGCTCGTGGACGACGGCTGCGTGCATGGCGCCTCCCGCTCCCCGTCGAGGCTCCCGGCCGGGGCTACCGGGCGAGGCTACCGGGCGCGCGTGCCGCCGTCGATGGAGTGCACGCTCCCGGTGATGAAGGCGGCCTCCTCCGAGAGCAGGAAGGCGACGAGCGCGGCGACCTCGGCGGGCGCGGCGGCGCGCCCGAGCGGGATCTGCTCCACGCGCTCCGCGCGCGAGCGGCCGAGCCCGCGCTCGAGCTCCTCCAGGATCGGCGTCTCGACGGCGCCGGGCGCCACGGCGTTGACGCGGATGCGGTCGGGGGCGAGCGCGAGGGCCGCCGAGCGGGTGAGGCCGAGGACGGCGTGCTTGCTCGCGCCGTAGGCGATGTGCCAGGGGGCGCCGCCCAGCCCGGAGGTCGAGGAGACGTTCACGACGGCGCCCCCGCCGCGCTCGCGCATCGAGGGGACGCAGGCCCGCAGGCAGAGCCACGGCCCCTTCACGTTGACCGCGAGCACGCGGTCGAAGAGCTCCTCCGGGTAGTCGAGGGGCGGGCCGACGAAGCCGAGCGTCGCGGCGTTGTTGACGAGGAGATCGATCCCGCCGAACCGGCTGACCGCGAGGGCGCAGGCCTCCTCGACCTCGCCCGCGTCGGAGACGTCGGCGGCGCGGGCGAGGGCGCGCGGCGGGGCCGCCCCCTCCGGCGCCGCGCCCTCGGCCTCGGCGCGCGCGCCCTCGAGATCGCTCCCGGGGAGATCGAGGAGGAGCACGCGCGCCCCCTCGCCGGCGAGCCGGGCGGCCGTCGCGCGCCCGATGCCGGAGGCCGCGCCGGTCACGACCGCGGAGCGCCCCTCGAGGCGTCGCTCCACGCCGCTGCGCCCTAGCCGGTCTCGCCGACGAGCGCGGTCGCGGAGGAGGCGGCGCCGGCGACGGCGTAGGCCTCGATCTCGACGAGCAGCCCGTACTGCGCGAGGCCGCCCTGCACCGTGGCGCGCGCCGGGTAGGGCTCCTTGAAGTACTGCGCGTAGACCTCGTTGTAGGCGGCGTAGTGCCGCCAGTCGACGAGCGACACCTGCGTCCTCACGACGTCGTCGAGCTCGGAGCCGAGCTTCTCCAGGGCGTAGCCGACCCCGGTCAGGACGGCGTGCGTCTGCGCGCGGACGTCGCCGGGGCCGATCAGCGCCCCCTCGAGATCGGTCGCGACCATCCCCGAGAGGACGATCAGATCGCCCGAGCGGACGCCCGCGCAGTGCGGCGCGACGCCCGGCGTCATGCGGTCGTCGAGGATGATGCGCTCCCGGGGGACCAGGTAGTGCTGGCGGTCCTGGTAGGCGCCGAGCCTCCCCGTGTCGACGTAGGTGCGCTCGCCCCCGTCGAGGACGGCCGTCATCTCGAACTCGATGAGGCGCGCGGGATCGGCGAGCGTCCCCTGGATCGAGGCGCGCGCGGGGTAGGGCTGGCCGAAGAAGTCGGCGTAGAGCGCGTTGTAGGCGTCGAAGTCGCGCCAGTCGACGATGGTGGTGTGGTTCCGGATGACGTCCCGGGGCGTCGCGCCGGCCGCCTCGAGCACGGCGCGCGCGTTCTCAAGCGCCTGCCGCGTCTGCGCCCGGATATCCCCCTCGGCCACCACGCGCCCGTCCGGCCCGACGCCGGCCATGCCGGAGAGGAAGAGGAGGTTCCCCGCGCGCACCGCCGCCGGCACGCCCTCGGGCGTCCCCACGCCCGGGACGGCTATCGGCTCGAGCTCGACCCCCGAGACGGCGATCCCCTCGAGCTCGACGAGGAAGCCGGGGGAGACGAGGCCGTGGCCGACCGTGGAGCGGGCGGGCTGCCGCGCGCCGTAGTGCTGGGAGAGCGCCCCCTCGACTGAGTCGTGGCCCGACCACGTCGCGTGGTAGGTGAGGAGCTTGGCGAGCTCCTCCCGCCCGGAGCCGAGCGCCGAGAGCGCCTCGTCGAGCATCTGCGCCGTGGCCTTCGTCTGCGCGGCGGCGTCGGGGTAGCCGCCGCGGCCTGCGGGAAGCGCGCCGCTTGCGGGGTCGGCTCCGACCGAGCCCGAGAGGAAGGTGAGATCGCCGGCCCGGACGGCGGCGCAGAACGGCCACGGCGTGCTGAAGACGAGCGGCGAGCTGATGGTGGTGCGCGGCACGGGGGCTCCCTTCTGCCCGGGGCGAGTCTGCCACGGCGCGGCACCCCGCGCGAGGGCGCGGGCCTCCGGGTGCGAGCGGGCCCGCGGGCGCTGGGGTAGAGTCGGCCGGGGAGGCGACCGTGCCCCAACCGCCCCTGCCGTGGCCGGAGCTTCGGGCGAGGATCGAGCGCTGGATCGCGCTCGAGGCCGCATCGGATGAGGCCTTCGGCATCGCCCCGGAGGAGTTCTCCGACGACCGCGAGGAGAAGTTCGCGCGCTGGGTCGTGATGGCGGCCTCCGTGCATCCCCGCTTCCGCTTCGTCCGCAACGAGACGCTTCACTGGTCGCCGCCGCGGGGGCCGCTCGCCGCCTCGCGTGTGGCGCTCCTCTCGACCGGCGGCATCCGGCTGCGCTCGCAGCCTCCCTACGAGGTCGACTGCGAGCGCGCCGACGCCTCGTGGAACGAGATCCCGGCCGGGGCGGCCGCGGGCGACTTCGCCATCGACCACGAGCACTACAACCACTCAGACGCCGACCGGGACGTGAACTGCATGCTCCCCGTCGAGCGGCTGCGCGAGCTCGTCGCCTCGGGCGAGGTGGGAGCCCTGGCGCCGCGCCACGTCGGGCTGATGGGCTGCATCTCCGACCCGGCCGACCTCCTCTCGGAGACGGCGCCCCGGGTCGCGGCGATGCTCGCCTCGGACGGGGTCGACCTCGTCCTGCTCACGCCGGGGTGATGGCTCTGCCATCGGTCCGTGGGACTGATACAGAACGTCATCGAGGGAGCGGGGATCACCACCGTCTCGGCGACGATGAAGCCCGAGATCACGCACTACGTGCGCGCGCCGCGCGCCGCGCGGCTGCGGCTCCCGCAGGGCAACCCGCTCGGCGAGGCGGGGCGCGCCGACCAGCAGCGCGTCATCCTGCGGGACCTGCTGAGGCTCCCCTGGGTCGTGGGCGAGCCCGGGAGCATCGTGGCGCTGCCGCACCGCTGGCGGAGGGAGGCCCGGCCCTCGGTCCGCCTCCCCGGCGAGGGGGACGGGGAGGTGCCCGCTGCTCTTTGATGAGGTCGAGGAGATCCGCGCGGCGTGGGACCGCCTGCTGCTCCTCGCGGAGCGCTACCGCGCCCGCCTCCAGGAGCTGCACGCGGAGGAGCGCGCGCGGCCCGAGCCCTCCGCCCGGCGGCTGCGCACGCTCGAGATCGCCATCCGGGAGGCCGACGATCTCGTGGCGGCCGTCGACGACGTCGCCGGCGACCGGCTGCTGCGCGTGCAGGACCGGCAGGTGATCCTCGAGCGGATCCCGTTCGCGCCGGAGGGCGCGCCCGGGGGCGGGAAGGGGCCGGGCTCTGGCTGAGCGCGAGCGATTAGAGCCTGTCGGTGCTCACGAGCGACTACGTCGAGACGTACCGCCAGATGTCCGCGAAGCATCTGGGCCGACACGTGCGGGAGTTCTCGGGACGCCACAACGACCGCCCGCTCGACACGATCACGCGGATGCGCGCGGTCGTGCGGGGCTGGTCGGGAAGCAGCTGCGCTACGACGAACTCAGGGCCTAGCGTCGACCGCCGGGGGGTGGCTTCGAGAAAGTGCGCCCCTCCTTCTCGGCGGCTTCCTTCTCAGCGAGCCACTTTTCCCACTTCGCCTGCGTGTCCTCCACGCCCTTCTCATAGCGTCGCTTCAAGAACGCTTCGGAAACCATGGCTCCTCCCTCCACCAGAATGACCATTGCCGTGATCGACACGATCACAAGCGGGGCAAGACGATTGGCGGCGGTGACGATACCAGAGGGGGCGCCCGTAGTCCCCGACCGCGAGCGGGCCTGCGGCCGGCGCGGTATCCTCTGGTGTGCACGGTGGGCGGGGGAGTGCCGTATGCCGCAAGCGACCGCGGACGGGGACGACTGCGTCCACCACTGGATGCTCGCCGCGCCGGGACCGGACGGCACGGCCGCGACCTGCACGAACTGCGGCGCGAACCGCCGCTTCGCGCCGGAGGCGCGCCCGACGCTCCGGGCCTCGAAGTCCCGCCGCGCGCGCCCCGGCGGGGGCTCCGCCCAGGCGTAGCGCCCTTCGCTACCCGCGCGGGAGGCCGAGCCCGCGCGTCGCGATCACGTTGCGCTGGATCTCCGACGTCCCGCCGCCGATGGAGCGCGCGACGGTGAAGCAGTAGTTCTGCGTGTGGCGCGCCATCATCGGCGTGCGGGGCTCGTCCGGGTCCCAGAGGTGGGCGTAGAGGCCGAAGAGCTTCGTGCCGGTGCGCGCGACGGCCTTGTCCAGCGCCTCCCCGAAGATCTTCGAGACCGAGGCCTCGTAGTTGGGCACCTGGCCGCGCGCCTGCATCGAGATGATGCGGAGCGAGAAGGTGAGCAGCACCTCCGACTCGATGGCGAGCTGCGCGAGCTGCTGGCGGAGCGCCCGCCCCTCGCCGCCGCGGCCGAGGCGCGAACGGCCCCGGCCGGGGCCGGTGATGAACTCGCAGAGGCGGCGGATCTGCCGCTGCGCCGCCACCGCGCCGGTGACGTTGGAGCGCTCGTGATCGAGGAGCGTCATCGCCACGTACCAGCCGCGGTTCTCCTCCCCGACCCGCTGGTCGGCCGGCACGCGCACGTCCTCGAAGAAGGTCTCGTTGAACTCGTGCTGCCAGCCCATGTTCACCAGGGGCCGCACCGTGATGCCGGGCGTCCGGATGTCCATCAGCAGGAAGGAGATGCCCCGGTGCTTCGGCTGGTCGGGGTCCGTGCGGGTGAGGACGAAGATCCAGTCCGCCTGGTGCGCGTGCGTGGTCCAGATCTTCTGGCCGTTCAGGACGTAGTCGTCGCCGTCGCGCACGGCCCGCGTGCGCAGGGAGGCGAGATCGGAGCCGGCGCCCGGCTCCGAGTAGCCCTGCGCCCAGACGACGGAGGCGTCGAGGATGCGGGGGAGGTGCGTGCGCCGGAGCTCCTCGGTGCCGTGGATGATGAGGACGGGGCCGAGCATGTCGATGCCGACGTTGGAGCCCGGCGGGGGCGCGTCCGCCGCCGCCATCTCCTGCTTCAGGATGAACTGCTCGATCATCCCGAGCCCGCCGCCGCCGTACTCGGCCGGCCACGCCGGCGCGAACCACCCCCGCGAGCGCACCGACTCGGCCCAGCTCGCCGACGGCCCGCTCTTCTCCGGCAGGCCCGAGGCGCGGTCCTCCTCCCAGAGGAAGGACGTCTCCGGGCGCCCGCTCTCCGCGAGCTCCCGGTAGCGCTCGGGGAGCTCCCGCTCGATGAGCGCCCGCACCTCGGCGCGGAACGCGGCCTGCTCCTGCGTGTCTGCGAAGTCCACCCCGGCCCCCTCCCTGAGCCCCGCGAGGATCGCCCGCCCGGGGCCCCGCCGCAAGCGGGGAGGGGCTACCCCGCTCCGGCGGGGGAGGGCGCGATGCCGCACGCCTCCGCGACCAGCTCGTAGGAGCGGAGGCGATCGGAGAAGTCGTGCGTGATCGTGACGAGCAGCACCTCGTCGGTCCCGTACTCGCCGGAGAGCTCCTGGAGCTTCTCGCGCACCTGCCCGGGATCGCCGATCGCCGAGCGCGAGCGCGCGTACTCGACGTAATCGAGCTCGGCCGGGGTGTAGCCGAAGGCGAGCGCCTCCTCGACCGGCGGCACGCCGCCGCGCCCCCCGTCGCGCGCGCGGCGGAAGCGCCAGCAGAAGCGGCTCCACGAGAGCCGCTCCGCGCGCTCCTCGCTCTCGGCGCAGAGCGCGGTGACGGCGACCGAGAGGCGGGGCTCGGGGAGCAGCGGCGAGGGCCGGAAGCGCTCGCGGTAGAGGCGCGCCGCCCGCTCGCCGAGCTCGGCCACCGGGTTGATGAACTGCGCGTAGGAGAAGGCGAGCCCCTGCTCGGCGGCGATGGCGGCGCTCTCCGCCGAGGAGCCCAGGAGCCACACCTCGGGGACGTCGCCCGGGGCGAGGGCGCCCGCCTCATCGCGGGCCGGCTGCGGCGTGACGCGCACCCCGGAGAGGGGATGGGCGGGGGGATACTCCCCCCCGAGCAGCGAGACGAGCTCCGCGACCTGCTCGGGGTAGCGGTCGACCGCGGCGGGGCGGCCCTGCGGCGAGAGGGCGCGGGCGGTGCGCAGGTCGCTCCCCGGCGCCCGCCCGAGCCCGAGATCGATGCGGCCGGGGAAGAGCTCGGTCAGGAGGCGGAACTGCTCGGCGACCTTGAGCGCCGAGTAGTGCGTCAGCATCACGCCGCCCGAGCCGACCCGCATCCGCGGCGTCTCCCGGGCGATCAGCGGGATCAGGATCTCGGGGCTGGCGCTCGCGAGCCCGCCGGCCCCGTGGTGCTCGGCGAGCCAGTAGCGGTGGTAGCCGAGCCGGTCGCAGAGGCGGGCGAGCTCCATCGTCTCCCGGAGCGCCTGGCGCGCCGTCCCGCCCTGGCGCACCGGCGACTGGTCGACCACGCCCAGCGTCAGCCCCACCGCTCCCCCTCGCGCCCGCGGCCCCGCCTGCCCGCGCGGACCCGCCTCTCCGCGCGGGCCGTACGCTACGCTGGCCGGCGCCGTCGCGCGACGGGGGCGGGGGAGGGGGCGCGCGCTGCGCACGATCCGCGTCCTGAGGCGGAGCTACGCCACGGAGGAGTCGCCGGCGCTCGACACCGCTCTCTCGCGGGCGCTCCTGGAGCGGGCCTCCTCGGGCGAGGAGCCGGAGACGCTCCGCCTCTACCGCGCGCGCCCCGAGGTGGCGTTCGGGCCCGCCGACGCCGCGGCGCGGGGCTACCAGGAGGCCGTCGGCGCGGCGCGGGGGCTCGGCTTCGCGGCGGTCGAGCGGCTCGCCGGCGGGCGCGCCGCGGTCTTCCACGAGGGGACGCTCGCCTTCTCCTGGGCGGTGCCGGAGCGGGCGCCCAGGCAGGGCATCCGCGCGCGCTTCCGGGAGCTCTCCTCCTCCGTCGAGCGGGCGCTCTGCTCGCTCGGCGTCGACGCGCGCGTCGGCGAGGTGCCGGGCGAGTACTGCCCCGGCGAGTACTCGGTGAGCGCCGCGGGCGAGCGCAAGCTGATGGGGGTCGGCCAGCGCCTGCTCGCGCGCGCCGCGCACGTGGGGGGCGTGATCGTCGTCCACGACGCGGAGCGCGTGCGCGAGGCGCTCACCCCCGTCTACCGCGCGCTCGGCGTCCCGTGGCGCCCCGAGGCGACCGGCGCCGTCGAGGAGGAGGCGCCCGGGGCGGGCCTGGAGGAGGTCGCGGGCGCCCTGCTCAGAGCCCTCGGCGAGCGCTACGAGCTCGTCCCCGGGGCGCCGTCGGCCGGGGCGCTCGCCCGCGCCCGCGAGCTCGAGCCCCATCACCGCGCGGGGGCGCGGCGGCGCGCGGCTGGGGGGTCCCCCTCCAAGGCGGCCGAGGGCTTCTCCGGGCCCCGGCTGCCGCCTCTGGACGCCGCTCGGTAGGATCGGCGCCGGACCGGGCGCCGGCCCGGGCGGCGGCGCCCCGGCGCCGGCGGGGAGGCGGGCTCGTGCCTGAGGCGCCGGATCCCGGGGAGGAGGGCGCGCTCCGCGGCGTCGTCGTGCTCGAGCTCGCCGGCGGCGTCGCCGGCGCCTACGCCGGCCGGCTCCTCTCCGATCTCGGCGCGCGCGTCGTTGTGGCCGAGCCCCGCGAGGGGAGCCGCCTCAGGCGGCTCGGCCCCTTCCCCGGCCCCGATCCGCACCCCGATCCCTCCCTCCTCGACGCCCCGACGCTCGAGCGGGGCGGCCTCCACCTGGCGCTCAACGCCGGCAAGGAGAGCGTCGCCCTCGACCCCGGCACGGGGGCGGCGCGCGAGCGGCTGGCCGAGCTCGCGGCCGGCGCCGACCTCCTGCTCGCCCCCCACGGGCCCGGCGATCCGGGGCCGTGGGGCCTCGACCTGCCCGAGCTGGAGCGCCGGAACCCCGCGCTCGTCTTCGCGTCGGCGACCGCATACGGCTGGGAGGGCCCCCACGCCGGGAGGCGCTCCTCGGAGATCGCCGACTACGCGACGGGCGGGTCGATGTACTTCTGCGGCGATCCGGAGCGGGAGCCCCTCGCGGTGCACGGCTACCAGGCCGAGCTCCACGCCGGGATGCACCTCGCGCTGGGCGCGCTCGCAGCGCTCCGCGGCGCCGCCCGAAGCGGCCGCGGGCGGCGCGTCGAGGTCTCCGCGCAGGAGGCGATGATCTCCGACCAGGTCTGGCTGGGCTCCTCCTGGCAGTGGGGAGGGGCGGTGTGGCGGCGGCGCGGCACGGGGCTGATCCCCTGCCGGGACGGCGCCGTGATCTGGGGGCGCGCCGGCCCCGAGGTCTTCCTGATGATCGGCCGTCCCGAGCTGATGGAGGATCCGCGCGCCCAGAGCCAGGAGGGGTGGCTCGCCTGGCTCCCCGAGGTCCGGGGGATGCTGACCGAGTGGGCGGCCGATAAGCCGATGCAGGAGCTCTACCACCTCGGGCAGGCGCTGGGCCTCAAGATGACGCCGGTCAACACCGTCTCCGATCTCGACGAGTCGGCGCAGCTCCGCGAGCGCGGCTGGTGGCGATCGCTCGACCACCCGCTCGCCGGCGCCGTCGAGGTGCCGGGCCCGCCGTGGCGCCTCTCCGGGGCGTCCTCCGGCCCCCGCGGAGCGGCGCCGCTCCTCGGCGAGCACCAGGAGCTGGAGCTCCCCCCGCGCGCCCCGCGCGCCCCCGCGGGGGCCGGGGAGGAGGGGGCGCTCCCGCTCGCCGGCCTCCGCGTGATCGAGGTGACGAGCGCCTGGGCGGGCCCGCTCGCCGGCCGCCACCTCGCCGATCTCGGCGCCGAGGTCGTGGTGGTGGAGCGCGCGATCGTGCAGTCGACGCGCTCCCAGCACTTCCCCGGGGGCGACCAGATCTGGCCCGGCTTCTACAACCGCGGCTCCTCCTACAACATGCTCAACCGCAACAAGCGCGCGATCGTGCTCGACCTGAAGGCCCCCGAGGGGCGGGAGGCCTTCCTCCGCCTCGCCGAGGGCTGCGACGTCGTGCTGGAGAACAACAGCCCGCGCGTCATGCCCTCTCTCGGCCTCGGCTACGAGCAGCTCTCAGAGCGCAACCCGCGCCTCGTCCTCTGCTCGGTATCGGCCTTCGGGTCGAGCGGGCCCGAGGCCCACTACACGGCGCTCGGCTCCAACATCGAGGGCTCCTCGGGGCTGGTCGCCCAGACCGGCTACGGCCCGGGCGAGCGCTACGCGACGGGCTCCTTTCACGCCGATCCGATCGGCGGGACGCTCGGCGCGCTGGTGACCCTGGCGGCGCTCCAGCAGCGCGAGCGGAGCGGCCGCGGCCAGCACGCGGACGTCTCGCTGCTCGAGAGCGGCGCCTCCTTTCTCGTCGAGTCGCTGCTCGACTACCGGCTCTCGGGCCGCGTCGCCGAGCCCCGCGGCAACCGCTCCCCCCGCATCGCCCCGCAGGGCGCCTACCGCACCGCGGGCGACGACTGCTGGCTCGCGCTCGGCGTCGAGGACGACGAGCAGTGGCGGGCGCTCGCGGGGGCGCTGGGGCGGCCGGAGCTCGCCGAGCGCTGGCCCGACCTCGCCTCGCGCCGGCGGGCGCACGACGAGATCGACCGGGAGATCACCCGCTGGAGCGAGGGCCTCGACCACCTGCGCGCCTCCGAGCTCCTGCAGCGGGCGGGGGTGCCGGCGGCGCCGGTCCTCGCCAACTGGGAGATCGTCTCCGACCCGCACCTCCACGAGCGGGGCTACTGGGTGGAGCTCGTCCACCCGGAGACCGGGCTCGAGCGCTGGGAGGGGCTGCCGTGGCGGCTCTCCGGGCTTCCCGCCCGCGAGCACGGGCCGGCGCCGCTCCTGGGCCAGCACTCCGACGAGGTGCTCTCGGAGGCGGGCTTCACGCCTCAGGAGATAGCCGCCCTGCGCGAGCGGGGCGTCGTCAAGGACACGCCGGCCGATCTCGCGCTCTTCGTCCCCTCGCTCTCGGGCCCGACCGCGCCCCGCTAGCCGGCCCCGCGCCCGCGCCCCGCTTGACGCCGGCGGGTCTTTCCGGCAAAGATGTTTGCGCTACAAACTGATGGTGGAGGGGGAGCCATGGCCCGGTCCGACGCGGAGGCGGGGGCGCCGACGCCCGAGGAGAGCTGGAGGGCGATCCACGAGACGATGGAGCGGGCGCGCGGCTCGCTCCACGTCGCGGGGGCCGCGCCGATCCTGCTGCTGTGGGGGATGATCGCCCCGCTCGGCTACCTCTGCGAGCACCTGCTCGCCACCGCCTGGGCCGATCTCGCCGCCGAGAGCCCGTGGGTGCGGGCGCCGCTGTGGGGCCTCCTCGCAGGCGCCGGGATGGCGGGGAGCGCCGCCATCGGCAGCCGCTCAGGCCGCGCCGTCGCCCGGGGCGCCGGCGGGCGCGCGGCCGGCATCCGGGTCTTCCTCTTCTGGCTCTCCGTCGCCTCCGCGGCCTTCCTGGTGCCGGCGGCCGCCGGGCTGTGGACGGAGGACGGCGCCTCGGCCGTCCCGCGGGTCGCCATCGGCATCGTCGCGCTCGGCTACGTCCTCTTCGGCATCGTCAACGCCCCGGTGATCGCCGTGGTGGGGGCGGGCATCGCCGCGGCCTTCTACATCCCGAGCTACGTAGCCGGCGATCACGCGCTCGTGATCTCGGCTGTGGCGACCTTCGCCGTCTCCTTGCTCGGCGCGGGATGGATGCGCCTGCGGGGAGCGTGGTGAGCACCGGCCCCGTCGTCCTCGACGAGACCATCCACCAGCCGGCCCGGCTGCGGATCATGACGCTCCTCATCTCGCAGCCCGAGGGCGGCCGCCTCGCCTACGGCTTCATCCAGCGGGAGCTCGACCTCACCGGCGGGAACCTGACCACCCACCTGCGCCGGCTCGAGCGCGCCGGCTTCCTCGCCATCACCAAGGAGTTCCGGGAGCGGCGACCGCGCACGTGGGTGGAGGCGACGCCGGCCGGCCGGGGCGCCTTCGCCGACTACCTGGAGAACCTGGAGCGGGCGCTCGGCCGGGCGCCCCGCGGCTAGCCCTCGAGCCGGCGCCTCAGCCGGGCGGCGGCGGCCTCCGCGACCTGCACGCGGGCGTGCCGCTTGTCGTTGGCCGAGACCACCACCCACGGCGCCGCCTCCGAGTGCGTGCGACCGAGCATCTCCTCGGCGGCGGCCTGGTAGTCGTCCCAGCGCGCGCGGTTGCGCCAGTCCTCGTCGGTGAGCTTGTAGCTCTTGAGGGGATCGGCGGCGCGCTGCTCGAAGCGGCGCAGCTGCTCCTCCGGCGTGATCTGCAGCCAGAACTTGATGATCGCGACGCCGCCGTCGACGTAGGCGCGCTCGAAGGCGGCGATCTCGTCGTAGGCGCGCCTCCACTCGGACGGCGCGGCGAACCCCTCCACCCGTTCCACGAGCACGCGCCCGTACCACGAGCGGTCGAAGATCGTGATGCGGCCTGCGGGCGGCATCCGCACGTGGAAGCGCCAGAGGTAGTGCCGCCTCGCCTCCTCGTCGCTCGGCGCGCCCACCGGGTAGACGCGCAGCCCGCGCGGGTCGAGGCGGCCGGTGAGCCGGCGGATCGCGCCGCCCTTCCCCGCGGCGTCGACCCCCTCGAAGACGACGGCGAGGGCGCAGCCGGGCTCCTCGCGCATCCGCACCTGGAGCGCGAGCAGCTCTATCTGCGCGGCGCGGAGGCGCGCGGCGTAGCCCGGCGGGCCGACGGCGGCGCCCGGGTCGAAGGCGGCGAGGGAGGGCGCGGACATGGCGCGATCATACGGACCCCGGGGCGCCCGCGGCGGGCGCGTCGCGTAGGCTTCCCCGATGAGCGCCGCCCGCCCCTCCCCCGGCCCCGGCCCCGCGCCCGGGGCGACGGCGCCGCCCCCGAGAGCGAGGCCCCTCGCCACGGCGGCGATCGCCTGCTTCTGGATCTCCCTCTACCTCTACGTCCCGGTGCTCCCGCTGCACGCCTCCTCGCTCGGGGCCTCGCTCTCGATGGTCGGGGCCATCGTCGCCTCCTACGCGATCGCGCAGCTCCTGCTCCGGATACCCATCGGCGTCTTCGCGGATCTGCTGGGGCGGCGCCGGCCGCTCGCGCTCGCGAGCATCGCGCTCTCGGGCGTGGCGGCGCTGTGGCTCGCGATCGCGCCCGACCCGTGGTCGCTCTTCTGGGCGCGCTCCCTGACCGGGCTGGCGGCGGCGGGCTGGGTCGTGATCAGCGTCCTCTACGCCGCCTACTACCCGCCGGAGCGCGCCACGCGCGCCACCTCGGCGATGATGGGCGCGAACACCGTCGGCATCCTCATCGCGACCCCGGTCGGCGCGACGATCGCCGAGCTCTGGGACGTCCGCGCGAGCTTCCTCGCGGCGAGCGTCGTCGCCGCGGCCGGGATGGCGCTGCTGGCGGCGGCGCCCGAGCCGCAGGTGGCCCGCGCGCGCTACTCGGCGGCGACCTTCCGCCGCGTGCTCGGGCGGGCCGATCTCTGGGTCGTCTCGGCGGCCGCCGTCTCGCTCATCTTCGTCACCTTCGCCACGACCTTCGGCTTCCTGCCGCTCCTCGCCGAGGCGCGGGGCGCCGGGACGGCCGAGGTCGGCTGGGTGGCGACGGCGGCCGTCGGGGCGGCGCTCCCGGGCGTGCTTCTGACGCCCTACCTCGTCGACCGCACCGGCGTGCGCGGCACGCTGCTCCTCTCCTCGGTCGTGAGCGCGGCCGCCCTCGTCGCGATGCCGGTGGCCGGCTCGTGGGAGCTCGTCGCGGCGCTTCAGCTCCCCGCCGGCTGGGGGCGGGGCATCCTCACGACGCTGCTCCTGAGCCTCGCCCTGCGCGCGGCGCCGCCGGCCGAGCAGGCGACGGCGATGGGCGTCTACCAGGCGACCTACTCGGTCGGCATGTTCGCCGGGCCGGCCCTCTCCGGCGGCGTCGCCGAGTGGTGGGGCATCGGCGCGGTCTTCCATCTCTCGGCGCTCGTCACGCTCGCCGGGCTCGCGCTCGCCTACCTCCGGCCGGGCGCCTTCCGCTCCCCGGGCGGGGGGCGCTGAGCCGTATACTGCCGCCCGGCCGCGCCCCGGGGCGCGGCCTTGAGGGGGAAGGCGGATCCGGTGGCACCACCCGACGTGCGGACACAGCATGCGGGCGTCGAGCTCGACGGATACCTGGCGCGGCCTGAGGAGGGCGCCGGCGTCGGCGCCGGGCTGATCGTGATCCAGGAGTGGTGGGGGCTCACCCCCGACATCCGCGAGGTCGCCGAGCGCTACGCGGCCGAGGGCTACCTCGCCTACTGCCCGGATCTCTACCACGGGGAGGTGGCGGAGGAGCCCGACGAGGCGCGCAAGCACGCGCTCATGCTCGACCGCGAGTCGGCGGTCGACGAGATCCTCGGGGCGGTGAGATGGCTGCGCGAGGAGCACGGGGCGCGGCGCGTCGGCGTCACCGGCTTCTGCCTCGGGGGATCGCTCACGCTCGAGTCGATGGCGAGGCCCGGCTCCGGCATCGACGCCGGGCACGCCTACTACGGCGGCGGCCAGCTCGCCGCGGAGCAGATCTCCACCATCACGGCGCCGGTGGCGGGCTCCTACGGCGAGCTCGACGAGAGCATCCCCAGGGAGCGGGTCGACGCGATCCGCTCCGCGCTCGAGGGCGCGGGGACGCCCCACGACATCGTGATGTACGAGGGGGCCCGGCACGCCTTCTTCAACCCGACGCGCGAGGCCCACCACCCCGAGGCCGCCGCCGACTCCTGGCGGCGCTCGCTCGCGTGGTGGCGCCGCCACCTCGCCTAGGGACCCCCTCCGGCGGGCGCCCCGGCGCGCGACGCGGGCCGCTTCACTTTGCTATAAGGGCAGCCGGCCGCCCCGCAGGGCGGCCTCACCTGGGGCGCTCCCTGGCGTGCGCCCAGAGAGGGGTCCACCGTGCCGGCCTTCATGCTCTCCCACTACGCGGTCGCCGTTCACGATCTCGAGCAGGCGGTCGACACCTACGGCCGGCTCTTCGGGCTCGAGGACCAGGGCCGCGGCGAGCAGGAGTGGGGCGGCTTCGCCTCGGCGGAGCTCGGCTACGCCGGCGAGCGGACGCTCCTCCTGATGGCGCCGACGCGCGAGGACACCAACCTGACGCGGATGATGAAGCTCCGCGCGAACGAGCGGAATCCCCACGGCGAGGGCGTGCAGCTCGTGGTCTGCCAGGCCGACGACCCGCCGGCGGTGGCGAGCTCGGTTGAGGCGGGCGGCGGCCGCACGGTCCCCTCGAACGAGCCCGGCGGGATGTTCCTCGTCCACCCGCTCTCCGCGCACTGCGTGCTCTGGGAGGTCCAGCCCTCCCGGCCGGCCGCCTCGGGGGAGCGGCCGCTCCGGCTCTCGCACATGGGGATCGCCGTCCGCGACGTCGACGAGGCGGAGGCGACCTACGCCCGGCTCTTCGGCATGGGCGAGACCTCCCCGCGCTGGGAGAGCGAGGAGGGGAACTTCATCGCCTCGCCCTGGGGCATCGACGGCCGGCAGTGGCTGACGATCATCCAGCCGAAGCCCGGGCCCGGCACCGTGGAGCGCCACATGGCGCGGCACCGGGACGAGCAGAACCCGCACGGCGAGGGCGTCTTCATGTCCATATGGGGGGCGAGCGACCCGCACGCGCTCTCCGAGCGCGTGCAGGCGGGGGGCGGCCGCGTCATCCCGACCGGCGATCCGGGCGGGCGCTTCTTCGTGCACCCGCTCTCCACGCACGGCGTCTTCATGGAGATTGGCGGCCCGAACATCCAGGGGGCGCCCCTCTAGCCCCCGCGCCACGGGCCCGCCTCGGGCCCATCGCGGGGCCGGGGCCGGGGAGCGGGCAGCTAGCCCGCGCGGCCCAGGCGATCGCCGGGTGCGAGCAGCTCGGCGGCGGGGCGCTTGCCTTCGCCGGGGCGCTGCGCGCGCCCGAGCGTGAGCACGCCCCCCACCACCGCCACCTCGACCGAGCCCGCCTCCGTGCGCGCGAGCACCGTTCCCGCAGGCGTGCGCCCCGCCGCCGGGCGCAGCGCGGCGTCGAAGAGCCGGATCTCGTCCCCCTCGAGCAGGGCGCTCGCCCCCGGCTGCGGATCGCAGCCCCGGATGTGGTCGTAGAGGGGGCGCGCGGCGCGCGACCAGTCGACGGCCGCGTGGCGGCGCCCCATAGCCGGCTCGTAGGTCGCGAGTGCCTCCTGCTGCTCGATGCGCGGCGCCGTCCCCCGGGCGACCAGCCCGACGGCCTCCACCAGCGCCTCGACCCCCATCGGGTAGAGCCGCTCGAAGTAGAGCGAGCCGACGGTGTCGTCGGGGCCGATGGGGACCTCGCGCTGCAGCAGGATCGGCCCCGTGTCCACCCCCTCGTCGACCCAGAAGACGGTGAGCCCGGTGACCGCGTCGCCCGAGGCGATCGCCCAGTTCATCGCCGAGCGCCCGCGGTGGCGCGGGAGCAGGGAGGGGTGGTACTGGATCGTCCCGTGGCGGGGGACGGCGAGCACGTCGGGCCGCACGATCTCGGTGACGAAGGCGAAGACCAGGAGGTCGGGCCGCCAGGAGCGGAGCTCGGCGAGCGGCGCCGGATCGCGCAGCGACCGCGTGTCGAGCACCGGGATGCCGGCCCGGGAGGCGGCCTCGGCGAGCGGATCGGCCGCGCCGCCCGGAGCCTGCGGGGCCGAGACCCCCACGACCTCCTCCCCCGCGCCGCGGAGGGCTCCAAGCACGTCGCGCCCGAAGGCCGCCTGCCCGACCACCGCGACCCGCACGCGCGCCTCCCCGCTCCCCCCGGCGGCCGACTCTACACGAGTCCCGCCCGGCGTCCGGGCGCGGCCGTTGCCCGCATGCCCCCGCTCTGAGACGGTTCCCCCGGGGCGGGCCCGAGGCCGCCCGCCCGCGGGATCCGGGGCGAGATGGCAGGCGCCGCGTCGTTCTTCGTCCGCGAGGGCGAGCGCTACCGCCCCACCGATCGCTCGCACGGCCCGTGGGACGAGGGGCAGCTCTCCGGCTCGATGATCGCGGCGCTCCTCGCCCACGGCGTGGAGCGGGAGCGGCCCCCGGGCTTCCACGTCGCCCGGCTCACGGTCGATCTCTTCCGGGCCGTGCCCTGGGCGCCGCTCTCCGTGCGCACCGAGCCGGTGCGCGCCGGCAGGCGGCTCCACGCGCTCGACGCCTGGCTCGAGCACGAGGGGCGCGTCGTGAGCCGCGCCTCCGCGCTCCTGCTCCGCCCGGGCGCGGAGCCGCCGGGCCGCGTCCCCGGGGTCCGTGCCTACCCGCCGCCTCCGCCCGAGAGCGTGCCGCTCGACCCCGAGACCTTCCCGCTGCTCGAGGGGTCGTGGGAGCGCCGCTCGCTCCCCGCCGCCTCGCCCGGGGAGCCCGAGGCGCGCTGGGTGCGGATGCTGCTGCCGCTCCTCCCCGGGGAGCCGGTCTCGCCGCTGGAGCGCACGGCGGCCGCCGCCGACATGACCAACCCGAGCGCCAACCGGAGCGACCTGGGCCTCTTCTTCATCAACGGCGACGTCACGCTCTACCTCACCCGCCCCCCGGAGGGCGAGTGGCTCTGCATGCGGGTCGCCGCCCGCGGCAGCGCCGAGGGGATAGCGACGGCCGAGTGCGCGCTCTTCGACCGCCGCGGCGAGGTCGGCCGCTCCGCGGTCGCCTCGCTCGCGATGCCGCGCGACTCGCGCTCCCTCCGCGGCGAGCGCACCAGCCGCCGCGGCGCGGGGGCCCCGGGGGAGGGCCGGGCCTGAGCGGGGGGCCGGCTCGCCGCCGCGTCGTCCCAGGGGGTGCGCGGGGGTAGAGTGGCCGGGACGGCCGGAGGGAGGCGCGGTGCAGCGGGTCGGCCAGCGCCCCGGCGATCTCCGCGTGCGCCGCGGGCGGCGCCGCACGGCGATCATCGACGTCGTCGTGCGCCGCAGGCGGCCGGTGCGCCTGCGGCTCTGGATGGTGCCGGCGGCCTTCGCGGCGGTGATCCTGCTCGGCGCGGGGCTCCTCTCGCTCCCTATCGCCTCGGAGTCGGGGGAGTGGACGGGCTCCGTCGCGCTCTTCACCTCCGCCTCGGCCGTCTGCGTGACCGGCCTGGTGCGGGTCGACACCGCCGATCACTGGAGCGTCTTCGGCGAGGTCGTGATCGCGCTCCTCATCCAGGCGGGCGGCCTCGGCGTGACGATGTACGCCGGCGCGCTCCTGCTCGTGCTCGGCCGCCGCTTCGGGCTGAGCGAGCGGCAGTTCTTCGGGATCGAGCTCGACGACGTCGAGGTGCACGACGTCCGGGTGCTGCTGCGGCGCGTGATGCGCTTCGTCATCGTCGTGGAGGGGGTGACCTTCGCCCTGCTGCTCCCCTGGTTCCTCGCCGAGGACGGGCTGCGCACGGGCGTCTGGCGGGCGGCCTTCCACGCGGTCTCCGCCTTCAACAACGCGGGCTTCGACCTGATGGGCGGCGGCCGCAGCATGACGGCGCACGCCGGCGAGCCCTACCTCCTCGTCGTGATGGGCACCTCGGCCCTCGTGGGGAGCCTCTCCTTCGTCACCGTCCTCAACATGCGGCGCGCCCCCCGCCGCTGGTCGCTCGACACCGGGCTCGTCGCCTACGGGATGGCCGGGCTGCTGCTGGTGGGGATGCTCGTCCTGCTCGGGAGCGAGCTCGGCGCGGGCCGGGTGCTGGAGGGCCAGGGCCCCGTGGCGGCCTTCGCCAACGCCTTCTTCCTCTCGGTGAACCGCACGACCGGGATGGCGACCGTCGACATGGCGGCGCTGCAGGACTCGACGGCGGTGGCGCTCATGGTGCTGATGTTCATCGGCGGCGCGTCGACCTCCGCGGCCGGCGGCATCAAGATCGGCTCCTTCATGGTGAGCATGGTCGTCGTGCTCTCGACGGTGCGCGGCCACGACCGGCCGCGGGCCTTCGGCCGGGAGATCCCCCCCGTGGTCGTCTCCCGCGCCATCGCCATCACGATGGTCGGCTTCGCGACGCACGCCGCCGGGACCTGGCTCCTCGCGCTGACCGAGGACGACGTCGGCTTCCTCAGGCTCCTCTTCGAGGCGATGTCGGCGCTCGCCAACGTCGGCTGGTCGCAGGGCGTCACCTCCGGGCTCTCGGAGCAGGGGGCGCTGGTGGTGGTGGGGCTGATGTTCCTGGGGCGGCTCGGGTCGCTGCTCGTCGCGCTCTCGGTCCCCGACCGCGGCGAGAACCTGCTCCGCTATCCCGAGGCCGCCGTCCGCATCGGCTGAGGGCGGGCGGCGTAGCCCGGGAGGCGGTGTAGCATCGCGCGCGGGCGGAGGAGGACGGCGTGAGCGGGGCGCGGCGCGGCGGACCGTGGGTGCGCGAGGCCTTCTTCTGCGACGCCGCCATCGAGGGGAAGGACGGCGTCTTCACCTACGTCCGCGCCGTCGACCGCGTCGCCCACCACGTCGTGCGGGCCGACGCGCCGGCGGCGCTCGAGCCCTTCGATCACGAGTTCGGGATCGTCGTCGGGATGGTGGCCGGCGACGCGCTCGGCCGCTCGACCGTCTACCTCTCCCTGGAGAAGCCCGACGGCGACGTCCACGAGCTCGGGCAGTACGACGTCACCTGGGAGGCGCCCCACCGCGGCCAGCGCATCGTCCTCCGCGCCCGCATGCGCATCGAGCTCGAGGGGGTGCACTGGCTGGTGGTGGAGATAGACGACTTCGACGACGGTCACCGCCGCGTCCTCACGCAGAGCCCGATCGAGATCGTCTACTCCCGCAACCCGCCGCGCCGCTGAGCCGTCCGCCCTGACGGCGCCTCGTCGCGCCGCCGGCCCGCGGGCGCCCGCTCGGGGCGCTACCCGCCCCCGAGG
This sequence comes from Dehalococcoidia bacterium, assembly GCA_034420495.1. Classification (GTDB taxonomy): domain Bacteria; phylum Chloroflexota; class Dehalococcoidia; order UBA2979; family UBA2979; genus VYDC01. Next base: position 28,368 of record DAOULG010000255.1, read on the forward strand.
ATCTCGATCCGCCCCCGGTCGCCGACCTGGTCCAGCCAGAGCCGGCCGTCGTCGCTGTTCTGGAACCAGATGTCGCGGTGCTGGCCGCGGACGGCGCTCCCGGTGTCGGTGCAGGTGTAGATGCGATCGAGCGGGTCGCCCACGATGCGGAAGCGCTGCCCCAGGGAGCCGCGCGCGCAGGCGGCGGCGCCCGCGTGGACGACCTCGCCGTTCGCCATCGCGCCGCACCAGCCGCCGCCGTCGCCGATCCCCCGCGGAATCGTCCCCTGCTCGCAGTAGTAGTAGCTGAACGTCGCCTCGACGACGGTCCCGCCCGAGGTCGGGACGCTCCCCGCGCGCATCCAGACCACCGAGTCCGGCTGGAGCACGCCGCGCTCGAGCGACTGCACGAAGGAGGGGGCGCCCGGGATGTAGACGAGCTGCCGCTGCGTCGGGACGTGCAGGAGGGCGATCGAGCGCACCTCGAAGGGCTGCGCCTCGGCGAGGGCGACCGGGTCGTTGGTGCCGGAGATGCCGAGCGTCAGCCCCTGCTGCGGCGGCGAGGGCAGCACGTTCGGCGTGCCGCGGATCTCCTCGTCGGGGGCCTCCGGCGCGGCGACCTGCCCGCCGCGCTCGCCGATGCGCCGCATCAGGACGATGCTCTCCGCGGTGAGCGAGGGGGAGCCGAGGGTGTTCACGACCGGGGGCGCGCCGGGGAGGTAGCGCAGGTAGTCCTGCGTCGCGATGCGGTAGAGGAAGACGGCGGCGACGTCGAAGCGCTGCGCGGCGACCAGTGCCTGCACGTCGGAGGTGCCGGCGCGCCCGAGGGTGAGCCCTCCCGGCGGCGGCACGGGCAGCACGCCCGTCCCGCCCCCGCCGTCGCTGCCGGTGTCGGTGCCGCCGTTGCCGGTGCCGCCGTTGCCGGTGCCGCCGTCGTCGCCGTTGTCGCCGTTGTCGCCGCCGCCGGGCGCCGCCTCCGGTTCGCCGTCGTCCTCAGCGGCGACGGCCTCCAGGTAGATCGCCGCCATCCAGCCGGTGACGCCGTCGAGTTCGACCCGCTCCCAGTCGTAGCCGTCCGCCGGCCGCCGCTCGCCGAGCGCGGTGACGGTCGTCCCGTCCGGGACGCACTGGATCCGGGCGGCGGCGAGGGTCGGCCCCTCCCGGAGGCTGAGGCAGTCGGGGGCGGAGCGCACGACGGCCTCCTGGCCCGCCTGAAGCGCCTCCGAGGCGGAGGCGGGCGTGGGCGCCGCGGCCGCGGCCGCGGCCACCGCGAGGAGCACCAGCGCGGGGCGCAGCACACGCCTCACCCCGGGGTCCTGTCGCGCGTGCGGGGGCGGGACGCCTCGCGGCGAGCGTGGCCTGCCATCCAGATATGTTCGAGTGCCTATGCGTTACGCGCGAGGCGGGGGCGCGGGGCCCCTCACCCTCCGGTCAGGCGCTCGGCGAGGCGGCCGAGAAGCTCGGTGCGGTCGACGTTGGCGACGTGCGTGACGTACTCGTCCTGCAGTTTGTAGCAGACGACGACGAGCCAGATCGCGACGGCGTGCCGCTCGAAGAAGGCCGGTGCCTCCGAGCGCTTGAGGAAGGCGATGCTCGCGTAGGCGAGGAAGAGCGGCTCCAGGAAGTTGGGGAAGAGCAGGAAGACGAGCTCGTCGCCGGTGAGGAAGAAGAGCGCCTGCCCGACGCTCCGGAGCGCGAAGAGGGCGATGACCGCGCGCCGGAGCGGCCAGCGCCAGGCGGCGATGACCATGCAGATGTAGGTGACGTAGTCGGCCGACTTGTCGACGTTCTGGTAGAGGCCCTCCTCCAGGCCCAGCGGGACCAGGATGTCGCCGTCGACGCTGTCGAGGACGAAGTTCGACCAGCCGGCGGCGAAGGGGAAGGGGATGAGGAGCAGCGGGAGGAGGTACTTGAGCGCGACGACGAGGAGGACGAGCGCGGCGTCGATGGCGACATCCCCTCCCGGTGCCGCCGGCGCCCCGGCGGGCGGCGCCCGGGCGGAGCGCCCGCTCCCCGGGGGCGCGGCGCCGCGGGCTATCCGGAGCCGGCGCGCGCATCCTCTGAGGCCGCGACGCGGGCGCCCTCGTCGACGTCGACCCACCTCAGCACGGCGGTGCCCGCGAGGATGATGACGAGGATGGAGGTGACGGCGACGCGCGTGTCGAAGATCGCCGTCGCCGCGATGTAGACCATCGGGCCGAAGACCGAGGACGCCCGGCCGATGAAGCCGAAGAAGGAGAAGAACTCCCCGCTGCGGCTGCGGGGCGTGATCTGGCCGAAGAGGCTGCGGGCGAGGGCCTGGCTCCCCCCGATCACCCAGCCCACCATCGTCCCGAGCAGGAGCCACTGGGGCCCGACCCCGAGCCCGAGCGGCTGCCAGACGCGCTCCCGCACGAGCGAGGGCCACCAGTCGACGGGGCCGGCGCCCAGGACCGAGGGGTGGGCCGCGCCGACGGCGGAGACGCCGTCGAGCGGTCCCCCCCGCAGGGAGAGCGAGTGCTCGACGTCCTCCCCCTCGCGCACCGCCTCGGCGAGCGAGGCGGCGACGGACGGCCGGACGGCGTCGCCCTCCTCGAGCTCCCAGGCGGCGCCGCCGAGGCGGAGCTCCACCGGCTCGTCGTCGCCGGGCGCCGCCTCGACGACGTAGTCCCCCGACCCCTCGGCGTAGGCGAGCCGGATCTCGAAGTCGCCGTGCTCGCCCGGCGGGAGCGGGGCGAGCGAGACGCCGAGCAGGACGATCCCCGCCCAGGCGCAGAGCGCGACGGTGAGGGCGTTCTTCGTCGAGATGCGATCGGCGAGCCGGCCGAAGGCGAGGGCGCCGGGCACCGCGACGAACTGGATGATCGCGATCGTCCCCATGTTGAAGGCGAGCGGGATGCCGAGCGTGTCGGCGGCGTAGGCGCCGGCGATGGCCAGCACGGTCTGGAGGCCGTCGTTGAAGAGGATGTAGGCGGCGAGGAAGACCACCACGACGCGGAACCGCGCCAGCTCGCGAAGCGTCTGCCGCAGCTCCCGGAAGCCGGCCGCGACGGCGGAGGCCGGAGTCACGCGCTCGCGGGGGCGCAGGAGCGGGGGCTCCGGCACGACGCGCAGCGTCCAGAGGGCCCAGCCGAACCACCAGGCGCCGACCGAGACGAAGGCGAGCCGCGTGACTAGGTCGGCCTGGTCGCCCCCGCGTGCGGCGAGCACGAGCGCGAGATGCACCA
>DAOULG010000256.1:0-5219 GCA_034420495.1 Dehalococcoidia bacterium
CCTGCCGGAGCGCTCGCAGTTCACCGACGCGCACGGCTACTACGCGACGCTCTTCCACGAGCTCGCACACTCCACCGGCCACCCCAAGCGGTTGGGGCGCGAGGGCTACCGCACCGCGGCCCGCTTCGGATCGGAGCGCTACTCCCAGGAGGAGCTCGTCGCGGAGTTCGCGGCGGCCTTCCTGGGTAACGAGGCCGGGATCGACCCCTCGCGGGTCGAGCAGTCGGCGGCCTACATCGCCTCGTGGCTGCGCGTCCTCGACGACGACCGCCGCCTCGTCGTGGTCGCCGCCGCGCAGGGGCAGCGCGCCGCCGACCACATCCTCGGCAGGGAGCCGGAGGCGGGAGGCGAAGCGGGCTGACCTGGCGGTACCGGCACAACCGGAACGCAGGCGAGGGCGGGGCGGCGATCGAGGCGGCTGCGGTCGCCCGCCGCCGCCTCGCCGTGCCTGCCCCTTCACGCCGCGGTTGGTGACCAACGGAGAAGAAGTACTACAGAAGGAGAATCCCGATGCCACGACGGATCATCGAGTGGGAGATCACGGAGGCGTTCTCGAAGTTCGGCTTCGGGGACGGCGACGAACCCAACTTCACCAACGAGGTCGCCTCGGCCATCGAGGCGGCCGGTCCCTACCGCTGCCGGACCGGCATCCAGGGGATGCACAACTACACGATCGAGGCGATCGAGGAGGAGGTCGCACCGGAGGAATGGGTGCGCGTGGCGGAGTTCGACGGCTACGCGCTGCCGCCCTGGGAGAGCCTGCCGGAGCCCGTACGCGATGCGCTCGTCGCCCTCGACGACGGCGAGCCGCCCGCGTGGCGGCTATGAGCACGCCGAAACGGCGAAGGAGGGACCGATGAAGAGAGCACAGAGAGCTGGCGGACGACGGGAGCGCCGTGGCGCTCCCTGGAGTGAGCAGGATGACGATCGCCTGCTGAGCATCGCCCACCTGCCGCCCATCGCGGTCGCACGGATGATGCAGCGCAGTTGGCACGCGTGCCGGAGGCGGCTCGCCTACCTGCGGGCGACTGGCACGCGACCGCCCGCCTCGCGCGACGAGCCGCCACGCGACGGATAGGAGGCGCTGGAGGCGGGGCGGGGGAAGCCAAGAGCGCGCCCGTCTATGCGGCCCGCATAATCGCGCATCTCCCACGGCGCTGGAGGCGGGGCGAGGGAGGCCAAGAGCGCGCCATCTCCCGGCCCCGCCTACTCATCATGGCGCTTCCCGACGGAAATGATCATCAGGGTAGGTAAGTCTAGATCCGATGACGCCTCTCCGTTCCTTGTCCAAATGCCATCGGAATCTGGACAAGTGTTCCCTAACGTGTGGGTCTAGACACTAGATCGGACGCGTCCGGCCTCGCCGGGCTCGGGAAGGTACCACAGCGTGTGCCCGCGAGACGCCGAACGCCTCCGCCGTGCACGTGCAGCCATGCCAGTCGATGTCCGTGTCAGGTTCGCCGGGGGTTGGCCTAGTTGGAGGAAGCGTAGTCCGTGTCGTCGCGCACGCGCTCATGGTCCTCGCGCCGGAGCCAGTGGCACCAGAGATTGCGGTCATCGATGCTCAGTCGCTGCCTGTAACGCTCGGAGCGCCAGCCCGCAACCTCGACCAGCGCGGTGCCTTCGCCGTCGAGCACTTCTTCGATGGCCGGGATGAGGTCGCTGTCGCCGGAGCAGACGATCGCCACGTCGTACTCGCGTCTGTAAGCGAGCAGCGCGATATCGAGCGCCATCCTTACATCGATCCCCTTCTCCTGCGGCCCCTGCCCATCTGCGTTGTCGGGCCAACCGTAGGGGTACCTCAACTGGCGCGTGAAGACATAGCAGCCAGCTTGCTCCCACGCCTGGCACTGCCGGACATTTGCTCGGTATGCAGCGGGCTGCAGGTAGGCATCTGGTCGTCCCGTGTACAGTCTCACGGCAGCAAGCGACCGGCCTGCATCGCGAGCACAGAGCAGTTCCCCCAGAGCGCGCGCGTGAAACTGGCCGACCCTGTAGGGGTCGGTTGCATCGTCGAAGAATGCTCGCCGGGCACTACGATAGAAGTTCTGGGCGTCCACGAAGACGATGACGCGGCTCATGGCAGGCACCGTGGATAAACAAAACCCCGCCAGCCCCCGAAGGAGCGGCGGGGAAGACTACAGAGAGTATCGAGGGACCACCACCCGATGTCAATGTGGGGAGGCATCGGCCTTGCCTGCAGTCGAGGTGCTTTCGCTGCCAAGTGCACGTCGACGGCTGGCAAGAAACGCTGAGGAAGTAAGCAATTGGGGACCGATTGGGGACCGACTGCAGCGCACGTGGTGGGATCGGCGACGATCAGGCGGGACGACGATCGGTGATTTTGAGTTCAAAAGCCGGTCAGAAGGGGACGTGGCGGGAGCGAAAACGACGGCCAAAAAACGGCAGATCAGGAACTTCAAAACCGTTGTGGGGCCGCGTCGCGGTCCTGGGTGGGTTCGACTCCCACGCACTCCCGCCACCATCTCAGGTTCAGATTCGCCGCGGGGACCGGGCTCCGCTTCGCTGCACAACTGCTGAATGGTGACGGGCTCTTGGCGGTCGCGGAGCACCATGGGCATTATGTCGGCACGCGGACGCGCGAGCCGCCCTCAGCCTGCGCGCACCCGGTCCCTCGCCTCGACGATCGTCCGCAGCTTCGCCTCGGCGACGTCCGTGGAGGAGACGGGATTGTCGGCGAACGTCGCGAAGCCGCAGTCCGGCGTGAGCAGAACGCGCTCCGCGCCGAGGAGGTCGATGGCGTGGACGATACGCCCGCGGACCTCCTCCGGCGGCTCGACGGCCTCGACCTTGGGATTCACGACGCCGACGGCGATGCGCTTGTCCGCCGGCAGCTCGCGCAGCACCGCCAGCTCGCCGGCGCGCGGCGTTGAGAGCTCGAGGAACAGCGTCCGCACTGGCGCCCGTCCGAGGTACCCGAGCAGCGGCCGGTAGTCGCCGGCGAGGGCCGCGGACTCGTCGGGCGTCCAGTTGCCCCGGCAGACGTGCAGCGCCAGCGACTCCGGCGGGAGACCGCGCACCACCTCGTCCAGCAGTCCGGCGGCAAAGTTCAGCTCCGAGTCGCCCTCGAGCCGTTCGCTCAGCGCCCCGCACATGAAGCTGCGCGTGCTGCCCGCGCTCCCGTGGACGACCTCCGTCAGCACCGGCTCGTCGAACTGCACCAGCGCGGCGCCCGAGGCGAGCAGGAAGTGCGCCTCCTCGCGCAGCACCCGCACCACGTCGCGGCCGAGATCCTCGCGGTTCTCGTAGGGGCGGTCGCTCAGGCAGTCGAGCCACATCATGCGCGTCAGCAGGTACGGCCCCGGCAGCGCGACCTTGACGGGCGCCTCCGTAGACGACGCGGCGAACTCGAGCTCCGGGACGGCCAGCGGGCGGCTTCGCCCGAGCGGCCCGTAGACAACCGGGTGGCGCACCTCCAGGGCCGGCACGTCGAGCACGCGCAGCTCCCGCTCGAACTCCGCCGGGTCGTCGACCATCGCCGTGAGGTCGCTGAGCGGGATCAGCTGGCAGTTGTCGAGCAGGCCGCCCACGAAGCTCGCGTAGTTGTCGCGGCGCTGCTCGCCGTCGCTGACGACGTCGACGCCTGCCCGCAGCTGCGCGGCGAGGCTCAGCCTCACCGCGTCGTCCGCCGTGGCCGCGAACTCCGCCTCGTCGAGGCGGCCCTCGAGGCGGTCGTGCATCGCCCGCAGCATCCAGCGTGGCCGCGGCCAGCTGCCGACGCCCATCACCGAGAGCGGCGCGATCCGGCGCGCGGCGGCGGGCTCGGGCAGCGATTCGGGGATCGTCGCCTCGACGCGCACCGGCTCGTCGATCGTGCCCGCGGCGGTCGCCGGGCTGCCGACGACCTCGGAGGCCACATCGGTCCCCTGCCCACGCTCCGTGAACGGACCCTTGCTGACGAGGTAGCTGCGCTGCTCCCCATGCCGGGTCCAGGAGACCAGATCGTTGGTCGTGAGCCGGCACCAGGCGGGCAGCTCGACCTCGACCGTCGAGTCGGTCGACAGGATCTCGAGCAGGCCGCCGGGTTCGAGCGGGTCGATGTGCCGCCGGATCAGCAGCAGCAGTCCCCCGCCGCAATTGAGGTCGCCGCCGTCGAAGCGGACGTCGGGTTCGTGGGCGTGCCGCTCGCTCGGGTCCATCGATCTGCCGATCGGCGTGCCCGTCTAGTAGGAGATGGAGGGCGTGCCGCCCGCGAGGAACTCGACCAGCTTCGCGCCGCCGACGATCACGGCGCCCTCGACCAGATTCTCCGTGTCGAGGCCGCGCTTGTTGTAGCAGGGCGCACAGACGTAGATCTCGCCGCCGCCCTCGGCGAACAGGCTCATCAGCTCGGCGAGCGCCATGAAGCCATCCTCGTGGATGTCGTCGCCGTAGCCCTGCTCGGCCAGTCGCACACCCTCGGTGCTGAGGAAGACGACGGTCTCCTGCTCGGAGCCAAGCGCCGCGTTTGCGACGACGAAGGCGACCGTCGCCCGGTCGGGGTCGTCCCCCGCGTGGGTGAGGCTCACGCAAAACTTCCCGGCCAACATCGTTCCTTTCCTCGCGGCCTACGCTCGTTGAGCTTGCTCGATCCAGTAGTGCGGATGGGCCGCCCGGAGCAAGCGCCGCCCGGTCAGGCGGCACCAGGCCGGGATGTCCTCGGGGGCGCCGGGGTCGCGCGCGGTCAGCCTGAACACGGCGCCGGGGTCCAACTTCCGCATCCGTAGCCTGAGCAGGATGATCACCTCGCCGCACCCCATGTCGCCCGCGTCCCACTCGTCGGCGACTTCGATTCCCGCACGGCCATCGGCGGGCGGCACGGTCATGTTGAGATCAGTTCGCGAGGGCGGTGACGGCGGCCGTGGCAGCGGCGGTCATGCCGCCGAGCATCGTCCCTGCCGTCCACCCGGTCAGGCGCGTCTCTATTTGGTGCATCTCCACGCGGAAGCCCGCACTGAGGATCTGGAGAACGGCCCTGGTGGCGCACTCGTGAGAGGCGTCGGCGGCCGTCACGCACTCATCCCGTCCCGTCATCGCCTGTAGGGTACACGCCGCCGTCGAGCCGCCGCCGCACTGCCGTCTGCCGGGGGGACTCCCCGCCCATGCAGCCGCCCGCTGCCCGGCTCAGCGAACCGCGGGAGGATCGACCGTGACCGTAATGATGTCTTCTGGCCGCGCGTCATGAGATCGAAGATCCGCCTCTCCATCTCAGTCCGTAC
>DAOULG010000257.1:0-11825 GCA_034420495.1 Dehalococcoidia bacterium
CGAGGCGCCGGGAGGGCGCCGCGCGCTCTCCCCGTCCCGTGCGGCGCCGCGTCGCCGCCGCCACCCCGGAGGCGCCCGCGAGGGGGCGGCTCCGCCCGCGCCGCCGCGCGCGCACCGGCCGACGGCTCCGGGGGCGATCGCCGCGCGGCTGCTTGGTCCAACCCGGGGGCGCTTCCTATACTCGATCGCGGAGAGGTGTCCGAGTGGTTTAAGGTGCCGCTCTCGAAAAGCGGTAGGCGCAAGCCTCGTGGGTTCGAATCCCACCCTCTCCGCCACCCGTCGCCCGATCACCTCGCGGAGAGGTGCTGGAGTGGCTTAACAGGCTCGCCTGGAAAGCGGGTAGGGGCTCATCGCCCCTCGTGGGTTCGAATCCCACCCTCTCCGCCAGCCCCTCCCGCCGGGCACGCGCCGCGCGGCGTGGCCTGTGCCGCGGCGGCCCGGGCTCCCCGGCGGCGGGCTTCTAGATGCGCTCCGCGCGGATGACGACGCGATCGACGTAGGAGCGCTCCTCGTAGTTGAACTCTCCCCCGCAGGTGATGAGCGTGATGCTGTCGACCGGCACGTCCGAGCTCAGCATCTCGCCCCAGTCGGTCCCCTCCGCGTTGACCGTCTGGCGCCATGAGACGGCGTAGCGGATGCTCTCGCCGGCTCGCTCCACCTCGATCACGTCGCCGGGCGAGAGCAGGCTCAGGCTGAAGAAGACGCCGCGGCCGCGGTAGTCGACGTCGGCGTACGGGACGTGCGCGGCGTAGTCGACGTGGCCGGAGAAGACCGCGTTACCGCCGCCCCCGATCGAGCCGCCGATGCCGTCCCATCCGCTGAAGTCGTACCAGATCACGTCGCTCGGGCCGGCCGGGTTCGGCATCTGCCCGTCCCCGCCCACGAGGCGCACGCCCAGGGGGGCGTCGATGCCGAGCGTCGGCACGCGCAGCCGTCCGAGCACGGCCCCGGGGGGCTCGCCGTACCCGGCGTGGAGATCCGAGATGGTCGTGACGACGGTGTCCCCCGGCGCCGGTGTGGGCGTCGGGTCGGGGGTCGGCGGCGCCGGGGTCGCGGTGGGCTCCGGCGTCGCGGTCGCGGGAGCGGTCCCGCCGGGGGCCGGCGTGGCCGCCCCGCCGGGCGTCGCGGTCGAGGGCGCCGGGGACGTCGCGGCCGCCGTCGGCGCCGGGGTCGCCGCCGGCGTCGGCGTCACCGTCCGCACGGTGACCGGGGGCGCGCCGTTCTCCACCCCGCCTCCGGAGAGCACCATCGCACCCACGACGGCGAGCAGGACGGCCGCGAGGAGCAGGATGCCGATGCGCCCGGCCGGGCTGAGGTTCCACCAGAGATCCGCCGGGCCACTGGGACGATATTCGCTCATGGCGGGATTCCTCCCGTCGCGCCGCTGTCCCCGCATCCCCATCCACGATAGCGCCGCCGGGCGGGAAGAGACAGGAGGGAGGGCGCTCCGGTTCGCAGGGAGAGGCGCCGCCGGTGCCGCGCCCGGCGCGCGAGCGGGCCGAACGGGGGCACCCGCTGCCCGCCGCCGCGGGTGGAGGCCGCCCGCGGCGGTTTCGGCGGTTTCCGCGCGTGCGCGTTAACTCCGCCGCCGCCGCGCCGTTTCTCCTAGCGGGGGGATGAACCAATCGCCAGCTCCGATGCGTCGCTTCTATACTCGGTGAGGATCCCGTGGAGGCTCCTCTGCCCGATCGCTCATCCGGCGGTGGTTCCCACACCGGGCTCCCGCTTGACGTCGAGCGGGAGCTGGTCCGGCGCATGCAGGAGCAGGACGGAGACGCCTTCGGCGCCATCTACGAGTCGTACCTCCCGCGGCTCTACCGCTACTGCCTGGCCCGGCTGCGCGACCCGATCGAGGCGGAGGACGCCGCCGAGGACATCTTCGTCCGCGTGCTCTCCTCCATCGACCGCTTCACCTGGCGTCCGATGGGCGCCGAGCGCAGCCCCTTCGCCGCATGGATCTTCCGGATCGCCCACAACCACCTCGTCTCCCTCTACCGGCGCGCCGCCGTGCGGCCGGTCTTCGATCCGCTCAGCGAGACGATCGCCGACGAGCAGCGAGGCCCCGCCGAGCTCGCCGAGCGGCGCAGCGAGATCGACGAGGCCTTCGCCGCCGTCGAGCTCCTGCCGGAGGCGCAACGCGACGTGGTCCTGCTGCGCTTCGGCGCCGGGCTCTCCGTCGCCGAGACGGCGGCGGCGCTCAACAAGAACGAGGGCAACGTGAAGGTGCTGCAGCACAAGGGAATCCGCCGGCTGCGGGAGATCCTCGGCGGCGAGGGCCCCGTCGCACTCGAGCGCGGCCGGCGGGCGAGGGCGAGGCGGGCGTGAACCGCGACATCGACGCCGGGAGGGAGCCCGAGGGGGTCGCCGAGGAGGCGGCTCGCTTCGACGCGCTCCTGGAGGGCCGCGCCGCCGCCTCCGCGCATCCCTCCGCTCCGGCCGAGGTGGAGGAGCTGGTCGCCGACGCGCGCTACGCGGAGCGCCTGTCCGCGACGCTTGCGGGCGTCGAGCCCCGGCCGCACTACCTCAGCCGCTCCCACGCGATGCTCCGCTCGCGCTTCTTCCCCTCGCGCCGGCGCCAAACGGGCGCGCGCAGGGGATGGCTCCGGCTCCCCGCGCTCCGCTGGACGGCGGCTCCCGCCGCGGTCGCCGCGGCGGTCGTCGCCGTGGTCGTCTTCTCGGGCGGCCCGGCGGATCCGCTCTCCCAGACGGGATCCTCCGACGTCGTCCGCGTGGAGCCGCAGCCCGCGCCCGCCGCCCCCGCCGCCCAGCCGGCGGCGGCGGAGCCGGCTCCGGCGCCGGCCGCGCCGGTGTCCGAGCCCGTCGAGACGGCGGCCGCGCCCCCGGAGCCGGTCCCCACGCTCGAGGGGGAGCTCGCACAGCTCGCCGCCGCGCTGCAGCGGATACAGGAGAACCCGCAGAACGTCGACGGCGCGCTGCTCCGCGAGGTGACGGCGCGCACGGCGTCGGTCGCGCAGACGATCGACCGGGAGCCGGAGGCCGTGCCCCGCGAGGCGGTGCTGATCTACCGCGAGGCCGCCGAGACGGGGCGCTCGGTGCTCAGCGAGATCACCGTCTCTCCCGGCGACGAGCCGGCGCTGGAGGCGGCGCAGAGCGTCGCGGAGGACGGGGTGGTCGTCGCCGCGCGCTACCTGGGGGACGACCCGATCGACACCACGCCCGAGGCGACGCCCGAGCCGACGCCCGAGCCGACCCCGGAGGCGACGCCCGAGCCGACCCCGGAGGCGACGCCCGAGCCGGCCCCCGAGGCGACCCCCGAGCCGGCCGGGGACGGCTCCTGAGCCGGCGCTTCCCGCAGGCGCGGGCCGGATCCCGCCCGCGCCGCTACGGCTCGTCGAAGCGGGCGATCAGCGGATCGCCGTTGTCGATCTGCAGGAGCGACTGCACGAAGGCCGGCGCCCCGGCGATGTAGACGTCCCAGCTCCCGGCCCCGTCGCGCCGGAAGAGGGCGGCCGGCGCACGTCCGGGCGGCGTCAGCAGGTGCGCGAATCGCGCGGGGTATCCGTCGGGCCCGCGGTAGACGAGTTCGACGAGCCCGGCCCCCCCGGGGAGGTCGCCCTCGAGGCGGGCCTCCTCGGATCCGACCGGGAGCAGCAGTCCGAGGCCGGCCAGCGAGCCGAGGTGGAGCACACCGGCCCCGGTCGCGGCGTCGGATGCGCCGGCGACGGCGCGGGTGCGCAGCTCGCTCGCGAGCCCCGAGCGATCGGCCCGGGGGAGGGCCTCCCTGAGCAGGGCGGCGGCGCCGGCCGCGTGCGGCGCCGCCGCCGAGGTGCCGCCGAAGCCTCCCGCGATCGCGCCCGAGGCCCCCGTGGGCGCGAGGATGTCCGGCTTCGGGCGCCCGTCGGTGGTCGGGCCGCGCGAGGAGGAGGGCGCCGCGGCGTGATCCGCGGAGAGCGCGTCGAGCGCGCCCACCGTGAGCACCAGCGGATGGTCCGCCGGCTCGGCGAGCGAGCCGGACCCGACCGGCCGGTCGACGGCGGCGCCCCGGTCCGGCGCGCCCAGGAAGAGGAGCGAGAGGCGGCGCGGCGTCACGCCGCCGGCGGCCGTGATGCGCGCGCTGTGCCAGCCGCTCTGCGTGGCCAGCACCTGGATCACCTCGACGGGATCCTCGTCGCAGTCCTGCACGTGGCGCGAGGCGCGCATCAGCGAGCCGTCGGGTGCGAAGAGCTCGAGGTCGTAGTCGGAGCAGGTCGCCCCCCACTCGTCGTCCCAGCGCAGCGAGACCGTGATCACATCGCCCGCATGGAAGCGGTGCCGGAGGCGACTCACCCCGCTCGCGAACTCGTGGTGCGAGTCGTCGTTGCTGTCGATGAAGGGCCCGGCCCACTGCTGCTGGCCCCAGTTGCCCGCCGCGACCGTCCACAGCTGGCCGGCGTCGATGCCGCGCGTGACGGCGTCGTTGACGGCCCCCGTGCCGTCGCCGGGCCCGCTGTGCACGTAGCCGAGGGAGAACGAGACGATCGACACCCCCTCGTCCACCAGGTAGTCGATCGCCTGCCGGAGCTCCTCCAGGGTCGCGAAATTCACCAGGTAGAGCTCGGCGCGCGGCGCGATCGCGTGGACCACCTCGGCGGCGCGCAGGCCGTGATCGGTGCCGCCCGCGAGGCGCCCGTCCTCGCGGAACGAGCGCGCGGTCACCCGCGGCGGGAGCGTCTCGCCGAGGGCGGCCTCGTAGCCGGCGAAGCCGGCGTCGAGGACGGCGACGCGCACGCCGTGCCCGCTGAAGCCGGCGCGGTGCCAGCGCTCGGCGCCGATGAGCGTCGTGGCGGCCGAGGCGTCGGGCGCCTCACCGGCGCCGCGCGGCTCCGCGACCTGCCCGAGGAGCGCGGAGACCGGCGCCCGGACGCGCGCCGCCTCGACCGCCTCAGCCGCCCGGGGGCGGACGGGGGCGACCGCGTCCCCCGGCTCCGGCGGCCCGGAATCCGCCGGGCCGGGGCCGGCCGCGGCGAGGAGCGCCGCGCCGAGGAGCAGGGCGGCGACGGCTCCGCCCCGCGGGCGGCGCGTCCCCCGGCGTCGCGGCGCGCCCGCGCCGACTGCTGCCACCGTCGCCTCCCCGGCGCGCCCCGCGCGGCCGGGGCGCGCGCCATCGTATCGGAGGGGGGCGGCGCCGGGCGCCGCGACGGTCGTCCCGGGTTGCGCCGGCTCGCGGCGGGAGCGCACCATGGACGAGCACGGCAGGGAACGGGGTGGCCCGCGCTCGGGCGGGTCGCGGGAAGGCGGGATGCGCGATGTTGACCCTCACCGAGAGCGCCGTCAGTCGCCTCAGCGAGATCGCCGGCGAGCGGATCGGCGAGGGCGAGGGCGTCCGGGTCTTCCTCTCGGCCGGCGGCTGCGGCTGCTCCGTCTCGTTCGGCATGGGGATCGACGGCGAGCGCGACGGCGACACCGTCACCGAGTCCGGCGGCCTCCGCTTCCTGATGGACCCGCAGGCCGCGGATGCGCTCGCGGGCGCCTCGATCGATTACGTCGAGGACGTGATGCGCCAGGGCTTCTCGATCGAGGCGCCGAACGCTCCGAGCGGCGGGGGCTGCGGCTGCGGCCGCTAGCGTCGGTCGCCGCGCACCCGTAGGGGGCGCCGCCCCCCGCAGCCGCTCCCGGCGGACGTACACTCCACCCGTGCCTCTCCACGACATCCTCCGGGGTGAGCCCGAGGGGGCCGAGCCGCGCGAGCCGGCCGCCGCGCTGCGGCTGCTCACCGGCGGCGCCGTCTCCCTGCTCACCTCCCGCTACCGCGGCCGCGTGAACGTGATGCCGGTCGCGTGGCAGGCGCCGCTCTCCTCCGTGCCGCCTCTCATCGGCGTCGCCATCCACGAGTCGCGCTTCACCGTGGAGCTCGTGAGCCGCGCCGAGGAGTTCGCGCTCAGCTTCCCCACGCGCGCGCTGCTCCACCACGTCCAGTACCTCGGATCGCTCTCGGGGGAGCAGCTCGACAAGCTGGAGCTCGCCGGCATCGAGAGCTTCGCGCCCCGCCACGTGACCGCGCCCCTGCTCGAGGAATGCTGCGCCTGGGTCGAGTGCGAGGTCGTCCAGGTGCTCCCCGCGGGTGATCACCATCTCGTGCTCGGCCACCCGCTCGCCGTGCTCGTCGACCCCGTCTCCTTCGACGGGCGCTGGCGCCCCGAGGCGCCCGAGGAGCGCCGCCCACTCCACTACCTGGGCGACGCGCACTACGGCGTGCTGGGACGCCTGCTGCGGGCACGGATCCCCGACGCGGGCGATTCCCCCGCCGCCGCGCTGGCGCAGCAGGTGGCCGACGAGCTCGAGATCGACCGCGAGGCGCGCGAGCGACGCGAGGAGGAGCGCGCGCGCCTCCTCGCGGAGGTCGAGGAGGGGAAGGCCGTCGATCTCGCCGCGTGGGAGGCGGAGGAGATGCCTCCCCTCGATCTGAGCCTCGGCGTCGTCGTCGACGCGCCGCCCGGCCCGGAGCAGCCCGACCGCTGATGTTCCCCGGCCCGGCGGCGCGCCCCGGCCGCGCGCCGCGGCGGGGTGCGCGCGGTCCCGCTCAGCCGCCCGAGCGGAGCATCCGCGCCCCGGCGAGGAGGCTCAGCGCCGGGAGGGTCCCCGCGAGGGCCACGATGAGCGCCCGCCCCCCCGGCCGCTGCCACCACTGGAGGCCGGCCTCCCGGGCGGTCGGCGCCGCGGTCGGCGCCGCGGGTGACGCCTCCGGGGAGGCGATCGGCGTCGCCGCCGGGGTGGCGGTCGGGGCCGCCGTCGCCGCGGGAGCCGGCGTGCGACCCAGCGGCGGCGCGAGCGCGGGCGCCGCGGCGGCCGCGGCCGGCTCCGGCGCGGGCTCCGGGGTCGCGAGCGCCGCGGGGAGGCGGGCGGTCTCCCCCTCCCGCTCCGCGCCGGCGAATCCCTCGTAGACCAGCGCCGAGAGCTCCCGGATCAGGGAGTAGGAGGCGGCGACGTCGCCCCCGTGCCAGGTGAGCACGACGATCACGTAGTCGCCGCCCGCCGCCTCCACGATCCCGGCGTCGTGCTCCCACGAGGGGAGCGATCCGGTCTTGTGCGCGATCGGCACGCCCTCGGGGAGCCCCTGCGGGAGCAGGCGGCGCACCCGCTGCCCGCGGAGCAGATCGCGCATCCGGGCACTCGCCCGGGCCGAGACGATGGCGCCGTCGTAGAGCCGCTCGAAGAAGAGGGCGATATCGGCCGGGGTCGTCTCGTAGCGGGGCTCGAGGACCGTCCCGTCCATCCCGAGGCGCCGGGCGTGCTCCACCACCGCCGCATCGGTGAGGCGCTCGTGCAGCGCCACCGCCGTGGGGTTGTCGGACCACTGGATCATCGCCTGAATCGCGGCCTCGACCGTCACGATCACCGTCTCGCCGGGATCGGTGTGCGGCACGTCGACGTAGTGGCGCGACTCCAGCGCGAGGCGGTCGCCGGGGTCGAGCGCCCCGGCGGCGATCTGCCCGAAGGCCTCGGCCATCACCGGCAGCTTGTAGAGCGACGCGCTGCGGAAGGTGGTCCCGGCGCGGACGGTGCAGCGCTCGCCGCTGGCGAGGTCGAGCACGACGAGCCCGACGCCGACGCTCGCGGTCTCCGCGAGCTCGCGGATCCGGGCGCAGTCCTCGCCGAGCCCGGCCCGGGCGGGCGGCGCGGCGGTCGCCGCGCCCGCCAGCACCACCGCCGCGAGGGCGGCGAGTGCGAGCGGGCGACGAAGAGTCGCTCGGAGGGACACGCAGGCTCCCGCTGGTTCACCGTCGCCGGCTGCCTCCCGGAGCGGGCGCGGGCGCCGGGCTCTCGCTCCGTGCGCGACCGTTCCGGGCGCCGGCCACTCTCGCACAATCGGGGGGTGCGGGCCCGCCCCGGCGGGGCGGCGGCCCGCGGCCGGGCGACGCTTGACGGGCGTGGATGCGGTCAGCATGATGCCGCGGGGATCGGCGGCGCCCGGCGTCCTCTCGTGGCGCGTGCCGCCGGCCGTGCGGCGGCACGCCGACATCACCGGAATCGCGCGCGTCCCGGGCGGGGCGCGACGCAGGCGGGGAGGGTGCTCGTGGATCTCGGCCTGAGCGAAACGCAGGAGCTTCTGAAGAACGCGGCGCGCGAGTTCCTGGAGAACGAGTGCCCGGAGACCCACGTCCGCGAGATGGAGGAGGACGACAAGGGGTACTCGCCCGATCTCTGGGCGAAGATGGCGGAGCAGGGCTGGCAGGGCCTGCTCATCCCCGAGGAGTACGGCGGTGCCGGCCTCGACTTCCTCGATCTCGCCGTGCTGCTCGAGGAGTTCGGGCGAGCGCTCGTTCCCGGGCCCTTCATGTCGACGGTGCTCGGCGGGGCGGTCCCGCTCATCGTTGCGGGCTCGGAGGCGCAGAAGCAGGAGTACCTGCCGAAGATCGCATCCGGGGAGGCGATCTTCACGCTGGCGCTCACCGAGCCGAGCGCCCGCTTCGACGAGCAGGGGATCGAGGCCGAGGCCTCCGTCTCCGGGAGCGAGGTGACGCTGAACGGCACCAAGCTCTTCGTCTCCGACGCGAACGTCGCCGACTACATGGTGGTGGCGGCGAAGTCCCCCGCGGGGACGACGCTCGCGGTGGTCTCGACCAACCAGCCCGGCGTGAAGATCCGCCAGCTGCTCACCATCGCCCGCGACAAGCAGTGCGAGGTCGTGCTCGAGAACGCGACCGGCGAGCTCCTCGGCGAGGACGGCGCCGGCTGGGATCTGCTGCAGCCGGTGATCCAGCGCTACACCGTCGCCGAGGCCGCCTACCTGGTCGGGCTCGCGCAGATGGACTTCGAGATCGCCGTCGACTACGCGAAGGAGCGCGTCCAGTTCGGCCGCCCGATCGGCTCCTTCCAGGCGATCCAGCACAAGTGCGCCGACATGGTCACCGACGTCGACGGGTCGCGCTTCATCATGTACAAGGCCGCCTGGTCGGTGAACACCGACCAGGACGATCGCGAGATGGCGGTCAACATGGCGAAGGCGTGGACCTCGGACGCCACCAGGCGCGTGGTCGCGCACGGCCAGCAGATCCACGGCGGGATCGGCTTCACCAAGGACTACAAGATCCAGCTCTACTACCGCCGCCAGAAGCGGGCCGAGCTCGCCTTCGGCGACACCGAGCACCACCGGGAGCTCGTCGCGCAGCAGCTCGGCATCTAGCTCGCCGCCGCACCTCCACACCGAAGCCGCCCCGGCCGGGGCGGCTTCGGCGTTCGTGGGGCGGGGCGCCGTGCGATATCCTCGATCCAGGCGCGGCCGTCGCGGCCCCATGACCGCCGGCGCCGGGGGGTGGAGGCGATGAACAACCTCAAGACGGCGGTGCTGCTCGCCGCGATCAGCGGGCTCCTGGTCGCCATCGGCTGGGGGATCGGCGGCCCGGCGGGGGCGCTCCTCTTCCTGGGCATCGCGGCCGCGATGAACTTCGGGAGCTACTGGTTCTCGTCCGACATCGTGCTCCGGAGCGCGCACGCGCGCGAGCTGGAGCGCGAGGAGGACCGCGCCCTCTTCGACCTGGTCGCGCGCGTGGCCCGCGACGCCGAGCTCCCGATGCCGCGCGTCTACGTCATGGACTCGCCGCAGCCGAACGCCTTCGCGACCGGCCGGTCGCCGACGCACGCCGCCGTCGCCGTCACCACCGGCATCCGCGCGCTGCTCACGGAGCGCGAGCTGCGCGGGGTGCTCGGACACGAGATGGCGCACATCAAGAACCGCGACATCCTGACCTCCTCCATCGTGGCCACCATCGCGAGCGCGATCTCGATGATCGGCTTCGTCGGCCTCTGGTTCGGGGGGCGCCGCGACGGGATGGCCGGCCTGCTGATGCTGCTCGTGGCGCCGATCGCCGCCACGCTGATCCAGCTCGGCATCAGCCGCGCGCGCGAGTACGAGGCAGACCGCGACGGGGCGAGCATGGTGAGCGATCCCGAGGCGCTCGCATCCGCACTCTGGAAGCTGCACGCCGGCGCCGAGCGCCGCCCGATGCCGGTCCCGGAGTCGACGGCGCACCTCTTCATCGTCAACCCGCTCCGGGCCGGCGCGGTGGGGGGCCTCTTCTCGACGCACCCGCCGCTCGAGGAGCGGGTCGCACGCCTGAGGCGGATGCAGTAGGCGTCCGTTCATCGCGCGGGGGCGCTCCTTCGCCCCGGTCGCGCCGCCGGCGGGGAGGGCGTGCGGTGGGCCCCGAGCGCACCCGCGGCGACGCGCGCGGCACCGCGCCCGAGGGCGCCGGGATCGGCTACGGACGGCTCCGGGAGCTGATGGAGCCCGAGCTCCCCCGGGCGATGGCCCGGCACATCGAGCGCGTCGTCGCGCTCGCCCGGGAGCTCGCGGAGCTGCATCGCCTCCCCCTCGAACGGGTCTCCCTCGCCGCCCAGGGCCACGACCTGCTGCGGGCGGTGCCTCCCGCCGAGCTGCTGCGCCGCGCCGAGGAGCGGGGCCTCGACATCCTCGACGTCGAGCGCGCGCGCCCCGTCGTCCTCCACGGCCCCCTGGCGGCGCTCGAGCTCTCCGAGCGCTTCGGCCTCACCGATCCCGGCGTGCTCGACGCGATCCGCTGGCACACGCCGGGTCACCCGCGCTACCCCGAGTGGGCGTGGGCGATGTTCATCGCCGACAAGGTGGAGCCGGCGAAGGCGGCCGCGTGGCCGGCGCTCGTGGAGGTCGAGGCCGTCGCCAGGCGCCCCGGGCGGGGTGCGCTCCGCGCCGCCGCGGCCTCCTACCTGCGCCTCTCGCTGGCCAGGCTCCGCGAGCGCGGCGAGCCCACGCACCCGCTCGCCGAGGAGACGCTGGCCCACCTCGAGGCGGAGGCCCGGAGGGAGGCGGAGGCCGGAACGTCGCCGTGAGGGCGCGCCGGCCCGGGCCGGGGACGCGGCGGCGCTCCCCGCCGGGCGCCTACGGCGCGGCCTGCTCCCCCTCGTGGCGCCGGTGCACGTCGTCGATGGCGACGTCGAGCTCGTCCCAGAGGCGCTCGACCATCGAGCGCAGCCGCATGTTCTGGTACGCGCCCCAGACCGTCATCGCCGGGGGAACGACCAGCATCGAGACGAGCAGCGAGTAGGCGATCGTGATCGCGGCGGTGATGCCGAACTGCTGCGAGGCGAGCACCGGCGAGGCGACCAGCACGCCGAGCCCCAGCGCCGTCGTCAGCGCGGAGCCCAGGAGCGCCGATCCTGTGGTCTCGAGCGTGCGGATCGCCGCCGTCTCCGGGTTGCGCACGAGCGCGAACTCCTCCTGGTAGCGGTGGATCAGGTGGATCGTGTAGTCGACCCCGATCCCGATCGAGAGCGCGGTGATGATCGAGGTGATCAGCGAGTAGGGGATGTCCAGGAGCGCCATCGTTCCGAGCACCCAGATCAGCACGAGCACGATGGGGCCGACCGCGACGACCGCCAGCAGGGGCTGGCGGAGCGTCGCCCAGTAGAAGAGAGCGAGGATGCCCAGGGCGACCTCGATGGTCGAGGTGATCGCCTCCGTCTGCCCCTTCGCGATCTCGTCGGTGACGGTCACCGACGTGATGGAGGCCGAGGTCGCGGTGATCGCGCCGTCCTCGCCGAACCAGAGCGCCTCGATCTCCTCCTGGAGCGCCCGGGTCACGTGGGGGTCGCCGGCGTAGGTGGGGAACTGGACCAGCAGCGAGTCGATCCCGTCCGGGTCGTCGACCAGCGCGTGCGCGACGGCGGGATCGCGCTCCCCGAGCCTCTCCAGGAACTCCTGCATCAGCCCCGCATCGAGCCCCACGCCCGCGATCGCCTCACGGAAGAGCGCCGCGAGCTCCGGGTCGTAGCGGTCGCCCGGCTCCCCGCTCTGCTCCGTCCAGTCGTGCACGAGCAGCTCGTACGAGGTCTGGATCGGTCCCGCCGCC
>DAOULG010000258.1:0-4685 GCA_034420495.1 Dehalococcoidia bacterium
GCCTGGTTCAGCTACACCTTCCCGAACCCGGCCTCGGGCACCGTCGAGGCGAAGCACTCCTGGATGGTCGCCCACGACGGCCTCACCTTCGGATCGGGCTGGTACGAGCGCGCCCCCGGCAAGGCGGACGCTCCCGCCTACACCCGCAACTTCGTCACGCGGGCCATCGACCTCTACAACGCGGTCGGCCGCGAGCGGACGGTGGAGTACTACAACTCCGCCGAGAGCGTGGACGGCCAGTGGTACGTCTTCATCATCGACGAGGAGGGCTACACGATCGCCCACTACCTCCCGAGGTTCCGGGGCCGGGATCCGAGCCTCCGCGTCGACTCCGCGGGGTACTTCTACGGCGACGATCTGCTGGGCGCCCCCGAGTCGGGGCACTGGGTCGACTACGTGCTGCTCAACCCCGAGACGGGCGACGAGCGCCAGAAGCACACCTGGGCGGTGCTCCACGACGGGCTGATCTTCGCCTCGGGCTGGTACGAGTAGCGTCCCCGCCCGCCCCGCTCACTCCCCGAGCAGGAAGGCGAGGACCTCGCGCGTCCACAGCTCCGGATGCTGGAACGGCACGGAGTTGCCGACCGAGGGGAGGCGCAGCCCGCGCGCGTCCGGGATGAGATCCAGGAACTTCTCGTGCGAGCGCCCGAGCTGGCTCTCCGTGCCGTGGATCACGAGCGTCGGCGCCTGCACGCGCGGCGCCGCCTCCCACATCTCGTAGTGGCACATCGCGTAGGGGCCGGCGCCCTCCCAGGCCATCGGGGCGTAGGGCTCGGGCGCCTCGTCGGCGAGCCGGAGCTTGTCGATGAAGCGCTGCCGCAGCAGCCGGAAGTCGGGCTCGACGCCGGGCATCTCCTCGGAGACGCGATCGCGCGTCCACCGCCAGAGCTGCTTGAGGAACTCGCCCTCCGCGTCGGGCTCGCGGTACTCGTGGAGCCTGAGGTGCGCCTCGCGCCGCCGCTCGGTGTTCCAGTTGAAGGGCTCCTCGAGGACGAGCCGGTCGACGCGCTCCGGCCAGCTCACGGCGAGCTCGGTCGCGATCATCGCCCCGGTGTGCGTCCCGACGACGTGCACCCGCTCGAGGCCGAGCCCGTCGAGCAGCCACGCCGCCGCCTGCGCGTACTCGTGGAGCGTGGTGTAGGGCTCGGGCGGGCGGTCCGACTCGCCGTGGCCCATCGTCGACATCGCCACGGCGCGCACGTGGGGCTGCAGCAGCGGCATGACGGGGATGAAGTAGGCGGCGGAGGCCGAGTTCCAGTGCAGGAGCAGCACCACCGGCCCCTCGCCAGCCTCGCGGTACTCGATCGCGCCGTGCGGGCTCTCCACCAGTCCGTGCGCCGCCCGGCGGGCAGTGGTCGTCATCACAGGGCCCTCCCCGGCCGCCCGATCTCGCCGCCCGGCGGCCGCTCGGGGCACTCTATCACCGCGGGCGCCCGCTCCCTGCCGCCACGGCCCCGGCGACGTGGTACAACGCGTACCGGGCGCCCCGGGCGCGGGGACGCGACGCGGGCGTCCGCAGCGTGAGGGGGACCCCGTGACGCTGATCGACGTGCACCGCCACCTCTGGGGCTTCGACTGGTTCCCGCCGAGCCATCTCCCGACCTTCACCGCGGAGGCGATCGCGCGCCGCACGGGGCGCACCGTCGAGCAGGTGCTGGAGCGCATCCGCCAGTCCCCGACGATGGATGAGAGCGGCGACGGCGCCGTCGAGGAGATGGCGACCTACGGCATCGACCACTCGGTGATCCAGGTGCTCGACTGGGGGATGGCGTACGGGCCGGAGGAGGACAACGAGCTCCCCGTCGAGGAGTTCCACCGCCGCTCCTACGCCGCCGTGGCGCGCCACCCCGGGAAGCTGTGGGCGATGTGCGGCGTCGACGCGAGGCGGCCGCGCGCCGTCGCCTTCCTCGAGGAGTGCGTGCGCGACTACGGCGCCGTCGGCTGGAAGGTCTACCCGCCGAACGGCTACCAGGCGAGCGACGAGCGGCTCTTCCCGATGTACGAGAAGGCGCAGGAGCTCGACGTGCCGGTGCTCATCCACACCGGCGGCAATATCTGGGCGTGGCCGGAGTGGGTGGAGCTCGTGGCGAGGCGCTACCCGGGGCTGCGCATCCTGATGGGGCACGCCGGCGCCGCGCGCGCGCCCTTCGAGACGGGTGCCTACTGGCGCGGGCTGGAGGCGGCGTCGGGGAAGCGCAACGTCTGGCTCGACCTCTGCGACTGGCAGGCGCTCGGCGCCGTGGAGGATCACAACCTGCCGGAGCTGATGCGGGTGCTGCGCGTCTTCCTCGACGTGATGGGGCCCGATCGCGTGGTGTGGGGCAGCGATCTGCCGCAGACCGGGGTGGGGAGCGCGGCGCGGGCGCGCACCAAGCGCTTCGCCGACATCGCGCTCGATCTCCCCGCGTGGGGGGCGCGCTACGGCGTCGCCTTCACAGAGGAGGAGCGCGAGGGCCTCTGCCACGGGGCGGCACGCGAGGCCTTCTCCAACGTCGACTTCGGCGCCCCGGAGCCGGCGCCGGCGGCGGGCGTCGACTAGCGCCGGGCCGCCGCCGGGGGCGCCCGGAACCCCGGCCGATCCGCCCTTCACATGCGTGGTATGGTGCCCGTGTTCGGGCAGAGGGGTGTCGTGGAATGGTCTACGCGCCTTAGCGGTCCTGGGAAGGAACGGCCATGGACAAAGTGACGGTGGGCAACCTAGGAGCGCTCTCGCTGATTGTGGGACCCGTGGTGGCGCTGGCGGCCTTTGCGCTCCAGCCCGGCGGCCTGTTCATCGACAGCGCGGACGTCTCCGACGGCGCGGCGCAGATCGCCGCGGCGGCGGGGAACGACGTCCTGGCCAACTGGACGACGGGTCTGGTCGTGGTCGGGCTGGTCCTGTTACTCCACGGGCTGCAGTCCTTCCAGGACGGCAGGGACGACAACCTGACGCAGCTCGCGTTCACGATGATGGCGGTCGGCATCCTCGGGTGGATCTTCGCGCAGGCTCTCACCCTGATGATGGCCGACGGCCACAACGTCTACGCGGTCAAGTCCGGGCTCGTGCTGATGTCGGCTATCCCCGTCTCGCTGGGGGTCGCGATCCACAGCTACGCGCTGTCGAACAGGGACGACGCCACGAGGATCATCGCGTGGATCGTCGCCGCGGCCTCGCTGGTCGCCCTGGTGGCCTACACCATCGGCATCCTCGACAACGCCCAGCTCGACGACATGATCACGATCGCCCGCGCCTGCTACATCGCCTGGGTGGTCTGGTTCGTCATGCTGGGGGTGGAGAGCCTCCAGTCGTCGTCCGAGTAGCGAGGGGACGCCTCGCCCGCAGCATCAGCTGCGCGTGAGAGGGGCCCCCGGGAGCGGCGGTGCCGCCGCCGCTTCCCGGGGGTTCGGCGCGTGCGGCGATCCCCGCATCCCGACTCATCCGCCGCGCTGCTCGTACCAGCCCTCCTGGGGCGGCTGCGCGTCGTCGTGGAAGAGGGTGAGCACGCCGCCGCCCTCCACCAGGACGCGGTAGTAGGTGCGCGCAAGCGGCGCCTCGCGCCACCACTCCTCCGCGATGCGCCACACATCCTCCACGCGCCGGATGGCGAGCAGGGAGCCCGGCGCGCCGCGCCGTCTCCACCGCCGCAGCGAGCGCGGCTCGCCGTCGGCGCCGAGGCGGACCTCGACCGGGCGGGGCAGCCCGAGCGGGCTGAGCGCGCCGCCCGCGCTCACGGGTCGTAGTCCGCGAGGGCGTAGCGGCGCTCGGGGATGCGGCTCTCCGGCGCCAGGGCGACGACGCGGCGCAGCGCCGCCCGGCTGTAGCGCAGCCGGAGGTGGCGCGCCATCTCATCGAGCCGCTCGCGGCGCCGGACCCCCAGGTCGTGCAGCAGCCTCCCCTGGAGACCGCGCTCTGCGGTCAGCCCGTCTATCTCCAGCGCCGTCTCGGCCACCGGTCCGCCGAACGACGCCGTCTCGAGGGCGGGGCGGATCGCGGTCCAGAGCCGCGAGCGGTCGGCGGTCGGCTCGGCCAGCACGCGCGTGCGCTCCCAGAGCCGCTCGTCCCCGGTCGTGGCGCCCAGGTGGACGGCGCGCACGAGGCGTCCGCGGGCGGGCGGGCGGCTCAGCGCGCGGCCCAGAAGCTGCTCGAACGTCCTCAGCACCGACTCGCGGCTGATGAGCGGCGGCTCGGCCCCGGCCCGCTCCCGCACACGATCCCGGAGCGTCCGGGGGAGAAGCGGGGAGGGATCCTCGCCGCGCGCGGCGAGCCAGGCCCGCGCCCCCCGGGGCCCGAGCTGCGCCGCGACGGCGTGCCGGGGCAGCGCCGCCAGATCGCCGAGCGTTGAGAGGCCGAGCACGGAGAGCCAGTCCCGCTCCTGCTCCGCGAGCGGGAGCAGCGCGGACGGCAGCGCCGCGAGGAAGACCCGCTCCTCCCCGCCGGCGACCCGCAGCCAGCCCCCGGGTGGCGCGACGGAGGCGGCGGCGCGCGCCGTGAAACGGCTTCCGGCCACCCCCAGCCTCGCGTCCAGGGCGCGCGCCGGCGGCGCCAGAAGCGCCCGCGGGAGCGCATCCTCCCCCGGGTAGAGATCGTCGAGACCGCGCAGGTCGGCGTAGACCTCGCCCGGTGCCGCCTCCTCGACGAGCGGGCTGACCGCGGCAGCCGCCTCCACGAGCCGGGAGGCGGCGCGCCGCACGCGCGCGGGCCGCTC
>DAOULG010000259.1:0-4524 GCA_034420495.1 Dehalococcoidia bacterium
ACGCATCCGAGCACATCGCGCGCGACTGGCGGCTCTCCCCGGAGGGGACCGCGATCTCCTACCTCGCGCCGCTGCCCCTCGCCGAGCGCGTCGTGCACCGGCTGCACGTGGCGGCGCTGGGGCCCGCCGGCGCGCCGGCGCAGCCGGTCGCCGCGGGCGGGGCGGCGGCGAGCGAGCAGTACGGGCCCGTCTGGCGGCCCGGGGGCGGTGCGATCACCGTCGGCCGCGAGGCGGCGGCCTCCCCGGCGGTGGGCGCCGTGACGCTGCTCCTCGACGGGGCCGGCGACCCGGTGGAGCTCGCCGCCCCGGAGGCCGGCTTCGACGTGCCGCTCGGCTGGAGCCCGGACGGCCGGATGCTCGCGGTGCGGAGCTTCGACGGCCGCAACTCGACGGAGCCGGGGAGGGAGCAGTTCGCGCTGGTCGACCTCTCCGGCGCCCGGCGGGCGATCCCCACCCGCTCGCAGCTGCTCTTCCTCGGCTGGTGGCCCGGTGACTGACCGAAGCGGACGGCGCGTCGCGCGGCGGCTCGCCGCCCCGCTCGCAGGCGCGGCGGCGCTCGCCCTGCTGGCCCTCGCCGCGGCGGGGCTCCCCGGCCCCGGCGCGCCTCGCGCCGAGGCCTGCGCCTTCACCCGCTCGCCGCACGCCTACGAGGCGGACGGCGGGCGCGGCGCCTACCTGGAGGCCCTCGAGGCCGCCTCCGTCAACGCCCTCTTCCCGGGCAACATCTACTTCCAGCTGCCGGCGATCGAGACCGGGACGCGCGGCGCCCGCTCCGGGGGGAGGGCGGCGCTCCCGCCCACGCTGCTCAAGGCGATCGCGTGGGTCGAATCGAACATGACGATGGCGATCTCCGGCGTCGCATTCAACTCCTCCGGGCCGGCGCTGGTCTCCTTCGACTGCGGGCACGGGATCATGCAGGTGACGACGGGGATGATCATCCCGCTCGGCATCGACGCGCCCACCCGTGCGCAGACGAGCGTGGCGACGCACTTCGCCTACAACGTCGCGCGCGGCGCGGCGCTGCTCGCGGAGAAGTGGAACGAGGCCCCGGAGAACCGCCCCGTGGCCGGGACGGACACCGGCTCCGATCCGGCGCTCATCGAGAACTGGTACTACGCCGTCTGGGGCTACAACGGCTTCACGGGCCCCGGCTCGAGGCACTCCAACCATCCCGCCGATCCCGGCTTCGGGAGCTGGCCGCGACCCGCCTACCGCTGCAACGGGGATCAGTCGCGCACGGCCTACCCCTACCAGGAGCTCGTCTGGGGCTGCCTGGCGCGCCCGCCGGCGATAGGCGGCGCCCCGCTCTGGGACGCGGTCGACGCGACCCTGCCCGACCTGACCCGGCCCCAGTTCTTCGAGCCGCTCGCGCTGGCCGCCTTCGCCTTCCCGTTCCGGGCGATGGACATGCCGACGCCCCGGCCCGCGCATGCCGATCCCTCGCCGGCCGTCGCGCCGGGCGCGGCGGCGCGGCTCCTCGGCGCCCCGCGGCTCTCCGCCGACACCCGGTCGGTCTCCGTCCGCCTCGACGGCACGGAGGAGGATGCGCATGCCACGGTCACCATCACCAACCGGGGCTCCGGCGTCCTCTCCTGGCAGGCGCTCCCCGGCGAACCCTGGGTCGTGGTCGATCCCCCCGCCGGCGTGGCGCTCGGCGCCGACGTCGACTGCACGGGGCGGGGGTGCGACCGCGCCGCCCGGCTCCGCATCACCGTGAACCCCACCCTGCTCCCCGGCCGGCACGAGACCGGTCCCATCGTCCTGCGGGCGGCGAACGCCGATCTCCCGGAGATCACGATCGAGCTCGAGGTCGACGCCGACTTCGAGATCGGGGCGCCCGGGACGAGCCGCCTCCACTAGCGAGACGCCGGGCGCCGCCCCCCGGGCCTCAGGGCTCTGGCCAGCCGCGCCGCACCGGTGGATACTCGCCCCGGGCGCGGCGTCAGCCGCCTGGCGGGAGAGCGGCGGCCGATGTTCGATGTCTGGGTCGACGCGGTCCGGAAGAACCACGCGCTCGAGCACGCGACGGTCGCCGTGCTGCTGGCGAAGCACGGACCGATGCGCATCGCGGGGCGCGCGAGCCCCGACGGCTTCTACCTGCTCGGATCGCTCGACGAGGCGGAGATCGACGCCGCCGCCCGCGAGGCGCTGAGGCGGCTCCGGGCCGGCGAGTCGAGCCTCGCCGTCTCTGCGCACTGCGGCACGAACATCGCCGTGGCGGGGCTCGCCGCGGGGCTCGCGGCGGCGGCCGTGGTGGCGAGCGGCCCGGCGTGGAAGCGCTTCCCGAACGCCGTGACGGCGGCGATGCTCGCCGTCGTCGCCGCCCAGCCCCTGGGACGCCGCGTCCAGCGCCACGTCACGACGAGCGCCGACCTCCGGGACGTGGAGATCGTCGGCACGAGATCGCTCGTGGGCTCGCTGAAAAAGGTGCGCACGCGGCTCGTGCCCCGGCCGTAGGCGCCTCCCGGGAGAGCCCGGCCTAGCGCAGGCGGGCGGGCGCCGACCTGCGGCTGCCGTCCGCCTGCGCTAGGCTGCGGTCGGCCGGCAACGAGGCGCCGGATGCGGGGGGAGCGGCGATGCGGCTCGGGGTGCTCACGGGGATGACGTCGACGCCGGGACGGCGCGTCGGCGGGCCGCAGGACTTCCAGGAAGACTGGCACTCCTCGCTCGAGAAGATCCGGATCGCCGAGGAGCTCGGCTACGAGATGGTCGTCGTGCCGGAGTCGTGGCAGCTCTCGGCGCTGCCGTGGCTCGCGGTGATCGCCCTCCACACCTCGACGATCCACATCGGGACCTCGATCGTGAACGTCTTCTCGCGCTCCGCCGCGGCGCTCGCGGAGGAGTACTCCACCCTCGAGCTGATCTCGGGCGGCCGCATGATGCTCGGCATCGGCGCCGCGAGCTCGCTGGTGGCCGAGGATATGCACGGCGTGCGGTTCGAGAAGCCGCTGCGCCGCGTGCGCGAGTACACCGAGATCTTCAAGATGCTGATCCGCGGCGAGCGGCTCCACTACAAGGGCGAGATCTTCCACCTCGATCGCGGCTTCCGGATCCTCTACGAGCGCCCGCGCGCAGACGTCCCGGTCTGGATCGGCGCCCTCACCCCGAAGTCGCTCCGGCAGTGCGGCGAGATCGCCGACGGGATCATGCCCGTCCACTGGCCGACGTCGCAGATGGGGCAGCTCCGCGGCTACCTGCGCGAGGGGGCGGAGTCGGCCGGCCGCGATCCGATGGAGGTCACGATCGCGCCGCACACGCCGATCTTCGTCTGCGACGGCCAGAACGACGAGCAGACGCTCTGGGAGGCGAAGCGGCCGCTCGAGAACTACATCAACCGCATGGGCAACTTCTACCACGAGATGATGACGCGGACCGGCTGGGCCGACGAGGTGCGGGCGGTGCAGGAGGCCTGGGAGACGGAGCGCGATCGCGACGCCGCCATCGCCGGGATCAGCGACCGCATGGTCCGCGAGATCCAGGTCATCGGGACGATGCCCGAGGTGAAGGAGCGCCTGCGCGAGCGCGCCGAGAACGGCGCCGACCTGCAGATCGTCTACATGCCGAAGGGGACGCCGGCCGAGGCCGGGCGCGCGCTCGAGGAGTTCATCTCCGCCTGAGCGGTCGGGCGCCCGACCCCCGGCCGCGCCGGGGCGCGGCCCCTACCCCAGGCGCCCCGGATCGTCCGCCTCGCCCAGGATCCGCGCGAAGAGGCGCCAGAGCCGCCAGCCGTCCGTGTAGAGCGGTCCCAGCGAGTCCGGCTTCGGCTCGACGTGCTCGAAGAGATCGGTCCGGTGGTAGATGTCCGGCGGGTGCGCCGAGGCGAGGAGCTCGGAGTGCGGCCACGGCACGAAGCGGTCCTCGCGGTCGTGGATCAGGTAGACCGGGGCGGCGAGCCCGTCGAGGTGCCCGAGGGGGGAGAGCGCCTCGATCCACTCCGCGAGGCCGGCCTCCGTCGCCCGCATCCGCCGGAGGGCCTCGTCGTAGCCGCCCGGCGCGAGCAGCGCGGCCGCCGCCTCCTCGCCGCCGGCGACGCTCGCGAGCGAGCGCAGCACGACCCGCCGTGTGATGGCGCGGGGCTCCCACGCGTGCCGCCCGTCGTCGGACTCGAAGATGCCGGAGGCGGTCTCGGCGGCGAGCAGCCCGGCGTCGGCGTAGGGACCGACGGCCATCACGAACCAGACGTCTGCCGCGATGCGCTCGTCCGCCGCGGCGATCAGCGAGAGCGATCCGCCGACCGAGAGCCCGACGAAGCCGACGCGGCCCGGCTCCACGCGCGCCTCGGCGCCGAGCGCCCGAAACGCGCCGACCAGGCGCTCGATCTCCTCGGGCCCGACGACGCCGCCGTCGAGCGACTCCGAGAGGGGATGCAGCGTGGCGATGCCGAGCCGGGCCAGCGCGTCGGTGAGCCGGGCGACGCGCGGGTCGTCCGGCCGGGCGGCCTCGGCGCCGAGCGCGAGCACGACCGCGGGGTGCGGCCCGGCGCCGCCCGGCAGCGTGAGCACGCCCCGGCCGGCCGGCGCCGGC
>DAOULG010000260.1:0-17522 GCA_034420495.1 Dehalococcoidia bacterium
TTCGCGAGGGCGGCCGCACGGTGGGCGCGGGCGTGGTGACGGAGATCATCGAGTAGGAGCCGCCGGCGAGCGGCGGCGCCGCCAGGGCTCAGGGCCGAGGGGGAGAGCGTGGCGAAGGGCGACCGCATCCACATCACCCTGGCGTGCACGGAATGCCGGGAGCGGACCTACCACACCAGGAAGAACCGGCGGAACGATCCGGACCGCCTGGAGCTGCGCAAGTTCTGCCCGCGCTGCCGCGGGCGGCAGCTGTATCGCGAGACGCGCTAGCACCGCGGGCGGCGGGGAGACGGGACGGTCATGGGTCGCGCGTCGAGGCGAGCGCAGGAGCGGGCGGAGCGACGCCTGCGGGGGCAGCGGCGGCAGTCCCCCCAGGGGCGGACGCCGATGGCCCCCTCCACGCCGTCGACCGCGGAGGCTCCGCGGCGGGGGTCGTTCTTCCGGCCGCTCTGGGCGCGCGACATCATCGGGGAGCTCAGGAAGGTGACCTGGCCGAGCCGCTCCGAGGTCTATCACCTCACGCTCGTCGTGGTGGTGGTCTCGATCCTCTTCGGAGCCGTCCTCGGGGGCGCCGATCTCGGCTTCAGCTGGATCGTCGAGCGGACGATCCTGCGCTAAGGGGGGCATCCTGGCCGAGCTAGAGATCACCACCGAGGACGGCGCGGAGGCGGAGGCCGCCGCTGCGTCGGTGCTGGAGGCCGACGACGGGCGCGCATGGTTCATCGTGCAGACCTATTCGGGCTACGAGAACAAGGTGCGCACCAACCTCGAGCAGCGCATCAAGACCATGGACGTCGGCGATCGCATCTTCCGGGTGGTGATCCCGACCGAGAACGAGATCGAGATCCGGGAGGGACAGCGGCGCACGGTCTCCAAGAAGCTCTTCCCGGGCTACGTCTTCGTGCAGATGGTGATGGACGACGCCTCCTGGTACGTGGTGCGCAATACGCCGGGCGTGACGGGCTTCGCGGGGGCGAGCACCGACGAGCGGGCGCGACCGACCCCCCTCGCCGACGACGAGGTCAACCGCATCCTCCGCGAGATGGACACCGCGCCGGCCCGGATCAACGTCGGGTTCGAGCCCGGCGAGTCGGTCCGCGTGATCGACGGTCCGTTCACCGACTTCGTGGGACTCGTCGACGAGATCAACCTCGACAAGGGGAAGGTGCGCGTCATGCTCTCCATGTTCGGGCGCGACACGCCGGTCGAGCTGGACTTCCTGCAGGTCGAGAAGCAGTAGGGCGGATGGCGTCGCGCGGCGCCCCGGTCAGCCGCGGCGCCCGCAGGCGGGAGACTCGTTGATGGCGAAGAAGGTGCGCGCGCTCGTGACCCTGCAGATCCCGGCGGGCCAGGCGAACCCCGCCCCGCCCGTGGGGACGGCCCTCGGACCCCACGGCATCAACATCATGGACTTCTGCAAGTCCTACAACGCCCAGACGCAGCAGCAGGCGGGGCAGATCGTTCCGGCGCAGATCACGATCTACGAGGACCGCTCCTTCAGCTTCATCCTGAAGACGCCGCCGGTCTCCGACCTGCTGCGCAAGGCGGCCGGCGTGGAGAAGGGCTCGTCGAATCCGAAGCTGGAGGGGGCGGGCCAGGTGTCGCGCGAGCAGGTACGGGCGATAGCCGAGATCAAGCTCCCCGACCTGAACACGACGGATATGGAGCAGGCGATGCGGACCGTCGAGGGGACCGCGCGCTCGATGGGGATCGAGGTCGGCTGATGTCGAAGTCGGGGAAGCGGATGGAGGCCGCGAGCGGCCGCGTCGAGCGGGACCGCGTCTACTCGCCGCAGGAGGCCGTCGCGCTCGCCCGGGAGACGGCGACCGCCCGGTTCGACGAGACGATCGAGATCCACCTCCGCACCGGCCTCGACGGCCGCCACGCCGATCAGCAGGTGCGCGGCTCCGTGGTGCTGCCGCACGGCCTCGGTCGAGCGATGCGCGTCGCGGTCTTCGCGGAGGGCGAGGCTGCGACGCTCGCGCTCGACGCCGGCGCCGATGCCGTCGGCTCCGACGACCTCGCGCGCCGCTTCGAGGCCGGCGAGCTGGACTTCGACGTCGTGCTGGCGCAGCGCGAGATGATGCCGAAGATCGGCCGCCTCGGTCGTCTGCTCGGACCGCGCGGCCTCATGCCCAACCCGCGGAACAACACCGTGCTCGAGAGCCAGGACCTGGAGCGGGGCGTGCGTGAGGCGAAGTCGGGCCGGGTCGAGTTCCGGCTCGACCGCACCAATCTCATCCACTGTGCGATCGGCAAGGCCTCGTTCGAGGAGGGCCAGCTCGTCGAGAACCTCTCGACGCTCATCGGCGAGATCCAGCGCAACCGTCCCAGCGGCGGGAAGGGCCAGATGATCCGGGGCGCGTCGGTCGCCTCCACGATGGGGCCGGGCATCCGGATGGACGTGGGTCAGGTGCTGGCGCTGGGAGGCGAGTCGTAGGAGACTGATCCCGGTCCAGCCCGGCGCCGCTCCGGCGGCGACCGGACCGCCGGAGACCACGGGTCCCCCACCGTCGGCAGGCGGCGAGGGGATAATCGCCCCCGGGCGGCCCGTGCAGGTGGGCGGCACGGCGCTCAGGCGCCGCTCGACGCGCTCACCCCGGCGGGTGAGCGCTCTTTGTGTCGCCGCGACGGGCGTGGCGGCGGCGGGGCGGAGCGAGAGGAAGCGCGTATGCCGGCAGCGGCCAAGGTCGCGGAGGTCGGCGAGCTGCGGACCCTGATCCGCGGCGCGCAGATCGCCATCTCCACTGCCTACCAGGGCATCTCCGTCGGGGAGCAGGTGCTGCTCAGGCGCCGGCTCACCGAGGCCGGGGCCGAGATGCGCGTGGTCAAGAACACCCTGCTGCGGATCGCGGCCCGGGACGAGGGCCTCGATGTCTTCGGCGAGCTGGCGGAGGGCCCGACGGCGCTCGTGATCTCGCGCGACGACGTCACGGCGCCGGCGCGTGTCCTCGCGGCCTACCTGCGCGAGAACCCGGCCTCGCCGGTCGAGCTGCGGGGCGCGGTGGTCGAGGGGCGGCTCGTCGATGCGGCGTTCGTGCACGAGCTCGCGGCGGTGCCGCCCCGCGAGGAGCTGCTCGGGCGGATCGCGGGCGGCGTGGTCGGGCCGCTGGTCGAGTTCACGGGCCTGCTGCAGGCGGCGACGCGCGAGTTCGCCGGTCTCATCGAGGCCCGCGCGGCGCAGCTCGAGGGGACGGCCGGGTAGGGAAGTCATGCGCCGGAGGGCCGGCGCATCAGGAGGGACCGAGCGGCGGTGCCGCCGCGGGCGTGGAAGGAACGACGATGGCCAAGGTTGACGAGGCGCTCGAGATCATCCGCGGGATGACGATCATCGAGCTCCGGGACCTGAATCGCGCGATCGAGGACGAGTTCGGCGTCTCGGCCGCGGCGCCGGTCGCGGTCGCGGCGGCGCCGGTCGCGGCGGACGGCAACGGAGCGGCCGCCGAGGAGCAGGCCTACTTCGACGTCGTGCTGAAGGAGTTCGGCGCGAACAAGATCAAGGTCATCAAGGCGGTCCGCGAGCTGACGACGCTCGGCCTCAAGGAGGCGAAGGACCTCGTCGAGTCCGCGCCGAAGCCCGTCCGCGAGGGGGTCTCCAAGGATGACGCGGAGGCCGCGAAGGCGAAGCTCGAGGAATCTGGCGCGACGGTGGAGCTCGTCTAGCGAGCAGCCCTCCCGGGGGCGTGTCGAGGGGGGCGCCTCTGCGCTACTCTCGTGCTCGTGCAGTGCTACGCCTGTGACCTCAGGGCGGTGGCGGAGTGCCCGCGCTGCGGGTCGCTCTTCTGCGACGAGCATGGCGAGGCCCTCTGCTCGCGCTGCATGGACCCCGCGCGCGCGCTCCCGTCCTACTGGGTCTACCGGGGCTCGCTGCTCGCGCTGATGGCGGGCTCGATCGTCGCGGTCTGGCTCCTGCTGTTCCCGCCGGAGGATGCCGGCTCGGGGGGGCGCCCGCCGGCGTCGATCGCGGGCGTGCTCGGGGACGGCGCGCCCTCCCTCACGCCGACGCCGCCGCCGGCGGCCGGCGCCGTGCCCCAGGTCGGGACGGCCGAGGCGCGGCCCGCTGTGGCCGCCCAGGCCACGCCGGCGCCGACACCGCGGCCGGCGCCCACGCGGGCGCCGACGCCGACGCCGACCGAGGCGATCGCCACCCCTGTGCCGGCGGTCGAGTACGCCGTGCAGGCGGGGGATACGCTCTCCGGGATCGTCGATCGCTTCATCGTGCCGGGAGGCGACCCCGCGGAGCTGCTGGAGAGGATCGTCGATCTCAACGGCATCGAGGATGTCTCGAACATCCAGATCGGGCAGGTGATCACGATTCCCGCGCAGTAGACTCTGCACCGCGGTACCGGGCCCGACCGGAGGGACGATGCGCCGGCGATTCGACGTGCTCGAGGAGGGGACGCCCGATCGCGGCGGCCTGATGAGGATGGCGGTGCTCTACACGCCGCTCGCCGTGGTGAGCGGCGCGGGCGTTGTCTGGCTGCTGCTGGTCCTCATCGGCGGCGATCTCGGGGCGCTGATCGGCCTCACCGTGCTGGGGCTGGCTCTCTTCGGCACGTCGTTCCAGGCGAGCGGAGCGCTGCGCGACCTCCGCGCGGCGCCCCGGACGACGACCGGCGCCGTGCTCCGGAAGAGGCGACCGGGCCTCTTCATGTGGCTGGGGCGGACGCACTACCTCCTCCTCAGGGAGGGTGCCTTCGTCGTCTCCGTGACCTCCTACCACGAGCTGGAGGAGGGGGACGAGGTCGAGATCGAGCACTGGCCGCACACGCATCGCGTCATCCGCCTCCGGCTGCTCCGGCGCGCCGCCGAGATCGCCGCCGAGGAGCAGGCGTCGGCAGATCGGGACGCCGCGGAGGCGGGGGCCGGCGAGGCTCCGCGGTCGGCCGGGCGGCGAGCCGGTGGGTGGCGGCCCCCGCACCTCCGCTGACGGCCTGCTCAGGCCCGTTCCGGCCCCCGGGTATCCGCGCGCTCCCCCGGGCACCGGAGGGGCGCGTGCCGGCGCCGCCGGCCGGCCGGCGCGCGCGGGGCGGGCGGAACCGCGCTGCCGTGCTACGCTTTTTCCGGGGACGAGCGGCGCCGGGAGGCCATGCTTAACTGGGTCGACCTCGGCATCATCCTGATCCTCGGCACCCTGACGTGGCGCGCGTTCTCGGTCGGCCTCATCCGGGAGGTCGTGATGCTTGCCGCCGTCGTGCTCGGCGCGGCGCTCGCGGGGCAGCTGTACATGGAGCTCGCCGCCGATGCCGAGGTCCTGATCGAGGATCAGAGAACCCGCGAGCTCGCGGCGTTCGTGGCGATCTTCGCCGGGGTGGTCGTGCTCGGTCTGATCGCTGCGCTGCTTCTGCGCCGCACCGCCGCCGTGCTTCTGCTCGGGCCCTTCGACCGCCTGGGCGGCGCGGCGTTCGGCCTGCTCAAGGGCGTCGTCGTCGTCGAGGTCCTTCTGGTCGCCGTCACGGCCTTCCCCGCGGCGGCGGGCGTCACCGCCGCCGCCGACTCCTCCGCGCTGGCCCCGTTCTTCCTGGACGCCTTCTTCGTCATCCACCCGCTGCTTCCGCCCGAGCTCACCGACCTCCTCGGCGTCTAGCGCCCGGCGGCGCGGCGCCGCTCCCCGCCCGGCCGCGGCTCGCCACGATGGGCTAGACTCGGCGTCCGGGCCGCCGCGCGGAGCGGGGGGTGGACGTGTCGGCTGATGCGCTGGATCAGCGCGCGCTCGTGCTCAACCAGAACTACGAGCCGCTCAACGTCTGCTCGGTGCGGCGCGCCTTCCTGCTGGTCTTCCGGGGCAGGGCGGAGGTGCTGCGGGCGGCTCGGGGGGAGCTGCGCGCGGTGTCGGCCGTCTACCGCCCCCCGTCGGTGATCCGCCTGATGAAGCAGGTGCGCCGTCCGCGCCCGCACGTGCGGCTGACGCGGAGCGGCGTCTTCGCGCGCGATCACGGGCGCTGCCAGTACTGCGGGCGGGCCGCCGACCTCACGCTCGACCACGTGCTCCCGCGCCACCGGGGCGGCGTCCACGAGTGGGCCAACGTCGTCGCGGCCTGCACGACCTGCAACCACCGCAAGGGCGGGCGCACCCCCGGGGAGGCGCGGATGGCGTTGAGGCGCTCGCCGTTTCGCCCGGGGGCGAGCTACGCCGCCATCTACGGGCCCTACCTGGATCGCCACGCCGAGTGGGCGCCGTTCCTCGTCGGGTGGCTGGGGAGCGGCTCGGGCGCGCGCCTCGGGGCGACGGCCGTCCCCGGCCCCGCCCATCTGGAGGCGTCGGGCTAGTAGAGGCCGCCCGTGCGCCGGTCCTGGATGAGCGTGTAGGGCCGCATCTGCAGCGCGTCCCGTACCTCGGTCAGCGTCTTGAGCGCCGTGCTCGCGTCCCTCCAGCCGTGGCGCGAGACGATCGCGAGCACCGCGTCGCCGGCGGAGGTCGCCTTCGGGAGCCGCTCACGCATCGCCTCGCCGAGGCTCTCCCACATCTCGGGCGGGTGCTGCAGCGCGTACCGCGCGTAGGAGAGCGCCGCGAACTGGTGCGCCGGTGTGCCCGGCTCGTTCCAGTCCTCCCCGGCGTCGCGCAGCAGCTGCTTCATCCCCTTGTGACGCTGCTCCGCCTCCCAGCGATCGTCGAGCTCGAGCGGCTCGAGCCGCTGCTCCGCCTCCGGGGCGAGCACCAGTTCGCGCAGCGCCGTGCGCGCGAGCCCGGCGCCCTCCGGTTGCGGCCGGTCGGACCGGACCACGTCGGGATAGCCGTCGAGACGCTGGCGGACGTGCTGCAGGGCGATGGCGAGGACGTGAGGCAGCGCGTGCGTGGGGATCCCCTTCCGCACGGCGATCGTGACGTGGTCGTCGCGCCAGCTCACGGTGGAGAGCGCGCCGTCGTCGCTGCTCGTGACGTCGAGGCGCCGCCGACCGCCCTCGGTGCCGAGACGCTGCTCGACCTCCCGGTAGAGCGGCTCGATCGCGTCGCCGACGTTGCGTCCGATGACCTTCATGACCGTCTCCTCCTCGGCACTATAGCGCGAGCGGCTGGCAGCTCAGGCAGTAGTTCGTCTCGCTCCCGCCGCGACTCTGCCCGCGGATCGCCTCCCCGCAGCGCGGGCACGACTCGCCGGCGCGCCGGTGCACGCGCAGGTGCGCGCGCCACTCCTGGGTGCGCTGATTGAGTCCCTCCGCCACCTCCTGCGCCACGATCGGGATCGCCCAGCGGTAGACATCGCCGATGGCGCGGTAGAGCCGGCGCTGATCCTCGACGTCCATTGTCGCCCGGCGGCGGTGTGGGTGCAGCCGGGCCTCCCAGAGTATCTCGTCCGAGTAGGCGTTCCCGATCCCGGCGATGAAGCGCTGGTTGGTCAGCGTGGGCTTGATCTGGCCCCGCCGCCGGCCCAGGCGTTCGATGAACTCCTCCTCGCCGACGGCGAGGGCGTCGGGTCCGAGGTCGGCGAGCTGCGGGACCTCCTGGAGCGCCTCCCGGGGGACGACGTACCAGCGCCCCATCCGTCGGGCATCCATGTAGCGCACCTCGTGCCCGCCCGCGAGGGAGAGGATCACGGCGGCGTGCGGCCTGCGGCGGGCCCCCCTCTCCGCCCACTGGAAGCGCCCCGTCAGCATCGCGTTCACGACCAGGACGCGCCCGTCGTCGATGTCGGCGATGAGGAACTTGCCGCGCCGCTCGATGGGGCCGAGCCGGCGGCCGACGAGGCTCTCGAGCGTCTGCTCGCTGCGGACCAGCCAGGGGAGGCGGACCTCGACCGCCTCGACCGCACGGCCGGAGAGCGCGGGGCCGAGGAAAACGCGGATCGCCTCGAGGTCGGGAATCTCGGGCACGGCCGGCGTCCGGCGCTCGCTAGCCCGCGCGCCGCGAGCCGCGCCAGCGCGGGTAGGAGCCGAAGACGCGCAGCCACTCGGCGAGCTCTCCGAGGGCCGCGAGCGCCCCGGCGACGCGATCGTCGGTGCGGTGGCCCTCCATGTCGAGCAGGAAGATGTAGGTGCCGAGCTGGCGCCTGGTCGGGCGGGACTCGACGCGGGTGAGGTTGATCTCCTTCTCGTAGAAGAGGGTGAGCGCCTCCATCAGCGAGCCCGGCCGGTCGTGCTGCGTCGTGAAGGCGATCGACGTCTTGTCGTCTCCGGTCGCGGGGTGGTCGGCGCGGGCGAGGGCGACGAAGCGGGTCTCGTTGTCGGACTCGTCGGCGAGGTCCGCGTGGAGGACGTGGGCGCCGTAGAGATCGGCGGCGCGCTGATTGCCGATGGCGAGCGCGCCGGGCTCCGCGAGCGCCGACTCGATCGCCGCCGCGGTCGAGAGCGAGGCCACGGGCTGCGCCCCGGGGGCGATCGCACGCAGGCGGCGCCGGCACTGGGCGAGCGCCTGGGGATGCGAGTAGACGACCGGCGAGGAGGCCGGGTCCGCCCCGGCGGCTCCGACGAGCACGTGGCGGATGGGGATCACGATCTCGGCCGCGATCGAGGCGGCCAGATCCTCGCGCAGCAGCTGGTCGAGCGTGTCGCGCACGCCCCCCTCCAGAGAGTTCTCGAGCGCGCAGACGCACGCCTCCGCCTCCCCGCTCTCGACCGCCGCCACGGCCTCGGCCACGGTCGGGACCGGCATCAGCTCGGCGCCCGGGTCGTAGAGGGCGGCGGCGGCCTCGGTGTAGGTCCCCCGCGGCCCCAGGTGGGCGAGGCGCCTCACGCCTCCTCCTCCGGTTCTGCGTGCGGGGTGGCGATCAGCGCCCGAAGCTGGGGCTCCGCGTCCTCCGGTGTCACCGCGATCACCTCGTCCCCCTCTCGCAGCACCGTGTCCCCGCCGGGGATGCGTGGCTCGCCGTCCGGGCCGATCACCAGCGAGATCAGGGAGGGCTGCGGCAGTGCGAGATCGCGGATCGCCCGCCCGCACGCCGGCGACCCCGGCTGGACGTGGAGCTCCACGATCTGCAGCCCCGATCCGTGCAGCGGCAGCAGCGGGACCACGGTGTGCTCGGGCAGCGTCGCCTCGATCTGCGCCATCACGGCGCGCGCCGCCGAGATCGTCTCGCCGACGCCCAGCATGCGGAAGAGCCGCTCGTTCTCGGGGTCGTCGACGCGCGCGATGGTGCGGGGGACGTTGAAGTGGTGCGTCGCGACCTGGCAGGCGACGAGGTTGTGCGCGTCGTTGTCGGTGAGCGCTATCAGGAGATCGCAGCGCGACGCGCCGACGCCCTCGAGCAGGGCCACCTCCGTGCCGTCCCCGCGCACGATCATCTCGCCGAGCTCCGCCCGCAGTTCGGCGGCGCGCTCGGCACCGCGCTCGACGACGACCACCTCGTGATCCGGCTCTCGCTGCAGCTCCAGGGCGAGGCCCCTCCCGACCCGTCCGCCTCCGACGACGATGATGTACATCGCTAGCCCCCGGCCCCGCCGTCGTCGCTCCCGACGAGCGCCGCCCACGCCATGTCGGCGCCGACGTTCGTCGGGCTGAAGGTCACGAGGCCGAGCCGGCCGAAGATCTCGGCCCGGTACGGGTCGTAGACCCGCGTGACGACGGTCGGAGTGCGGTAGATGTGCTTCGCGATCTGCGAGGCGAGTATGTTGCGGTTGTCGCCCTGGGTCAGCGCGAGGAAGGCGTGCGCGTCGCGGATACCGGCCTCCTCCAGGGAGCGGTGCCGGGTTCCGTCGCCGACGAGCGACTCCCCGCGGAAGCCCCGGGGCAGCCGGCGGAACGAGTAGGGGTCGGTGTCGAGCACCGTCACGTCGTGTCCGGAGGCGGCGACCCGCCCGGCGACGGCGGACCCGACCCGGCCGCAGCCCATGACGATGACTCTCACGCGCGTCCCCTCGCCGGTCCGGGCACGAGGCTAGCCGTTTCGGCCTCCCCCGTCTCGCCCCCGCGCCGCCGGCTCGCCGGGATCGGGCCCGGGCGGGTAGCGGATCAACCAGACCTGGCAGGGGGCGTGCTCGAGGGCGTGGCGGGGTAGGCGACCCAGCTGGAATGTGCCGTGGGGGCGGTGGTAGTCGATGCCGACGACGATCGCGTCGACGGCGCGCTCCCGGGCCTCGTCCACGATCGCGGTCCCGGCCTCCCGCGCCTGCACGAGATCGGCGGTGAGGTCGACGCGCTGCTGCCGCGCCAGCGATTCGGCCTCCCGGAGAATGCGCTCGCCGCGCTCGAGCTCCTCGATCATCTCGGCGTCGAGCGGGAGGCGGCGCGGCACCTCGATCACGTGCACCGCCAGGACGCGGCGGCCCTTGCCGCGGCGGGCGAGCTCGCAGGCGACCGAGAGCGCCTCGCGGCTGGCCGCGGAGTCGTCGATGGGGACCAGGAGCGACCCCAGCTCGGCCATCGGGTCGGAGGTCATCGCCCGGTCGATGGAGAGAGGTCGTCGCGATCGGGGAGGGACCCGGCGGAGGCCGCATCCGTGAGGGCGAGTCGGAAGCGAACGGCGGCGTTCACGAGCATGACGACGCCCAGCAGCGCGCCCGGGGAGATCCACTGCGCCGTCCAGGCGACGGCGAAGAGCGCGCCCGCTCCGCCGCCGAGGGAGATCCAGCCGAGCAGGAGATCAACCCGCCGCACGGTGCCTCCACTGGGCCTCCACTGGCCTCCGCCCGCGCGCTCGGCGGGATGCTAGGCGGCGCCGGACGGGGTGTCAACGGAGGCCGCCGGCGGGGGGAGGCGGCGCCGGATCCGCCCCCGCGGGCCGCCCCGGAGTGCGGGCGCGAGGCGGGCGCCGCCCGCCGGGGGCGGCGGCTGCCGGGGTGGTCGCCTCAGTGGAGGAGCTCGATCCAGACGTCGGCGACGCGGCCGGCGCGCACCTCCAGGAAGCCGACAGTCCCGAGCTGCGTCTGGAGGTTGCGCGGCAGGGTGGGGGATCCGGGGTTGACCAGCAGCACGCCCCCGAGCTCCGTCACCTCCGGCACGTGGGTGTCGCCGGCGACGACGACATCGACGGGCTCGCCGAAGTGGCGCGCGATCTGCTGCGCCACGCTGGTGCCGAGGGCGGTGAGGTCGTTGAAGGTGTGCGTCATCCCGATACGGAGGTCCCCGGCCGTGACCAGCTGATTGTGGGCCAGCCGGGGATCGTGGGGCTGGACCGGTCGTCCGCTGCCGCCGTCGTCGCCGTTGCCGCGCACGGCGATGACCGGAGCCACCCGCTCCAGCCAGTCGAGCACGACCACGTCGTGCATGTCGCCGGCGTGGAGGATCGCATCCACGCCCTCCAGCGCGCGGTAGGCCTCCTCCCAGAGGGTGGCGCGCGCCTCGGGGATGTGGGTGTCGGCGATCAGGCCGATCAGGACGTCCCCGGGGAGCGTCGAGCGGGCGATCCAGGGGCTCTCGGGCGGGGGCCTCATCCGCGGAGGGTAGCAGGAGCCCGTACGCGCCATCGGCGGCGGCGCGCGCGATACAATGGAGCCCGGGCGCCGGGGGCGCGGGGAGGATCGATGAGCGAATCGCCGGGGGGACACGCAACGGGCGACGCGGCGGTGGCCGGTGCCAACGGCGCGCGCGCGGACGACGCGCGGGAGGCGACCTGGACGGTCAAGTCCGGCCTCGCGCAGATGCTCAAGGGCGGCGTGATCATGGACGTCGTCACGGAGGAGCATGCCCGCATCGCCGAGGAGGCGGGCGCCTGCGCGGTGATGGCGCTGGAGCGCG
Source organism: Dehalococcoidia bacterium (assembly GCA_034420495.1). GTDB lineage: Bacteria > Chloroflexota > Dehalococcoidia > UBA2979 > UBA2979 > VYDC01. The sequence continues at coordinate 11,612 of DAOULG010000260.1, forward strand.
TTCCCTCCGACATCCGCGCGGCGGGCGGCGTGGCCCGGATGAGCCGCGTCGACCTGATCGAGCGAATCTGCGAGTCGGTCACCATCCCGGTCATGGCGAAGGCCCGCATCGGCCACTTCGTCGAGGCGCAGATCCTCGAGGCGATCGGCGTCGACTACGTCGACGAGTCGGAGGTGCTGACGCCGGCGGACGAGGCCCATCACATCGACAAGCACCGTTTCCGCGTTCCCTTCGTCTGCGGCGCGCGGGGCCTGGACGAGGCGCTCAGGCGCATCGCCGAGGGCGCGGCGATGATCCGGACGAAGGGTGAGGCGGGAACGGGCGACATCGTCGAGGCGGTCCGGCACATGCGGGCGGTCTGGGCCGGCATCCGCCGCGCCGGGTCGACGCCCGACGACGAGCTCCCCTCGCTCGCGAAGGAGCTCGCGGCCCCGCTGCCGCTGCTTCAGGAGGTGAAGCGTCTGGGCCGGCTCCCGGTCGTGAACTTCGCGGCCGGCGGCGTCGCGACGCCGGCGGACGCGGCGCTCATGATGCAGCTCGGGGCGGACGGCGTCTTCGTGGGTTCCGGGATCTTCAAGTCGGACAACCCGGCCCGCATGGCGGGCGCCATCGTGCGGGCGGTGACGCACTACCAGGATGCGGCGATGCTGGCCGAGGTCTCCCGCGATGTCGGCGAGCCGATGCGCGGCATCGCGGTGGGGACGCTCGCCCCCGGCGAGCAGCTCGCCGTCCGGGGGATCTAGCGCCGGAGCGCGACGAGGGCCCGGCCGCCCCCCGGCTGGCCGAGGCGGGCGCACCCGTGAGACCGCGGGTCCGCCGGAGAGGGAACCCCTGCCCACGAGCAGATACGCGAGGATGCCCGCTAGCGGAGCAGACGGCGCCGCGGCGGCGGCGGACGGCCTCCGCATCGGCGTGCTCGCGCTTCAGGGTGACTTCCGGGAGCACCGGCGGATGCTCTCCGACCTCGGCGTCGAGGCGACGCTCGTGCGCACGCCGGGCGAGCTCGGCGCCGTCGACGCGCTGATCCTCCCGGGCGGCGAGAGCACGACCATCGCGCGGCTCGCGCGCTCGTCGGGGCTGTGGGAGCCGCTCGGCGCCCGGCTCGCCGCGGGGATGCCGGCGTGGGGGACCTGCGCCGGGGCGATACTGCTGGCGAGCGAGGTCCCGGGGCTCGATCGCAGTCCCCTGGGTGCGATGACGATGCGCGTCCGCCGGAACGCCTTCGGGCGACAGATCGACTCATTCGAGGCGATGCTCCGCGTGCGGGGGATCTCGCCGGCGCCGTACCGGGCGGTCTTCATCCGCGCCCCCGTGCTGGAGGAGCTCGGCGCCGGCGTCGAGCCGCTGGCGCGACTCCCCGACGGTCGGGTCGTCGCCGCCCGGGAGGGGGCGCTGCTCGCGACGGCCTTCCACCCGGAGCTGACCGACGACCCGCGCCTCCACGCGCTCTTCCTCGCGCTCGCCGGCGAGGCGCTCCGGGCGAGCGCGGCGGGCGCCGCGGGGCCCGCCGCGTGATCGGCCGCCTGCCGCGTGCGGCGGCCCTGCTGGCGCGCCTCCGCCCTGCCGCGGGGCGCATCGAGAACCAGGCCGTGACGGTGGAGCTGCTCGCTCGCCCCCGGTCACCCCGGCCCCCGATCGTGACGGCCGTCCAGAGCTGGATCGGCCTCCGGCGCCTCGCCTGGCTGGAGGTCGAGGGCCGCCGCGTCTCCGGTCTCGCCGCCGCCCGGGGCATCGGGGGCCGCGAGGCCTGGGAGATCGACACGCTGATCGGCGCGGGCCGGACGGCGGCCGGGGACGGCGACGCCTTCGGTCGCCTGCTGCGCCGGGTCGCGGACGCGGCGGCCTCGGAGGGCGTGGGCCACGTCATCCTGAGAACGCCGGCGGGCGGCGCGGCCGTCGGCGCCGCGCTCCGGGCGGGCTTCCAGCACGCGCTGACGGAGCGGCTCTGGGCGGGGCGCGGGCTCCGCGCGCACGCGCCTCCGGGTGCGACGCAGGTGGCGGTGCGCGAGCTGGGCGCGGAGGATGACGTCGAGCTCTTCCGCCTCTACAGCGCGGCCACGCCGGCCGCCTCCCGCCGCGCGTTCGGGCTGACTCTCTCCGAGTGGCGGGCTCTCGACGGGAGCCGCTGGCTGGGCCGCCGCGGGGGGCGCTGGCTCGCGGAGGTCGACGGCCGCCCGGTCGCGGCGGCGCGCGCCCGCGCGCGGGGGGCGCTGGGGGAGATCGAGCTGCTCGTCGAGCCCCCGGCGGCCCGGGAGGCGGGCCCGCCGCCGGATCGCGGCGGCCGGGAGGGCGCGCGGGCGCTGCTCGCCCGCGCCGCCGGGGGGACGGCGCGCTGCGCGCGGGTCGTCTCGCTGGTGCCGCGCTCGGCGGTCGGGGTGGAGGAGCTGCTCGGCGCGCAGGGGTTCATCCCCGGAGGCGACGTGGAGCTCCTGGCGATCCGTACGCGGCAGCCGGTGGCCGACCCGGCCCGTCGCGCCGCCGGGGTCGCCGTGGCGAGCGGGGGCTAGCCGTGCGATCGGGGCGGCGCGGGGCGGGACGCCCGACCGGGGGAGCGAGCGGTCGGCGATGACGGATGCCCCGAAGGACGGCGATGGCCGCACGCCCGGAGCGGCGGGGGCGCGCCTCGCGGCGGAGGACGCCGCCGAGGTCGAGCTGCTGGTGGTGGCGCTCCCGGCGCGCGTCGCCCGCGCGGTCCGCGAGGAGGGCGTCGATGATCTCATCGAGGTCGTGCTCGACCTCGGCCGCCCACCCGCGGCCCGCTACGCCTCGCGCGAGATCGTCTTCGAAGCGGACGAGGTCGCGGCGCTCGACATCGATCCCGTCGTCGGATCGGTCTCGGAGTTCGGCGAGGACAATCGCGCCGGGATCCCGCGCACGCTCCACCGCGTCTCGGCCATCCGCAACCGCCGGGGGTCGATCGTCGGGCTGACCTGTCGCGTCGGGCGCTCGGTCACCGGCTCGGCCGGAGGCATCCAGGACCTGGCGGAGGACGGGCGGAGCATCCTGCTCCTCGGCCGCCCCGGCGTCGGCAAGACGACGATGCTCCGCGAGCTGGCGCGGATCCTGGCCGACGATCTGGAGCGGCGCGTGGTGATCGTCGACACCTCGAACGAGATCGCCGGCGACGGCGACATCCCGCACCACGCCATCGGCCGCGCCCGGCGCATGCAGGTGCCCCGCCCCGAACTCCAGCACGAGGTGATGATCGAGGCGGTCGAGAACCACATGCCCGAGGTCGTCGTGATCGACGAGATCGGGACCGAGCGCGAGGCCGAGGCGGCGCGGACGATCGCCGAGAGGGGCGTGCAGCTGATCGGGACGGCGCACGGGAACACGCTCGCCAACCTGATGCAGAACCCCACGCTCTCCGATCTCATCGGCGGCATCGAGTCGGTCACACTCGGCGACGACGAGGCCCGCCGCCGCGGGACTCAGAAGACGGTCCTGGAGCGGCGCGCGCCCCCCACCTTCGACGCGCTCGTCGAGATCCAGAGCTTCCACCGGGTCCAGGTGCACGGCGAACTCGCCGGCACCGTCGATGCGCTCCTGCGCGGCTTCGCGGCGGAGGCGGAGCTTCGCACGCTCGGCGTGGCCGGCGAGGTGGAGTCGGTGGAGCGCGCGCCGGTCAGGCCGCTGGGCGAGCGGTCGGCGACGGATGGCGTGACGGGATCCGCCCCGGGGGAGTGGACGACCCCCCCCGCGCGCGGGCGCGCCGGCCCCGCCCCCGAGGGCGGGGCCGCGGCCCCGGCGGGGGCCCGCGCTGCCGCCGCCCCGAAGCGCCGCATCCTCCCCTACGGGGTCAGCCGGACGCGGCTCCAGCAGGCGATCACGAGCACGCGCTCGGAGGCTGCGGTGGTCGACAGCCTCCGTGAGGCGGATGCCGTCATGACGCTGCGCCCCTACTACCGCCGCCGCAGCGGCCCGCTGCGCGAGGCGGAGTCGCTGGGCGTCCCGGTGCTGGTGCTCCGCAACAACACGGTCGCGCAGATGGAGCAGTCGCTGCTCGCGATGCGCGGCTCAGGCGTCGCCGCCGACCCGACGACGCAGGCGCTCCGCGAGGCGGAGATGGCGATCGCGACGGTCTCGTTGCACGGGAGGCGCAGCGTCGAGCTCTCCCCGCAGGGTGCCTACCTGCGCCGCGTGCAGCATGAACTCGTCTCCCGGCACGGGCTGCGCTCGGTCTCCCGCGGCCGCGAGCCCTATCGCCGCATCACCGTGATGGCCGGGGAGAGGCCGGAGCCGTGGGCGGCGTGGGACGATCCCGACGCCGACGCGGACGCCGAGGAGGGATGAGCACCGCCCGGGGCCGCCGGGGCCTGCTCGTCACCGTCGAGGGCGGGGAGGGCGCCGGGAAGAGCACGCTCGCGGCGGCGCTCCACGACCGCGCCCGCGAGGCCGGCCTCGAGGTCGAGGCGTGCCGCGAGCCGGGCGGCACGGCGCTCGGGGAGCGCCTCCGGCAGGCCCTCCTCGGCCCCGGCCCGGGCGCGCCGCCGCCGGTTCCGGAGGCGGAGCTGCTCCTCTTCGCGGCGGCGCGGGCGCAGCTCGTCGTCGAGGTGCTCCGCCCGGCGCTCGAGCGCGGGGCGCTGGTGATCTGCGATCGCTACCAGGACTCGACGATCGCCTACCAGCACGGCGGACGCGGACTCGACCGCGCCCTGGTGGAGGGGGTCAACCGGGCCGCAACCGGCGGGCTCTCGCCCGACCTCACGCTGCTCCTCGACATCGCGCCCGAGGAGGGGCTGGCGCGGGGCGGCGAGGCGGGCGACTACCTGGAGGGGGAGACGCTCGCCTTCCACAAGCGCGTGCGGGCCTGCTACCGGGCGCTCGCCGAGGAAGACCCGGCGCGGTGGCTCGTGCTCGACGCGCGGGAGGCGCCGTCGTCGCTGGCGGACCGCGCGTGGGAGCGGCTCGGCGCGCCCGGGGCGGCGACGCCTCCCGGAGCGTCCGGGCGCTGACGCCGGATCCGCGCCGCCCGCGGGCCGCCTTCCTCCCTCGGGGGGTGGTGTCTACACTCTCTCGCATGGTCGGCGATCCGCCCCGCAGCGCGACCGTCGAGGTCCCCGCGACCTCCGCCAACCTCGGGCCGGGCTTCGACAGCCTCGGCGTCGCGCTCGACTGGCGGGTGCGCTTCACCATCACCCCCGACGACCGCCCCCTCCCGGCCCCCGAGCCCCCGCTCGAGCGCATGGCGGCGGCGGGCGTGCGGGCGCTCTACCAGCTGGCGGGGGAGGCCGCGCCCCCCGGCGTGCGCGTGCGGGTGGAGGGCGACATCCCCGTCGGCCGGGGCCTCGGCCTCTCGGCGGCGGCCCACGTCGCGGGCGTGGTCGCCGCCGACGCGCTGCTCGAGGGCGAGCGGTCGACCGACGCCCTGCTGAGTGTGGCGACCCGCCTCGAGGGCCACGCCGACAACGCGGCGCCCGCGCTCCTCGGCGGGCTGCAGATCGTGATCGCCGAGGGCGTGGACGAGGGGGAGGTGCACCGGCTCGGTCTGGATCCGCCGGAGGGGCTGCGCATCGCGCTCCTGGTCCCCCGCTTCTCCATGCCGACCGCCGAGTCGCGCGCCCGCCTTCCGGAGCGGCTGACCCGCAACCAGGCGGTGCACAACATCGGGCGAGCCGCCCTGCTCGTCGCCGCCCTGGCCGAGCGCCGCTTCGAGATGCTCGCGGTGGCGACCGAGGACGTGCTGCACCAGCCGGCGCGGGCGCCGATCTTCCCGGCGATGCCGGCGATCTTCACGGCCGCGCGCGCCGCGGGCGCGCACGGGGTCTATCTCTCGGGCGGAGGCTCGGCCGTGGCGGCCTTCGTCACCGACGGGGCGGAGGCGGTCGCGGGGGCGATGCGCGAAGCCGCCGCGGCGCACGGCGTCGAGGCGGTGACACGCGTCTGCGCGGCACGGTCCGAGGGCGCCGTG
>DAOULG010000261.1:0-6812 GCA_034420495.1 Dehalococcoidia bacterium
GTCCCGACGCTCCTCGGCTGGCCGGGGCACCAGCTGCAGTGGCGGCGCGAGCCGGGGCTCGCGGAGCTCACCGCGCTCGTCGCGCGCGCCTACGGCGAGGGCGCCACCCCCGAGGTGCGGCGCCTGCTTCAGGAGCGCGGCGTGACGCACGTCTACCTGGGCTCCGAGGAGCGGAGGCGGCACGGGGCCGGCGTGGCGGAGCGCTTCTCCGGCTGGCCGGTCGCCTTCGAGGCGCCCGGCGTGCGCATCGTCCGCCTGCCCCCCTGAGCGGGAGCGGCCGGCTGGGCGCGACGTACGATCCCCGGCGCGGCCCGGGCCGGCGGCGCGCGGGAGGAAGGGGGGCGCGGTGATGCGATCCAGGGGCGAGCGCTGGACGGCGGCGGAGATCCCCGACCTCTCCGGGCGGATCGCCGTCGTGACCGGGGCGAGCAGCGGCATCGGGCTCGAGACCGCGACGGAGCTCGCGCGGCGGGGAGCCGAGACGGTGCTCGCCTGCCGGTCTCAGGAGCGGGGAGAGCGGGCGCTCGGCGCGCTCCGGGCCCGCGCGCCGGGCGCGCGCGCGGAGCTGATGGCGCTCGACCTCGCGAGCCTCGCCTCGGTGGAGCGCTTCTCGGGCGAGTTCTCGGAGCGCCATCCCCGCCTCGACCTGCTCGTGAACAACGCCGGAATCATGGCGATGCCGCAGGGGCGCACCGAGGACGGCTTCGAGCTCCACGCCGGGACGAACCACCTGGGGCACTTCGCGCTGACGGGGCGGCTGCTCCAGCCCTTGCTCCGGGCCGAGGCGGCGCGGGTCGTGACGGTGAGCAGCGTCGGGCACCGCCGCGCGCGCCTCGACCTGGACGACCTCCACTACGAGCGGGGCGGCTACCGTCCGTCCGCCGCCTACTACCGCTCGAAGCTCCTCAACCTGCTCTTCGCCTACGAGCTCCACCGGCGCCTCGAGCGCGCGGGCTCGGGCCCGCTCTCGCTCGCGGCGCACCCCGGGGTCGCCACGACCGAGCTCGGCCGCCATCTCCTCCGGCGCTGGTACTGGCGGGCGGCGTTCCGGGTCGTAGGCTCCCTCATCCAGGACGCCGCGATGGGCGCCCTCCCGACGCTCCGCGCGGCGGTCGATCCCGCGGCGCGGGGCGGGGAGTACTACGGCCCGCGCGGGCTCCTGGAGTGGTCGGGGCACCCGGTGCGCGTCTCCTCGTCCGACGCCTCGCACGGCGAGGAGTCGGCGCGGCGCCTCTGGGAGCTCTCGGAGGAGCTCACCGGGGTCCGCTACGAGGGCCTGGGCCCGCCGGGGCAGGGCGCCTGAGCGGGCGGCCGCCTCAGTCCCCGGGGCCGTCCCCGGAGACGACGGCGCTCGCGGTGCCGACGACGGCGCGCGTGCCGTCCTCCTTCTCGATCCAGACGTCGCAGACCAGGCGGACGCCCGCCTCCTCCTCGAGGCGCCCGGTGATCTCGCCCCGGACGGAGACGTCGTCGTCGTCGAAGATCGGCGCGCGGAAGCGGCACTCGAAGCGCCCCGTCTCGACGTAGGAGGGCCCGAAGTAGGAGAGCAGCATCCTCGACATCCAGCCGAGCGACTGACCGAAGGCGACGAAGCCGCGCTGGAAGCCCAGGCGCTGCGCCGTGGCGTCGTCGTGGATGTTCTCCTCCTCGGTCCGGCCGGAGCGCGCCTGCACGTTCTGCGCCCGCACGCGCAGCTCGGGGAGCGCCGTCCCGGGCCCCGCCTCCGCTGAGGCCGCCATCGCTACCCCTCCCCCGCGGCCGGCATGCGCAGGATCGTGTCCCGCTGCCGGACGAGCATCCGGCCCTGCTCGTCCCGCGTCACGAACTCGAAGGTGACCCGCTCGCGGCCGCGCGACTCCGAGCGCTCGACCACGGTGCAGGTCGTCTCGATGACGCTTCCGACCGGGAGCGGCCCGAAGTACTCGTGCGCGACGTGGACGGGGATCAGCCGGGACATCTCTATCCCGGCGTCCCGCAGGAAGAAGTTGAAGTCGGCGTTGGTGAGGGTGACCGGCGCGACCGGCCCGCCCCAGGGCGAGGGCCCCGAGTACCAGGGGTTCTCGTCCCCCTTGAAGGCGGCGTCGCGCGCCACCCACTCGGCGCTGACCTCCCGCCTCTGCGGCGGGAGGCACTCCCCGATCTCGAGGTCGGCGATCGTCCGTGCCATCTGACTCACCCCCTCCCGCGCGCGCCCCGGCCGCGTCCGGCCAGCGTAGCGCGCCCGGGCGGCGCCGTGTGGAGGGCGGCCGCGGACCGGCACGGCGCCGCGGCGGAGGAGCGCCGCCCCGCTCCGCCCGGCCGGGGGCGGGAACGGGAATCCGCGGCGCGTACGACGCTCGTATTGACAAAGAGGGGCGGATCGTGCCTGATCCGACCCTGACGCAAGGGGCGGGCCCGCCGCCCCCGCTGCGCTGGGGCCGCGGGCGCCCGGGAGGGGTGGGACAGATGGAGAGATGGAATGCGCTGGTAGCGGGGGGCGTCTCGAGGCGCGCCTTCCTGCGCGGGGCGACGCTGGGCGGGGTCGGACTCGCCACCGCGGCCGTGATCGGCTGCGGCGACGACGACGATGACGACGCCGCGGCGGCGCCGGCGGCCACCCAGGCGCCGGCGGCTCCGACGGCGGCGGCCGCGACGGCGACGCCGACCGAGGTGGCGAAGTCGCTCCACCTGAGGAACGGCGCCAGCGGGCAGCCGCCCTCGCTCGACCCGAGCTCGACGGCGGCCTCCGACGACATCTTCTGGGGCATCTACGACGCGATGACGCGGCTCGACCGCGACTTCAACGTGATCCCCCACCTCGCCCAGTCCTGGGAGCTGGACCAGGCGAACCTGGAATGGATCTTCACCCTCAACGAGGCGGAGTGGTCCGACGGGACGAAGATGACGGCCGCCGACGTCAAGTTCAGCCACGACTACTACGGCAACCCCGACAACGGGTCGCGGCTGATCTCGCGGGTCGGCACCGTCGAGTCGACGCGCGTCGTCGACGACCAGACGGTCGCCGTCAAGACGAAGTCCCTCGACCCGATCATGCCGCGCCGCTCGATGTTCGTGCTGACGATCCCGAAGCACATCTTCGAGGATCCGGCGCGGGGTCCCGCCCACCAGGCGCAGAACGGCACCGGTACCGGGTCGTACGTCGTGGACGCCTTCTCCGACGCGCGGACCGACATGACGGCGAGCGCGACGTCCTGGCACGGGAACGCGGGGGTGACCCAGATCACCGCCTTCCAGATCCCGGAGCAGACGACGCGCATCGCCGCCTTCGAGACGAACGAGGTCGACATCGTCGCGGCGATCCCGACGATCGAGGCCGACCGCGTCTCGGCCTTCCCGGACGTGACGGTCTCGGGGGGCCGGTCGACGAGCCAGCTCGGGTGGGACATCGAGTACTTCGAGGGCCCGACCTCCGACGTGCGCGTGCGGCTGGCGATCTGCCACTCGCTGGACGTGCCGACGATCATCGACACGATCTGGTCCGGGCGGACGCAGCCGATCCGCTCGCAGCTCGCGCCGGAGGGGATCTTCGGATTCACCGACCGGCTCGAGGCCTTCGGCTACGACCCGGACGAGTCGCGCCGGCTCCTCGCCGACGCCGGCTTCCCGAACGGCTTCGACATCGACTTCGAGTTCGTCTCGCCGTACCAGCCGGAGACGAAGCCCTTCGCCGAGGCCTCGGCCGGCTACCTCAACGACATCGGGATCGGCACCAACGTGATCCCGATCGAGCTGAACGTCTGGCGCGACGGCCTCTACGGCAACAAGCAGCGCGCGCCGATCCACTACAGCCCGTGGTCCTGCTTCGCCGCGGAGGTCTCCTTCGCGATGACGTGGTACCGCAAGAGCAACCCCGGGAAGTTCTACGACAACCCGGAGTGGGAGGCCGCGCACGACGCCGCCGTCTCGGAGATCGACGACGAGAAGCGGCGCGAGCTCTACGGCGACACCTCGGTGATCGCGGCGGCCGACCCGCCTGCGATGTGGACGCTCGAGTCGGTCGGCCTCACCGGCTGGCGTCCCGCCGTCGTCGACTGGTCGCCGCGGGTCTACCCGTTCATCGAGTACGACACGGTCGTACCCGCCTAGCGCGGGACGGCCGCGAGCGGACCGAGCAGCCGGGGGGCGGCGCGATACGCCGCCCCCCGGTCGCGTCCGGGCCCGGCCCCTCCCCTGCGGGATGTACGCTCGTCCCGGGAGGCGCCGATGCCGGCCGCGATCGTCTTCGACATGGACGGAGTGCTGCTCGACTCCGAGCCCGTCCACTACGACGTGCTGCGCGACCTCCTCGCCGGGGAGGGGATCGCCTGGACCCCGGAGGATCACGAGCGGAGCCTGGGGCAGACGATCGAGGACACCTGGGCCGGGCTCCGCGCACGTGACGACGTCGACCTGCTCCCGGACGACCTCACCGCGCGCTACGACTCCGAGATGCTCGCGCGCTACCGGAGGGGCATCGCGCTGATCCCGGGCGCGCGCGGGCTCCTGCGGCGCCTCGACGCGGCGGGGATCCCACTCGCCGTCGCGAGCTCCTCCCCCCGCGCCTGGGTCGACGCCGGACTCGAGGGGGCCGGGCTCGCCGGCTACGCCCGCCACAGCGTCGCCGGAGACGAGGTGACCTCGGGGAAGCCCGACCCCGAGATCTACCTGGAGGCGGCGCGCGGGCTCGGCGTCCCGCCCGCAGGGTGCATCGCCGTCGAGGACGCCGCGGCGGGCGTCGCCTCCGCCCGGGGCGCGGGGATGCGCGTCGCGCTCGTCGGCGGCGGCGAGGCGCCGGACGTCGACTGGCGCATCGACGACCTTCGGGGCTTCGACCTCGCGTGGCTCCGGGGGCCGAGCGGCTGACGGGACGGCGCCGGGCGGGGCTCCTCAGGCCGGTCCTATGAGGCTGACCGCGAGCGCGCCCGTCGCCGGCTCCCGGTAGACGGCGGAGCGCACCCCGAAGGCCGCCTCGATCGTCTCCGGGGTCAGCACCTCCTCCGGCGCCCCCTCGGTCAGCACCCGCCCCTCGCTCAGGACGACGAGCCGGTCGCAGTAGCGGGCCGCGAGGTTGAGATCGTGGATCGCCGCGATCGCGGTCAGCCCGGCGTCGACCGAGCGCCGCACGAGCCCGAGGATCGTGAGCTGGTGCAGGACGTCGAGGTTCGAGGTCGGCTCGTCGAGCAGGAGGATCCCCGTCTGCTGCGCGAGCGCCCGCGCCAGGAAGATGCGCTGGCGCTCGCCCCCGGAGAGCGTCTCCAGCGTCCTCGGGGCGAACTCCTCCGCCTCGGTGAGGCGCAGCGCCTCGCGGGCGATGCGCTCGTCGGATCGCCCCTCCACCTCGAACCGGCCCAGGTGCGGGTAGCGCCCCATCAGCACCAGCTCGAAGGCCGTGAACCCCTGCGTGTAGGGGGCGATCTGCGGCACCAGCGCGAGGAGGCCGGCCACCTCCCGCGTCTGAAGCGAGCGGAGCTCCGATCCCTCAAGCCAGACCGACCCCTCCTGGTGGCGCAGCACCCCCGAGAGCGTCCGCAGCAGCGTCGACTTGCCGGCGCCGTTGGGCCCTATGAGCCCGACGAACTGCCCGCGCGCGGCCCTGAGGTCGACGCCGTCGAGCAGGCGCCTCGCCTCGACGCTGAAGGAGAGCGCCCGGGCCTCGACCGCGCGGGGGGAGTCGCCGTTCGCGCTCACGCCGCCTCCTACTCCGCCAGGCTGAAGGAGGCCGGGGGCGGCCCCGGGAAGTCTCCGGGCCACAGCATCCGCGCGAGATCCTCCGCCCCGCGGATGTTCCAGTACGAGAGCGTCGTGAAGTGCTTGCTCTCGACGACGAAGACGTCCCCGCTCCGGATGGCGGGGAGCTCTGAGAGCGCCTCGTGCTCGAGCAGGCTCTGCCGGAACTCCTCCGCGCCGAACTCGCGCGGCTGCGGGATGATGATCACCTCCGGCGCCATCGCTATGAGCCCCTCGAGGCTGGTCGTCTGGTTCCCTGCGATGCCCGCCTCCTCGGCCGCGTTGAGGCCGCCGGCGGCCGTGATCACGCCCCCCTCGGTCGAGCCGCCGCCCGCGACCCAGAGGCTGTCCGAGTACTGCGTCACCGCGAGCACGCGCGGCCGGGGCTCCCGGGCGGAGGTGACCTCGACGAGCGCGTCGTAGCGCGCCTGCACCTCGTCGGCGAACAAGAAGGCGCGCTCCTCCTCGCCGTAGATGTAGCCCATGAGCAGGATCGCGTTGATGCGCGCCTCGGGGCCCTGCTCGAGCTCCGTCTGGACGACGGCGATGCCTGCGCGCCCGAGCGCCTCGACGACCTCGATCGACATGAACGGGCTCGTCACGACCACGTCCGGGGACTGCGCGATGATCACCTCCGGATCGCGCGTGATCTCCGCCTTCTCCTGGACCAGCGCCGCGACGTTGGAGTAGGTCTCGTTCTTCGTCGCAGACCCGACCGCGACGAGCCGGTCGTTCGGGACGATCGCGAGCGTCATCTCGTCGTGCCCGACCGAGGCGGTGATGATGCGAAGCGGCTTGGCGGGGATGCTCACGACCCCGTTGAGCCCCTCGACCTCCCTGGGCCAGCCGCTGTTTGCGGGATCCACGATCCCGCGAACGCCCGCAAGCGATCGCGCCGCGGGCGCGGGCGTCGCGGTCGGGGTCGCCTGCGAAGTTGCCTGCGGCGTCGCCGCGGGCACCGCCGTCGGGGTCGGCGCGGCGGCCTGAGTCGGCGCCGCGGTCGGCGTCGCGGCGGGCGCGGGGGCCGCCGCGGCGGGCGTGGCGGGCGGCTGCGCGGGCTCCCCGCCGCCCCCGCACGCGGCGGCGGCGAGCGCGAGGACGAGCGC
>DAOULG010000262.1:0-6935 GCA_034420495.1 Dehalococcoidia bacterium
GCGCGGGCTCCGGCGCGGGCTCCGGCTCGGGCTCCGGCTCGGGGGCGGGCTCCGGGGCGGGCGGGGGCGCCGCCGCTTCGGGGGCGGCCGGCGAGGCCTCCTCCGCGGCCGCGGAGCCGGTCTCCTCGATGGTGACGATCACCTGCCCGACGCGGATCGTCTCGCCGCTCGCGACGCGCACCTCGCCGATGCGCCCGGCGGCGGGCGCGGGGACCTCGAGGGTCGCCTTCTCGGTCTCGACCTCGATGACGCCCTGCTCGACCTCGACGGCGTCGCCGGGGGAGACGAGCACCCGGAGGACGTCCGCCTCCTCGATGCCCTCTCCGAGCTCGGGCAGAGCGAATTCGATGGCCATCTCACCCCTTCATCCGATCCGGCCGGGCGCGCGGCGCGGCCGTGCGGGATTCTCCGCGATGGAGCGCTCCCGGGCATCCCCCGGCGCCGGCGGCGCGGGGGCCGCGCCGCTAGAGACGCACCGGGTCTGGCTTCTCCGGGTCGACCCCGAGCTCGGCGATCGCCCGCTCGACGAGCTCGTGCGGCACGCGCCGCTGGCGCGCCAGGGCCGTCAGGGCCGAGACGATCACCCAGCGGTGATCGACCTCGAAGTGGTCGCGCAGCGCCTCGCGCGTGTCGCTCCGCCCGAAGCCGTCGGTGCCGAGCGAGACCAGGGGGCCCGGCACCCACTTCGCGATCGAGTCCGGCAGCTCCCTGACGTAGTCGGTGACCGCGACGACCACGCCCGGGCCGCTGAGGCAGCGGGTGACGTAGGGAACGCGCGGCTCCTCCGCGGGATGCAGGACGTTCCAGCGCTCGGCCGCGGCGGCCTCGCGGCGGAGCTCCGAGTAGCTCGTGACCGACCAGACGTCGGCGGCGACGCCGTACTCCTCCCCGAGGATCCGCTGCGCCGTCACGACGTCCTTGTGCAGCGCACCCGAGCCGAGCAGCTTCACGGTCGGCGCGTCGGCGTCGTCGAGGGAGGAGGCGCGGAAGAGGTACATCCCGCGGAGGATCCCCTCCTCGACCTCGCTCCGCGGCTCCGGCATCGGAGGCTGCGCGTAGTTCTCGTTGCCGACGGTGAGGTAGTAGAACTCCTCCCGGCCCTCGCCGTACATGCGGCGGATCCCGTCGCGCACGATCACGGCGATCTCGTAGGCGTAGGCCGGGTCGTAGGCGCGCACCGTCGGCACGACCGAGAAGAGGACGTGGCTGTGCCCGTCCTGGTGCTGCAGCCCCTCGCCGTTGAGCGTCGTGCGGCCGGCCGTGGCGCCGACGAGGAAGCCGCGCGCCCGCGCGTCCGCCGCCGCCCAGATCAGGTCGCCGACCCGCTGCGGGCCGAACATCGAGTAGTAGATGTAGAAGGGGACCATGCTGATGCCGTGCGTGGCGTAGGCGGTGGCCGCCGCCGTGAACGACGCCATGGCGCCGGCCTCGGTGATCCCCTCCTCGAGGATCTGCCCGTCGTCCGACTCCTTGTAGTAGAGGAGGCTCTCGCGGTCGACCGGCTCGTAGAGCTGCCCCACGTGCGAGTAGATGCCGAACTGGCGGAAGAAGGCCTCCATCCCGAAGGTCCGCGCCTCGTCGGGGACGATCGGCACCACGCGCTGACCGATGTCGGGGTCGCGGATGAGCTTCGAGAGCAGGCGCACGAGCGCCATCGTCGTCGAGGCGGTGCGGTCGCCGGTCCCCTCCAGGAACTCCTCGAAGAAGTCCGCATCGGTGATCTCCAGGCGCTCCATCGCGGCGCGGCGCTGCGGCAGCGCGCCTCCCAGGGCGCGGCGGCGCTCGGTCAGGTAGCGCCACTCCTCGGAGTCCTCCGGGAAGCGGTAGAGGGGCGCGTTCTCAACCTCGTCGTCGGAGAGCGGGACGTCGAAGCGGTCGCGGAACTGGAGCAGCTCCTCGGCGTTGAGCTTCTTCTGCTGGTGCGTGACGTTGCGGCCCTCGCCGGCCTCGCCGAGCCCGTAGCCCTTGATGGTGCGGGCCAGGATCACCGTCGGCGATCCGGTGTGCTCCACCGCGGCCTTGTAGGCGGCGTAGACCTTCTCGGGGTCGTGGCCGCCGAGCGTCATCCGCCAGAGCTCGTCGTCGGAGAGGTGCTCGACCATCGCGAGCAGGCGCGGATCCGTTCCCCAGAAGTGCTCGCGGACGTAGGCGCCGCCCGCGACGACGTACTTCTGGTACTCGCCGTCGATCACCTCGCGCATCCGGCGGGCCAGGAGGCCGTCGTGATCGCGCTCGAGCAGCGCGTCCCAGTCGCGACCCCAGAGCACCTTGATCACGTTCCACCCGGCGCCGCGGAAGATCGCCTCGAGCTCCTGCACGATGCTGCCGTTGCCGCGCACCGGTCCGTCGAGCCGCTGCAGGTTGCAGTTGACGACGAAGATCAGGTTGTCGAGCTTCTCGCGGGAGGGCATCGACACGGCGGCCAGGGCCTCCGGCTCGTCGAACTCGCCGTCGCCGACGAAGGCCCAGACACGCCGCCCCGTCTCCTCGCGCAGGCCCCGGTCGTCGAGGTAGCGGAGGAAGCGCGCCTGGTACGCCGCGAGCAGGGGGCCCAGGCCCATCGAGACGGTCGGGAACTGCCAGAACTCGGGCATCAGCCACGGGTGGGGGTACGAGGAGAGCCCGCCGCCCTCGGCGAGCTCCCGGCGGAAGTTGTTCATCTGCTCCGCGGAGAGCCGCCCCTCCACGTACGCCCGCGCGTAGATCCCCGGCGACGCGTGCCCCTGGAAGTAGACGAGATCGGGCCCTGCCGGATGGTCGGGCCCGCGGAAGAAGTGCTGGAAGCCGACCTCGTAGAGGGTCGCCGCCGAGGCGTAGGTCGAGATGTGGCCGCCGATCCCGTCCGAGGCGGCGTTCGCCTCGACGACCATCGCCATCGCGTTCCAGCGCACCACGCTCTTGATGCGCCGCTCGATCGCGGAGTGGCCCGGGTAGTCCGGCTGGCGCCCGGTGGGGATCGTGTTCACGTAGGGCGTCTGCGAGGTCACCGGCAGCTGGGCCCCGAGCCGCTGCGCCTCGATCTGCAGATCGCGCAGCAGCGCCGACACCCGCTCGCTGCCGCGCGCGTGGTGGACGTCGCGGAGCGACTCCAGCCAGTCGATCGTCTCGAGCTCGTCGATCACGCGCGCCAGATCGCGGCCCTCCGCCGGGGCGGCGGCGGGCTCGGCACCGTTCGAGTCGGAGCCCGCGTGCGACCCCGCCCCGGTCTCCGGGACGCGAGCCTCCGCCGGGCTCCTGTCGACAGTCGCCATCGCCCCACCCGTTCCACGCGGCGCCGAACACAACCGGTCGCGAGCACCGCGGAGATCGCTCCCCCGCCGCGAGGCGGCACCGCCGCCAGGGGGGAGAACACTTTACCCCACCGGCCGCGCCCGTGAGGTACGCTACCGCCGTGGCGACCCCCGTCCTCCTCGAGCGCTTCGGCACGATCGCCTACGCCGACGCCCTGGCGTGGATGCGCGAGGCGCACGCCGCGCTCGCCTCCGGCCGGGGCCCGGAGCGGCTCGCGCTGCTCGAGCACGCCCCCGTCTACACCGTGGGCGCGCGCGGCGGGGGCGGCCTCGAACACCTGCTGGTGAGCGCCGGCGAGCTCGCCTCGCGGGGAGCGGATCTGGAGCACGTCGATCGCGGCGGGGACATCACGTTCCACGGGCCCGGGCAGCTCGTCGCCTACCCGATTCTCGACCTCCGGCGCCGCGGGCTGCGCGCCGGGGACTACGTGCGCGCGCTCGAGGCGACCGTGATCGACGCGCTCGGCCGCTGGGGCGTCGCCGCCCGGCGCCTTCGGGGCCGGCCCGGCGTCTGGACGGCCCCCGGCCGGCCCGACGGCACCCCCGAGAAGATCGCGGCCGTCGGCGTCCGCATCCGGCGGGGGGTCTCCACGCACGGGCTCGCGCTCAACGTCTCCGTCGACCTCGGCTGGTTCGACGCGATCGTCCCCTGCGGCATCCGCGACGCCGGCGTGACGTCGCTCGAGTGCGCGCTCGGCCGCCCCGTGCCACCGGGCGAGGCGGAGGAGACGCTCGCCGCCGCCTTCGAGCGGAGATTCGACGCGGCGCTCGCCCCACCGGCCGCCGCGAGGTCGGCGAGCCCCCTCGCCGCGGGGGTCGCGGGACCGTGACGCGCGCCCCGGCCGAGAGCCGCGCCGCCCCCCGCGAGCGAAAGCCGCCGTGGTTCCGGGCGCGCTTCCCCTCCGGGGAGCGCTTCGAGGAGATCCGCCTCCTGCTGCGCGAGGGATCGCTTCACACCGTCTGCGAGGAGGCGCGCTGTCCCAACATCGGCGAGTGCTTCAACTCGGGCACCGCGACCTTCATGATCCTGGGCGACGTCTGCACGCGCGCCTGCGGCTTCTGCGCCGTGACCTCCGGCCGGCCCGGCGCCATCGACCAGCTCGAGCCGCTGCGCCTCGCGCAGTCGGTCGAGAGGCTCGGACTGGACTACGCGGTGATCACCTCCGTGAACCGCGACGACGTCGCGGACGGCGGCGCCTCGATCTTCGCCGCCTGCATCCGCGCGATCCGCCACCGCCGCCCCGGCTGTGAGGTGGAGGTGCTGATCCCGGACTTCGAGGGCGACCGCGAGGCGCTCGCGACGGTGGTGGGGGCCCGGCCCGCCGTCCTCAACCACAACACCGAGACCGTCCCCGAGCTCTACCCGCGCGTGCGGCCGAAGGGCCGCTACGACCGCTCCCTCGAGCTGCTGCGCCGCGTGAAGGAGATCGACCCGGCGATGCTGACCAAGTCGGGGCTGATGGTCGGCCTCGGCGAGAGCGCGGAGCAGCTCCACCGCACCTTCGAGGAGCTGCGCGCGCAGGGCTGCGACCTGCTGACGGTGGGGCAGTACCTGCGCCCGACGCCCAAGCACCTGCCGGTCGACCGCTACTGGCGCCCGGAGGAATTCGAGGCGCTGCGCGAGTACGCGCTCACCCTCGGATTCGCCCACGTGGAGGCGGGCCCGCTGGTGCGGAGCTCCTACCACGCCGCCGAGCAGGCGGCGGCCGCGCGGGCGCGCCGGGAGTCCCCCTCCGCCGGGGCACACGGCCCGATCACGGCGTGACGGGCGCGCCGGCGCGCGCCTACCGTCCCGTGAAGCGGGGCGGGCGGCGCTCGAGGAAGGCGCGCTTCGCCTCCGCCGCGTCCTCGGTCTGCTGGAGGATCTCCGTGCGCGTCTGCTCGTAGAGGTAGCCGGCCTTCAGATCCATCCACTCGATCTGGTTGAGCGTCTCCTTGGCGAGGCGGATCCCCGTCGGCATCTTCGCGGCGACGTCGCGCGCCTCCTGGAGCGCCGCCGCGACGAGCCGGTCGGGCTCGACGACGGCGTGCACGGCGCCGAGGCGGTGCGCCTCCTCCGCGCTCGCCCGCTCGGCCGTGTAGTGCATCCGCCGCGTCACCCCCTGGGGGAAGAGACGCTGCAGATGCCGGGCGCCGCCGAGCAGCCCGACGTCGATCTCCGGCAGGCCGAAGCTCGCGCGCGTCGAGGCCACCAGGTAGTCGCAGGAGGCGGCGATGGCGAGGCCGGCGCCCAGCGCGGGACCGTTGATCGCCCCGATGACGGGGACGGCGCTCTCGTAGATCGCGTTGAAGGTCTCGCGCGCCCGGCGGTAGTGCGCCCCCGGGCTCGCCTGCGTCTCGCCCTCGGGGAGGCGGCTGCGCACGTCGACGCCCGCGCAGAAGGCGCGCTGCCCCTCGGCGGTGAGCACGCAGACCCGGACCTCGGGTCGCGCCAGGAAGGAGTCGAAAGTGGCGGTTATGTCGAGGAATGCCTCCGGCGTGAGCGCGTTCACCGGGGGGAAGTCGAGCGTGACGAGGGCGATCCCCCCGTCGACGAGCTCCTCCCTCACCCCCGGCACCGGCTCCTCCTCGCCCGCCTCTCCGGCCCGCACGTCCTAGAGCGAGATCACGTGATCCGGCGGGTTGCCGGCGAGCGCCTGGTAGAGGTCGGGGAAGCAGCCGACGTGGACCCCGTCGACGGTCCCCTCGGCGACGCTCTTCTCCGGCCAGGTGCCGCCGGTGGCGAGCCCGCGCTCCAGCGCGCAGCCGTCGCACATCATCAGCAGGATGTTCTTCTCGGCCGCCTGCTTCGCCAGGCGCTCCCCCATCGGATCGCCGCGGCGCAGGATGAAGGTGTTGTCGTCGAAGAACATCATCCCGACCACCTCGACTCCATGCCCGTCGGCCTCCAGCTGAGGCAGGATCATCTGCCCGAGCTTGTAGCTCGCCGTGTGACCCGACGTGCTGAAGACGTACGCAACCTTCATCCGGCAACTCCCCTCGCTGGTCGCGCCCCGATCCGTTTCGGGGTGAGACGACATTCCTGGACACTCATGAGCCGGGGCGGGACTGCGCCTCCCACCCTTCTAGCGCCGGGCAGGGCGGAACTTCGGGAGCGTGACCTCCGGGGTCACGTCGTCGAAGTAGACCTCGACCGGCATCTCGATCTCCACGTCGTCGGGATCGATCCCCTCGACGTTGGAGGTCAGCATCGGACCCTCGTCGAGCCGGATCAGGGCGAAGACGTACGGCGTCTTCTCCTGCTGGAAGACCGGGTGGGCGGCGCGGTGCACGACGGTGAAGGCGTGCACGCGTCCGCGGCCCGACATCTCCTCCCACTCGAAATCGTCGGAGTAGCAGACCGGGCAGAACTCCCGCGGGTAGTGGACGAGGCACCCCCCCGCGCGGCAGCGCTGCACCAGCAGGCGGTGCTCCTTCAGCCCGTCCCAGAACGGCCGGGTGATCACGCCCGGCACGGGAAGGGGGAACAGGTACTCCTCGCTCACCCGGAACAGCCTCCGTCAGCGCGCGCGCCCTCCGGCGCCTCCTGCTTCCTCTTCATCGGTCTACGAGGGGTCCTTCCCGAGGACCAGCGAGCACATCTCGCTCAGGAAGCCCCCTCAGCCGTTGACGAAGCAGTAGTCGAGCTTCTCGACCTGCCGCTCG
>DAOULG010000263.1:0-11421 GCA_034420495.1 Dehalococcoidia bacterium
GCGCCCTCCGCCGCCTCTACTACGTCGACCTGAGCGGGAACGCGCTGACCGGCGTCGTGCCGGGGCGGCTGGGCAGCATCCCCGTCCTGCTCCTGCGCGGCAACGTGCTCGCCTGCGAGTCCGGGGCGGCCGTCCGGGATCCGGCGCAGAACCCCGGCCTCGTCGGCGACTGCGCCGCCCTGCTCGCGGGCCGGGCGCTGCTCGCCGGCGACGCGCTCCTCGACTGGGACGCGGGGGTGCCGATCGAGGAGTGGGAGGGCGTCACCGTCTCCGATCCCTCGAGCGGCGAGCCGGCGCGCGTCTGGAGGCTCGAGCTCCCCTCCCGCGGCCTCTCGGGCAGCATCCCGCCCGAGCTCGGGGCGCTCGGCGAGCTGCGGGATCTCCGGCTCGACGGCAACGACCTCACCGGCGCGATCCCGCCCGAGCTCGGGAACCTCTCCCGGCTCTTCTACCTCAGGCTCGACCGGAACCGCCTCTCCGGACCCATCCCGCCGGAGCTGGGCCGGCTCGAGAACCTCTGGTCCCTCCAGCTCGACGAGAACGAGCTCTCGGGGGAGATCCCCGCGGAGCTGGGCGGCCTCGGGCGCCTCTGGTACCCGTGGCTGAGCGGCAACGCCCTCACGGGGGAGATCCCCGCGGAGCTCGGCGAGCTGCTCCGTCTCCGGGGGCTCTCCCTCAGCGACAACGAACTCTCGGGGGAGATCCCCGCGGAGCTGGGCGATCTCTTCCGGCTCCAGGTCATCCGCCTAGGCGGGAACCCGCTGACCGGCTGCGTCCCGCCGGCCCTGTGGGAGACGGTCGACACCGACCTGGAGGGCCTCGGCCTCGTTCCCTGCGAGGGGTAGGGACGTCGCCCGGCGGACCCCCTGGACGAGAGGCCGCCGGCCCCGACCGGACCGGGCTCCCGTCCGCCCGGGGCCGGGCGGCAGCGACGTGCCGTTCCCGGCCCCGCACGGGGAGAGAGGCGCCCGCTGCGGGGCGCGGACGGCTCGGGGCGCCGCATGATCGACGGCAGGCACCGGATCCGATCCGCGGGAGCGATGCTCCTCGCGGCCCTCCTGGCGCTCGGCGCCGTCCAGCCGGCGCTCTCCCAGGCGCCGGTGCCGATGACCCTCTACGGACCGGCCGACGCGGCCGACTCGGTGGTGAGGATCCTCGTCGACGGGATCTCGTGCACGACGGCCGACGTCGCCCCGGACGGCTCCGGCGGCTACCTCTGGCAGGCGACGATCCACGCGGGCGAGTGCGGAGCCCGCGGCGGCGCCCTCATCACCTTCACCCTCGACGGCCGCGCCGCGAGCGAGTCGGTGACGTGGGCGGAGGGAGGCGTGCCGCCCGACCCGGTCTCGGGCCTCCGGCTCACCGCCACGGGGGACGACGGGGGCCAGGGCGCGCAGCCGGCACGGGGCGGGGCGGCGGAGGACGCCCGCCAAGTCTCGGCCGAGAGCGTCGCCCCGCCCGAGGTCGAGGTCGTCGTCGAGCTCCGCGTCTGGCAGCTGGTCGACGACGAGGCGGACATCTGGGTGAGCGCGCGCGCCCGGGGCGGCGACTGGCGCACGCTGGGGACGATCCCCTTCCCGCTCGAGGAGGGCGGCTATCCCGACCCGCGCTACCGCCGCGGCGATCTCGCCGTCTCCGGCGCCGCGCTGCGCCTCTGGCGCGTGCGGGGCGATCCGGGCCGGGTCTTCGCCTGCGCCGGCGCCTGCGAGGCGCCGCGGCGGATGCACACGCTCCCCCTGGGGATGGTGGAGCTCGCGCTCGACGACGGCCACAGCCCCGGCGGGTGGTACCGCTACGGCGATCTCACCATCGCCAGCTCCCCCGACCACCCGGAGCTGGAGCAGGATCGCGCGCGGCTGCTGCGGGTCGCCGAGACGCTCGCGGGCGAGGGGGCCCTCAACTGGCGTATCGAGACCCCCCTCGCGGAGTGGGAGGGCGTCGTGGTCGGGGGGACGCCCCCGCGCGTGAGGTCGATCACCCTCGCCGGGCGGGGGCTCTCGGGGACGATCTCCGGGCTCCTGGGCGAGCTCACCGCGCTCGAGGGGCTCGAGCTCGCCGGCAACTCGCTCACGGGGGCGATCCCCTCGAAGCTCGGCCTGCTTGAGGGGCTCACGCGCCTCTCCCTGAGCGGAAACCCGCTCACGGGCTGCGTCCCGCCGCCCCTGCTCGGCGCCGCGCGCAGCGACCTCGGCGCGCTCCGGCTCCCCGACTGCCTGCCGCCCATCGAGGTCTCCTCCGGCCGACAGCCGCTGGAGGGCGGCACCTTCCTCATCGACCTCCCCGGCGAGGCACCCCTCATCGTCGACGTGCCGGAGGGGCTGCGGCTGGTGCGCGGGGCCCTCACCCCGATCCCCTCCCCGGCGGGGCTCGTCTCCGTGCTGCTCCTGCGGCACGAGGACGGGCGCCTCGCGGCGGTCTTCGATCCGGCGACGGCCCGGGAGGGGCCGGCCGTCGTCGACGACCGGGAGGGACCGGACCCGCTCGTTCGCCGGGTGATCGAGTCCGCATGGCTGGGAGCCCCGGAGGCCCCGCGGATGGTCCGACCCGCGCTCACCGTCCTCGCCTCGGGCTCCGCCGGCGAGGTGGTGCTCGAGTGGACGACGGCGCCTGCGGGCGCCGTCGTCTGGGCGTACCGGGTGCGGAGGCCCGGGGAGCCCTCGTGGGGGAGGTGGACGCCGGTCCCGGGGAGCCACGCGGCGACGGTGCGCCACCGCCTGACCGGCCTGGAGCGGGGCGCGCTGCACGGCTTCGAGGTGCGGCCCCACCCCGGGCACGCGGGCCTCGCCTACCCGGCGGCGGAGGCCACCCCGCTCGAGGAGGATGAGGACGGCATCGCGCGCGCGATCGTGGGCCAGCCGCTCGAGGAGGGGGGCCTCTTCCGCGCGGGCGAGACGCGCTACACCTTCCGGGTTCCGCCCGGCCTCCCGCTCGCGCTCGACGCGGTGTGGGAGACCGCCTGGGGATCGACCCGCATCCGGTGGGCGGAGCCGCGGTCGGGCTCCTCCCTCACCTACGACGCCGACTGGGGCACCTGGGCGCGGCGGCACGTCGTCGCCGACGGCGCGCCGCCCGGCATCGAGGAACTCTTCGAACAGCTCGTGGAGTCCATCGTCGACGCCCACGGCGCGGAGGTCGTGGCCGCCCGCCGCGACGTCAGTGGCGTCGTCGTGGGTCCCGACGGCGAACCCGTGCATCGCTGGAGGATCGACATCGACGCGTTCCCCGTAGGCTCCGAGGGACGACGCAGTCTCCGCGTACGCGCATCGTCCGAGGGAGTGGACGGGACGTTCGCATTCGAACTCGCCGACGGAACGTATGCCCTCGCGCTGGCGACGAGGTGCCCGCCGCTACGGCCCCTCCTGGGGTGGTACGGAGGCGAGGACGGGTTCACGACTGACTACGACGCGGCCGCGCACGTGGTCGTTGGCGGTGCCGACGTCGGGGGGATCGTCGTGCGGCTGCCGGCGGAACCATCCGAAATCCGCCCCGAGTGCGCGACGGGGCCGCGACGAACGGTCAGCGGCACGGTCACGGATCCGGACGGCGCGCCGCTATCCGGGTTGCGGATCGTGGCCCTCGACTTCACGAGGTGGGTCGAGCCGGACACGGGCTGGGTCGCTGCGGACGGGGCATTCGCCCTGGAGCTTCCCGACTCCGTCTATCAGCTCAACGTCTACGAGGCGTGCGGGATATGGCTGGGCGCCTACGACGTCGCACACGCCTCCTTCTTCGAACCCCCCATCTTCGACTCCGGGGCACTCACCGATCTGCACCTGGTGATCGACGGGGAGGACGTCGGCGGTATCGAGATCGTCGTTCCCTCTGGTCCCCTCCGGGCGCTGGGTGCCACCCTCGACGAGTGGCGATCGCAGGTGGCCGACCGGTGCTGAGAGCCCGCCGGACCGTCGCGTCGAGACCACCGCGGCGGACAGCCGTGCAGGCGGAGCCGCTGCGCCAAGGCCCGGCAGCGGCCGTCCGTCCACCCGGAGGCGCGACGCGATCGTCGACGCATCTCCACGCTGCGCCCGATGCGAAGTCGCAGGTCGCGGCGAATCAGGGGCCGGGGGCGTCGCTCCCGCGTCGAGGAGGCGATCGCCCTCCGGGCGCGCCGGTAGCTCGACCGGGCGGCTCGTGGCCGGGCGGGCGCCGCTGCCCTGATGTCCTCGCCCGCCGCGAGGCGGGGGCGCACGCTCCCGGCATGACGGGATCCACCGGCCTGCCCGGGGGATGACGACCGTGGGCGCCGCCGGACGTCAGGTCGACGCGATCACGGCGCGGTCGCGGCGGGCGCGGCGTAGAGCGAGCTCCGATACGCCTCGAAGACATCGTAGAAGTCGTCGTCGGCGATGCCGTACGTCCCGAGGAACGCATCCTCCCACTCCTCGGCGGCCGCGAGCAGCCGGTAGTACTCGATGTACGCGCCGCTCTCCGTGAAGCTGTCCGGCCAGCCCGCCTCCTCCGGCGCGGCGTCCTCCCCGTCCCCGTCCCCGTCCGGGGCCACGCGCCCCTCGAGCCATTCGACGGCCATCGCGGCCAGGCTGTAGACCGGCGCCTCGCCGGGGTAGAAGAGCCGGATGAGCTCGAGATCCTCCAGCCCATCCGTGACATGCCCGGTGTGCCGCCACCGCGCATGGCGGAGCTGCTCGGCCGTGATGCCGCGGGTGGCGATCCGGTAGAGACCTCCCGCGTAGGTCGCGGTGCCCTCGGTCATCCAGGCCGGGGAGCGCCTCCCCTTCGCGTAGTGGCTCTGCAGGATGTGGAAGTACTCGTGCGCCAGCGTCACGCCGCGCAGCGCGTAGTCCACCACTTCCCTGCTCAGGAAGATCCGCCCGGGCAGCGCGCCGGCGAAGATCTCCAGGTTCGGGTCGTACTCCACCGTGAACTGCGGGGGCTCGATCCCGTAGCGCTCCGCGAAGAAGGTCACGACGGCGGCCACCTCCCCGCGCAGCGAGAGCCGCTCCTCCTCGCTGAGCTCGCCGCGGTACTCGAACTCGGTCCCCCAGAGCCCCGACTGCCACCAGCGCGCATCGGCGGCGAGCTCGACCCAGAGCGCGTCCCCCGTGCCCAGCTCGCGGAGCGTGTTCTCACGCTCTCCGGCGCCGGGCCGGTAGCGGTCGTACCGCCCGGTCTCGGCGTTCCAGCGCTCCGCCTCGAGCAGCGCGTCGCCGAAGCGCGCGGCCGCCTCCGCGAACGGCTCGCCGTCGCCTCCCCCCCAGCCGACGAGGTTGCGGCCCGCGGAGAGGGAGAGCAGCACCGGGCTCTCGGGCGCGCCGCGCCTCCACTCGACAGGCTCGTCCCCGCCGAGGTAGAGGAAGAGGCCCATGCCGGGGCCGACCTCCCTCAGGCCGAACCGCGGCGTGGTGTTGGGCGACGCCCGCCGGTAGCGACCGCCGGCGGGGTCCCAGGCGTAGGCGTGCTCCAGCCCGGGGACCTGCGAGAAGAGCTCCGCGACGGGGGCCTCCGCCCCCAGCCAGCCCGCCATGTTCCAGCCGGGGTGCAGGAGTGTCGTGACGGTACCGCTCCCGGCCTCCTCCGCCGGCCCCGCCGGACCGCCCTCGTGCTGGTCCGCCGAGGCCGTCTGCGAGGTCGACGCGAGCGATGCCAGGAGGACGGGTATCAGCAGGAGCGCGGCGAGCGGCCCAGGGACGCGCCTCGCGAGCATGCAGCCTCCCCGCGTCGCGACGGCCCCGTCCCGCGCCGCCGCAGCGACACCATACGGTCCAGCGGTCGCCCCGGGCGTCCTCGCCGCCGCGACTCGTATCCGCGATCACCTGGCCCGCGGCGGGGAGCCGGGCGACGGCCGCCCGCTGCGCGGCCGCGGGACAGTTCGGCCGGGGCCGCTCCGCCTATTCCCCGATGGTGATGCGCCAGATGGCGTCGCTCCCCGAGTCCGACACCGGCAGGGAGCCCCCGGGCACCGACAGGATCGCAGACGGCCGGAAGCGCGGCGGCTGTTCGAACGCCTCGCAGTCGACCACGATCGACGCCGTCCCGCCGCCAGCGACCGCGATCACGCGCCCGAGCCCTCATCGGTCACGTAGCGGGCGCCGTCGCTCCCAGCGGCGATGCCGGAAAGGGCTGTGGAGAGGACGACGCCGTCCCCGGAGAGCTCCCTGTTGGCCGCGTTCGTCCCCCGCGTCGGGGGGCACCCTGAGCGACGCGGGCGAGGTCACGTGCCGGAGCATCCGGGCGCCCGGCGAAGTCGAGATGCTGCCCGGGCGGTGCACCGCGATCAGCGTCAGCCCGGGGCGCATGTGCGCCGGCGGACGCCGGGCGGGGCGTTCCGGCTACGAGGCGAAGGGGTTGAGCACCTCGATGCCCTCGTAGCGCTGTCCCGCGCTCAAGTCCTCCGAGTAGACAGCGTCGCACCCGGCGGTCCGAGCGGCTGCGAGGATGGCGCCATCCCGGTAGGACACTCCATAGCGCTGCGTCATGGACACGGCGGCAAGAAAAAGATCCAGAGTCACCTGCTGAATGTGCAGGCCGAGGATGGGTCGAAGAAACTGCATCGCATCGTCGTGGGAGAGCCTCGCGGAGCGGGTGGGCCGTGTCGCCTGGTGATAGAACTCCTGCAAGACCTGCACCGAGACGGCAAGTTCAGCTTCGGTCAGCAGTTCGAGTGCGACGCCGCGCTTTTTGGCGTCATCAGATGCGCGACTGGCCGCATACAGCAGAACGTTCGTATCAACGAAGCGCATGGCGGTCGTAGAGCTCATCGCGCGAGAGGTTCTCGGCCATGCGGATCCCCACGCCCCGCGCGTCGAAATCCGCGGCCACCTCGGCGAGGAGTCTCCGCCGGTGCTCGACCTCGCTGTCCGCGCCACCGACCGGGTCTCTTCCCCGGGCCAGACTCCGGAGATAGTCGCGGACGAGGGCCGAGACGGACGTGTCCAGTTCTGCGGCCCGGACGCGGACGGCCCGGTGCGTCTCGTCATCGACGGTGACAGTGATATTCCGCACGCATCGCCCCCGTTTTCCTGTGCACCACAGCATCCATGTAATACATGAGGCGAGCAATCCGTGTGACACAGCTCGTGCCGGGTAGAGGCGAGCCGGCGGCTCGAGGCGCGCCTTGAGCGGCGCTCCGCGAGTCGTGCGCGAGACCGGCACCGCCGGCGCGACCGTGTGCCAGCCGCGTCAACCTCTCCCGGCCCGCTGCTGGACATCGGACGGCTGCAGGACGCGCGGGGCCCGCGGCTGCCCCGGCACTCCGCCTTCGAGTCCGCCTTCGGACTCACGATCGACGGCTTCTACGCGCAATTCGAGGCGTACCGCGCGACGCTACGGTCGCGAAGGCCCTGCCGGATCCCTCCCCGGCCTGCCCGCCGATCACCGCGTTCCAACGGAAGAGCGTCCCGTCGACGCCGGGCCCCGTGTTCCGGCGCCAGACGGGTCCCAGGATCCCGCCCTCGCGGCCGCCTCCGCGCTCGCACGCAACGCCGGATGATCAGAAGGGGGCGGTCGGGAGCGAGTCGGCGACGGCGCCCACGACGACGGCAACGGCCACCACGCCGGTCGTCCACGCCCGACGCCGGCGGCGACTGCGGAGCACGCCCCAGAGCTCGCGCCCGAGCGAGCCGCCACGCCGCCTGCGGCGGCCGCGGCGAGCGGGGAGTGGCCACGGCACGGGTGGGCCGGGGCGGTCGAAGGGTGCGGGCGCGATACCCGTGATCTCGGAGAAGCGTGGGGAGCGCCGGTCGCGGAGCGACTTCAGCGAGGCCTCGAGCCGGGCGGCGTCGCGGCGCGTGGCGCACGGGCCCGACGCCCAGAGCAGGGCGGGACGGCCCCCGGCCGTCGAGAGGACCTCGCCGCTGCGGTGCTGTCTCAGCCGCGCCCCGAGGTGGGCGGTGTGGCCGACGTAGTGCCCGTAGTCGGTATCGAGGAGGTAGGCGACGAAACGCCGGCCCGGATGGGCGGCGTCCCTCCGCTCCTGCCGCCGCCCGAGATCCTCCGGCTCGTAGTACCCCCGCCGTCTCCCGCCGCGCCCTCGGCGCGAACGGGGAGCCCCCATCACCCGGCCGGCCCTCGCCCGCCGTCCGCGAGCTCCGGGAAGTACGTGGCGAGGAACCCCCGATCCCGCGTCAGGAACGCGTCAGCGGCCGCAGCGGCGTGAGCGCCGATGAGAAAGTCGGTGATGATCCGCTCCCTGGGACCGCCGGCCGCGCGGTACCGCTTCCAGCGAAGTCCCGCCTCATGGGCGATGGCGGAGTCTATAGGCGAGAGCGTGGCGCCGATCCCGCGCAGTGCTCCGTCCAGGGAGGACCTGCGGGCGAACGCCGGAACGAGCTCGGCGTACACCACGTCGCAGACGATGATGGCGCCGGCGTCGTAGGCGGCGCGAACCGATGCGCGCGCCACGGAGTGGTGAGGCGAGTCGCTTCGGAAGAGATCGAGGAGAACGCTCGTGTCGACCGAGGTGATCACCGCCCGCGAACGTCCTCGATGTACTCGTCGATGTCGAGGTCGACGCCGTCGAGTATCCCGGCGACACGCTCCACGGGATGGGGCGCGGCCGTCCGCTTCTGGACGAGAAGGCCCTCATCCGTGGCACGGATCTCCACCTCGGTGTTGTGGTGCATGCCGAACCGCTCCCTCAGGTGCTTCGGGATCGTGATCTGGCCACGCTCCGATATGCGCATGCTTACTCCAGTAAGTATTCACGGCGCACATAAATCATACTCCTGAGTACAATCCGGTGCAACGCGCCGGGGGAATCGCTGGCGGTCGACACACGCGATCGCGGGCTGGTGCTACCGGAAGGGGCTGAGACTATCGAGCCGTTCCGAGGGGCCCGGGTCGTGGTCGAGCCTATGAGCGCTCGAGCACCTTGCTCAGTCCGGACAGCGGTACGACCTCGCAGTCGCTGCGGAGCTGACTGTCGGCGCCGCCGTACACGACGGTCCTGGCGGATACGGCCGGCAGCAGCTCCCCGACGCGGTCGAGCGCGGTGAAGTAGTCGGAGGCGACGGTCGCGCCCGCCTTGATCTCGATCGCCCGGATGCCGCCGCCGGTCTCGTAGAGCAGGTCGCACTCCAGGCCTCGCGAGTCGCGGAAGAAGGAGAGGTTCGGCTGGAAACCCCGGTTGAAGCGGTGCTTGAGCGTCTACTTCACCACGATGTTCTCGAAGAGCGCGCCGCGCAGCGGATGCGTCGCCACCTGCTGCACGCTCTCGATTCCGAGCAGATAGCTCGCCAGGCCCACGTCGTGGAAGTACAGCTTCGGTGACTTGACCAGGCGCTTGCGGATGTCGGCGTGGAACGGCGGAAGCTGGAACGCCACGTAGCTCGTCTCGAGGACGGTGAGCCACTCCCGCGCCGTCGTGTGGGAGACGCCGGCATCGGATCCGAGCGAGCTCAGGTTGAGGATCTGGCCGACGCGTCCCGCGCAGAGGCGGACGAAGCGCCGGAATGCGGAGAGGTTGCGGATCCCGCCCAGCCGGCGCACATCGCGTTCCACGTAGGTCTCGAAGTAGTCGCCGAGGGCCTGTCGCGGCTCCAGTCCCTGGTCGAGGATCCGGGGATAGAACCCGGTATAGATGATGTCGTCAATAGCCCCGCTGGCGCCCGCGCGGCCGCGTTCGGCAAGCGAGAAGGGGAGCAGGTGGAGCAGCGCCGTGCGCCCCGCCAGCGACTGGCTGATCGCATCGGAGAGCCGGAACTGCTCGCTGCCCGTGAGCACGAACTGGCCGCTGCGACCGCGCTCGTCGGCGAGGACCTGGAGGTACGAGAGGAGCTCGGGAACGTGCTGGACCTCGTCGATGATCGCGCCCTCGCCCAGCTGCGCGAGAAGGCCTCGCGGGTCCGACTCGGCGAAGTCGCGCTGGTCCGGCGCTTCCAGGTTCGCGTACTGCAGGTCGGGGAACGCCGCACGGCAGAGGGTCGTCTTGCCGGACTGGCGCGGACCGGTGACGGTCACGAACGGGTACTGCCCGAATAGCGCCGTCAGGCGGTGGGTGATGTCGCGCTCGATCACAGTGCCCGCATAGCGCCGGATGCACATACTGCAAGTAGTACCTGCAGATTGTGCACGCCGATCTCAAGCCTGACGGACGAACCCGACCTCACGGGCGGCATCGCCGCGGACGAGGAGGGAACGGCCTTTTACGCGACCGCCGACCCGCCCCGGAGCTTCATCCGCAGCGTCGACGGCGACGGCATCGTCTCGGCGGTGTTCAGCGATCCCCCGGGGCGCTACGGCGGCGTCCTCTCCACCGAGCTGCCGGGCATCGCCGTCGCACCGGACGGCACGCTCTACGTCGCCGACCTCACGTACGGCCGCGTCGTCCGCATCGCGCCGGACGGGGCCGCCGCGATCGTCGTCGACCGGGAGTCGATGCACGGCTCCCGGCACTTCCGGCCGGCGGCGCTGCTCCTCACGCCGGACGGCGACCTCCTCGTCTCAGACTCGGGACGCGACGCGATCTGGACCGTCACGCTCGGAGGCGGCGGCGACTAGACGGGCCCGTGCCCGCGCGGAAGCGGCGGCGGCCGGCGGGAACACGCCCCGCCTGGGGACGCAGAACGCCGGAATCTCATCCTGCTCAGCACCCGGCGGCGGTGCGATATGCGGTCCCGCGGCGGCGGGCGTCGCTGCCTCGCGGCTGACGCGGTGCAGCCGGTCGAGGCGGTGGAGGCCGAAGCGCCTCAGCACGGCGTAGACGGTGGAGCGGGCGAGGCCCGGGCCGGGCCGCGGCTACGGTACCATCCGGGGCCACGCTCCGCGTCGCCGTACCGCCCGCAGCCTGAGCGCGGTCGTCGGTCAACGAGCCTGACGGAGGGCCTCCGGCCTATGCGTGATGTTGCGCGGCGCGCCCTGCTGGCCGTTGCGGCCGCGATGATGCTCGCCGGGCTCGGCTTGTTCGGAGTTGCGGCCCAGGAACCGGACGCCGAGGCCGAGGTGCGCATCACTGCGCGCCGTCTCGCCGACGGCCGCACCGAGTTCGCGCTGCAGGAGCGCGCGGCGGGTGGGTCGTGGTGGGGCGAGCGGCGCTTCCCTCGGTCGCGGTTCGTCCCGGCGAGCCCCGCGGTGGGCCGTTGGCTGTCGAGTTCCGCGCTCACGATCGAGGTCTCCGCGCTGGCCACGCACTCGGCGGAGGGCGCTGAGAGCGTGGAGGTGCGCATCGTTGCGCGCCGCCTCGCCGACGGCCGCACCGAGTTCGCGCTGCAGGAGCGCGCGGCGGGCGACTCGTGGGGCGAGCGTCGCCTGCCCCGGTCGCGGTTCTTCCCGGCGAGCCCCCCTGTGGGCCTTTGGCTGTCGAGCTGGCCGCTGACGGTCGGTGCGGCGGGGACCGCCCCCGTGGCGTCGGAGCCGCCGACGATACCCGAGATCACGACGATCCAGGTGTCACCCGGCGACGACATCCAGATCGTGATCGTGGGCGGAACTCGACCGGCCTCATGTAATCACAGCCACACCCAGGAC
>DAOULG010000264.1:0-2441 GCA_034420495.1 Dehalococcoidia bacterium
CTGAGCAGGCAGTGGTCGTTGTTGACGAAGCGCACGAAGCCGTCGTCGAGACGCTGGTGGAACGGCGCCTGCGTGTAGGGACCGTGGATGCGCACCGTCTCCAGCAGCATCTCGTCCAGCGGCCGGCCGGCGCGGATCAGGTCGTAGAGGACGTCGGACGCCTTCTCCTGGTCGCGGGAGACGATGCCCTCCTCGAGGGCGGCATACATCGCGGCGGTCCGGGCGTCCGGCCGGTCGGAGGAGGCGGTCGTCATGCGCGGCTCCTTGCCGGGAGTATACCCGCCTGCCGATGCTCCAGCGCCAGCAGGCGGGCCGGCGGCGCCCTACTGGTGCTGCAGCGCCTCCGGCTCGGCGACGCCGAAGCAGCCCGCGTCCTCGATGCCCGGCCGCAGGCCGACCGGGAGCGCACCCGCGGCCGCGCCGAAGCGCTCGGCCGAGGCGTCGAGCGCGTCGATGATCTCGAAGACGTTGACGATCGCGTTGCCGTCGAGCGACTCGACGCGCGCCTTGAGGTCGGCGAGGGCGTCCATGCTCGCCTCGTGGTAGCCGACCAGCTCCTGCGGCGGATCGAGTCCCCCCGCATCCTCGAGGAAGCGGTCGAGTTGTGAGGACGCCTCGCCCCAGGTGTTGCCGTCGGCGAAGGGCTCGTACTCCACCGCGCTCTCCCGGCACCACTGCTCGTAGTCCTCGACGCTGAGGGAGCCGCCGCACGCGGCGGCGGCGAGCGCGAGCAGCAGCAGGACCGGGAGCAGGCGGAGCATGGGCGGGCCCTTCCAGACGGGATTGAGCATACCCCTTGCCGCGGCCGGGCGGTGCTCCCCCGGGTGGCCCTCAGGGCTCGCGGACGTGGCTGCTGGCGACGCCCCGGCGATGGTCGGCGATCCGCCGGGCGAGCTCCGGGAAGGCGGGGTCGATCTCGTAGCGGTAGGCGTCCCAGTAGCCGTCGCGCTCCGGGTCGAAGCGGCGAGGCGGCGTGGCGCTCTCGAGGGCGAGCTGCTTCATGCGCTGCTCGATCTCGGCACGCCGTGAGACTGCCTCGTGCGAGGGGACGGGCGGGAGCACGACGACGCGCATCGACTGGTCGAGGTGGAGCGTGGGAGCGAAGGGGTGCTCCCAGACGCGGTGGCCGCCCGTGACCACGACCGGCAGCAGCGGGCGGCCGAGGCGGCGCGCGAGCGTGAAGGCTCCCGGCTGGAACGCCAGCTCGAGGCCGAGGACGGAGCCCTGCGGGAAGAGCAGCACGCTGTCGCCCGCCTCGATTGCCGCGCGGGTGCCCCGGTAGAGCATGCGGGCGGCGGGGATCGGGCGCTCCGGGCGGATCAGCAGGTGCCGCCCGCGCACGAGCAGGCCGCCGAGCAGCGGGAAGCTCGCCAGCTCGTCGCGCGCGACCGCGCTGAGCGGGAGCGGGAGCCGCAGCAGGGCGAGCGCGTCGGCGAAGCCCTCGTGCAGCGAGACGACGACGTAGCGCTCGTCCCGGTCGATCTGCTCGAGGCCGGAGATGTCGATGCGCAGGCCGATCAGGCGTGCGGCGAGCCGGGCGGCCCAGCGCTCGGCGGCGCGGCGGGCCGCCCGGCCGTGGAGCAGCGCGGCGAGGTAGAGGACGAGCCTCGCGGGGCCGAGCAAGACGAGGACGGCCACGCCGGCGCGGAGCCAGTCGCGGGTGGAGCGGACGGCCAGGTAGCCGCCGAGCAGGGTGCGAGGCGCCGCGGCGCTCGGCTCGGCGGGAGGGTGCGCGCGATCAGGCCTCATCGCCGGCGGTGGCGCTCCGCGCCGCGCTCGCGCTCCCGAGGGCGTCGCGAAGCTCGGCCTCGTCGGGTACGACGCCCTGGGTGGCGATCTTGCCGTTGATGGTGACGACGGGCGGGTGCCAGCCGCCGCGGCGCAGGGCGTCGAAGAGGTGGTTGAACCAGGGCTTGATGCGCACCTCGACCTCCGGGAGGTCGGAGGCCACGCGCTGGACGAGGCGCACGGTCAGGTCGCACTCCTCGCAGACGGCGTGGGGGACGGTGAAGAACAGCTGGCGTCCCGTCATTGGGTAGACGGTCACCACGGTCGCGGCCGTCGATGCGTCGGTCATGGATCGAGCGTACCGCAGCCCGCGGCCGCGTGGCTGCCGTCTACGGATGCTGCGTGCAGTCGCGATTCGATATAGAACGGGGAGCGTGGAGCGGGCCGCACTGCGGCGCGTTGTCCGGGAGGGCTCCGTGAGCGGTGAGGACAGGCGCTACGCCGCGTCGGCGGAGCTGACGGAGCGCGCCAGCCGCCTGATCTCCGGTGGAACCAGCCGCGTCGGCGCGCGCGCGCCGGCGGCGGAAGGCGGGTGGGCGCACCCGCTCTTCGCCGCGAGCGGCAGCGGGGCGCGCCTGACCGATGTCGACGGCAACGAGGTAATCGACTTCAACAACCACTCGACCGCCCTCGTCCACGGACACGCGCACCCG
>DAOULG010000265.1:0-5793 GCA_034420495.1 Dehalococcoidia bacterium
GCCCGAGCGGCCGGAGCGCGGGGAGGCGCTCCCTGAGCGGGAGCGCGGCCCGTCCCGGGATGCCCTCGCCGGAGGGGAGCCCCCGCCCTCCCGCGGCCGGCGCGGGGGGCGACTCGCCGCCGGGGATGGCCGCAGGGAGGTGGAAGGAGCGCGACGGCTCCGCCGCGGCGAGCGCCTCACGGCCGCGCGGGGCGGCGCGCCCTCCCGGTCCGCCGTCTCCCGGCGGGCCGTCCCCCGGGTCGAGCCAGGGGGCGCCGGGCGCCGGCGCCCCCGCGAGCGCCGAGCGCACCGCCTCCGCGACGGTGGCGTAGACGAGCTGCTCGTGGCGGAAGCGCACCTCGGCCTTGCGGGGGTGGACGTTGACGTCGACCTGCTCCGGGGGGACCTCGACGCGCACGAGCGCGACGGGGTGGCGCCCGGCCGGCACCAGCGCGCGGTAGGCCTCCTCGACGGCGTGGACGAGCGCGCGCGAGGAGATGGTGCGGCCGTTGCAGACCAGGTGGATGTAGCGCCTGCTCCCGCGGTGGAGCGAGGACGGCCCGACCAGGCCCCCGACGACGCAGCGCGGGCGCTCGCCCGAGGGCGCCGGCTCCGGGAGGCTCCGGTCGGCGGATGCGGGGAGCAGCTCCGAGGCGACCTGCGCCCCGTAGACGGAGGCGACGGCGTCGCGGGGCTCCCCGCTCCCCGGCGTGTGGAGCGTCTGCCTGCCGTCGACGCGGAGCCGGAAGGAGACCCCGGGGCGGCAGAGCGCGTAGTCGGTCACGACCGTGCTCACCGCCCGCGCCTCGGCGCGAGCGGAGCGCAGGAAGCGCCGCCTCGCCGGCAGCCGCGCGAAGAGCCCCCGCACCTCGACCGTGGTGCCGGGGGCGGATGCGGCGCTCCCGCGGCCCTCCCGCGCGCCGCCCCGGTAGCGGACGAGGGCGGCCCCCTCCTCCGAGGCGGGGCGCGTGGTGAGGTCGACGTCCGAGGCGGCGGCGATGGCCGCGAGCGCCTCCCCGCGGAAGCCGAGCGTCCTCACCGAGAAGAGATCGTGCTCGGATTGAAGCTTGGAGGTGGCGTGCCGCAGGAAGGCCGTCTCGACCTCCCCCGGCGCGATGCCGCGCCCGTCGTCCCGGACGCGCATCAGCGCGGAGCCGCCCTCCTCCACCTCGACCTCGACGACCCCCGCGCCGGCGTCGAGCGCGTTCTCCAGGAGTTCCTTTATCACCGAGGCGGGGCGCTCGATGACCTCGCCCGCCGCGATGCGCGCCGCCACCTCGGGCGCGAGCACGCGGATGCGCCCCTCCCCCGGGGGCCCCGGCTCAGCGCTCACCTTGTCCGCCCCCCCGGCTGTACCTACGATGGCGCAAGGCCCCGCTCCCGGCGGGCGCCACAGCGGCCCCACGGGCCGACACCGCGGCGCGGGCCGGCGGGGGCGGGCCCGGGAAGGGACCACCCGCCTGCCACAACGGATCGCAGCGGCGGCGCTCGCTCTGGTGCTGGTGGCGCTGGCCGCGAGCGACGCCCCCGCCGTCCCCGCGGCCGAGCTCTCGCCGCCGGGGCCCGGCGCCGACGTCCTGCTCGCGCTGCCCCGGGAGGGGATCGAGCCGGAGGCGCTCGCCCGGGCGCTCGCGCGCCTCGGCCACGAGACGCTCCCCGCCCACGCGCTCACCGGCGCCGCGCGCATCCGCGTCCCCGAGGGCTCCGACCCGCTTGCGCTCGCGCGCGAGCTCGCCCGAAGCGGCCTGGCGCGCGCCGTCGAGGAGGACGGCGTGGTGCGCGCGAGCCGCGAGCCCGGCGACCCGCTCTACCCGGAGCTCCAGTCCTCCTATATGAGCGTCATCCGGGCGCCGGAGGCCTGGGACCGCACCTCCGGCTCGGGCGAGGTCGTCATCGCCGTCGTCGACACCGGCATCGACTTCTCGCACCCCGATCTCGCCGCACGGCTCTGGACGAACGAGGCCGACGCCTTCGGGAACCGCCGCGACGACGACGGGAACGGCTGCGTCGACGACGCCTTCGGCTGCTCCTTCGTCTCGCTCGCGACGGCCGACCCCTCCTGCGGCTACCAGCTCGCCTCCCCGAACTGGCTCGTCGACGACGACGAGGGGCACGGCACCTTCGTCGCCTCCGTCGCCGCCGCCTCGGGGGGCGACGGGCAGGGGATCGCAGGCGTCTCCTGGGAGACGCGCCTGCTCGCGGTGAAGGTGCTCGACTGCACCGGGACCGGGCGCATCTCCGACGCCGCGACCGGGATCCGCTACGCGGCGCGCGCCGGCGCCCAGGTCATCAACGTCTCCTTCGGATCGCCGCGGGACTCGCGCCTGCTGCGCGAGGCGATCGCGGCGGCGACGGAGGCGGGGGCGCTCGTCGTCGCCTCCGCCGGGAACGAGGGGCCGGGCGACGCCACCTTCCCGGCGCGCTACGACTCGGTGCTCTCGGTCGCGGCGAGCGGCCTCGAGGGCCCGGACGGCTCGGTCGACTACCGCAGGGCGGCCTCCTTCGCCTCGCGCGGCGAGGGGGTCGACATCATCGCGCCGGGGCTCGGCCTCGCGGGGGCCGTCCCGGAGCGGCGCTGCGGGCAGGGGATCTGGCGCTGCCGGGACGGGGAGCCCTACGCCGTCAACTCGGGATCGTCCTTCGCGGCGCCGGTCGCGGCGGGCGCGGCGGCGCTGCTCCTCGCCGAGCGGCCCTGGCTCACCCCGGCGCTCGCGCGCGGGCTGATCGTGACGAGCGCGCGCCGCGTCCCCGGGAGCCCGGCGCTCCTCGACGTCGCGGCGATGCTCGAGGCGCCGCTCTACCGCGCCGCGACCCCGGGGACCTCGCGCCCCGGCGGGCCGGCGGTGAGGCCGCCCGAGCCGTAGCGCGCGCCCCGCGCGGCTCCCGCTCACGCGCGGCCTCCCCGCCCCTCCGCACCCGCCGCGCGCCGCAGGCTCGCGGCGAGCTCGCGCACGGCGGCCTCGCCGTCGCGCCGCCGCGTCCTCCCGCCGCGCGCGCGCGCCGGGCGCTCCGGCCGGTCGCGCCGCGCGGGCACCGACCGCTCGAGGCCGTCGGCGACGGCGAGCAGGGGGAACGGGGACCACCCCAGCCGCACGTAGTCGGAGGGAGACGGCGGGGCGACGCGCCCGGGCCCGTGACCCTCCGACATGTTCGCGTAGCCGGCGAGGAGCCAGGTGCACAGCGCCCCCCGCTCGGAGACGAGCCCCTCCGGCTCCGCCGCCTCGAGCAGCCCGATCAACCGCTCGGCGACGTGCCGGCAGAGCGCCTCCCGCTCCGCGGTCGGGTCCGGGCGGGGGCCGGGACGGCCCCAGGAGCCCCCGTCGGCGAGCAGCTCCTCCGCCTCCGCGAGCCGGGCGTCGAGCGCCGCGAAGGCCTCCCTGCCGGCGCGGTCGCGGGGCCGCGCGGCGGCGAGCTGCGAGCGAATCCCTGAGACGGCCGCCGGATCCATGTAGGCCCAGGACACGACCAGCCAGGGCGGCGGGAGCTCGCGCGCCTCCGGGGTCACCGCGCCCTCCGTGTAGTGGAGGGCGAGCCCCGCGCCGAGGTTGGCGAGCGGATCGTCTTCCTCCTCGTCGTCGGCCTCCCCCTCCTCCGGGAGGAAGCCCGCGAGCGCCTCGAGGACCGAGAGCCAGGGCCCCTGCCCGGGCTCGGCGAGGCTGGCGAGGAGCGCGTCGCGCCCCTCCCGGAGCGCCGAGGCGAGCGCCGCGGCGGAGCGCGCGCCGAGACCCGCCGGGTCGGCCTCCGGGGGGAAGAGGTCGGAGGCCGCCTCCTCCACCCGCTCCGCGACGTGCTCGAAGATCTCCGGGTCGCCCCGGCTCAGCCCCAGCAGCTCGAGCCCGGCAGGGCGGGGCGGCGCCACCAGGTCGGGGGGCGGGCCGCTCACGACCGCGAGCCGGGCCGGGTCGGAGGCCGCGGGATCCCCCTCGAGGGAGTAGTGCGCCTCCAGGGCCTCCCCGAGCGCGTCGGCGCCCGGCTCCCCGGAGAGCTCCCGGCCGAGCGTCGCCAGCGCGTCGTGCACGCGCGCCGCGGGGTGGGCCGCCAGGCGCCCGTGGGCCGCGCGCAGCTCCCCGGCGAGGGCCTCGACGGCCCGGGCCGCGCGCGCGGCGCCGTCCCTCCCCGCCCCGGCGGCCTCCCGGAGCGGCGGGGAGGCCTCGTCGTCGAGCCAGCGGGCGATCGCGGTGAGCTCGCTGGCCGGGGAGAAGCCCCACGCAGCCAGCTGGTCGCTCGAGGGCGGGTCGAGGGAGCCGGCGCGGTCGTAGTGCCACGCGAGCTCCCCGGTGAGGGTCGACTTCCACGGCGTGCAGGCCTCCACCGCCTCGCGGACGAGGAGCGCCGCCGCCGCCTGCTCGCGCTGCGCCGCGGCGCTCTCCGCCGCCCCGCCGGGGGGGCCTGCGTCCCCCTCCGCGCCCTCGCGCAGCCGCTCGGCGAGCGGGGCGAGGTGCCGCCCCGCGGAGCGCTCGCGTCTCGCGGCGCGGGTCCGCTGCCCCCCGCCCCCCTGCGGCGTCGGGGCGAGCCGCTCCAGCCGCTCCGCGAGCGTCCGCAGGGATCCGGCCGGCCAGCCCATCCGTGCGATCTCCTCCAGCGGCGGCGGCGCGGCGCGCCGTCCCGGCGCCCGCGCGATGTTCTCGTAGCCGGCGGCGAGCCAGGCGGCCGCCGCGACCAGGTCCTCCTCGCCGCGCCCGGAGCCTCTCGCCTCGGCGAGGATCTCCCGCAGGGCCTCGGCCACGCGGCGGCAGGCCCGGGCGTCGGCGCTCCGTCCCGGCGCTCCGTGCCCCGCGGTGCCCCAGGCGCCGGGCGCCCGCAGCATCTCCCCGGTCTCCCCGAGCCGCGCCTCGAGATCGCGGAAGACGCCGCGGGTCGCCGCCCGCGCCTCCGGGGAGGGCCGGTCGGCGAGAGCGGAGCGGAGGCGCTCGACGGCCGCCGGGTCGAGGCCGCCGGCCGCCGCCAGCGCGCGCGGCCCGGGCGGCCCCGCGGAGCGGAGGGAGGGGTCGCCGACGCCGCTCTCGTAGTGCGACCGGCACACCCACAGCAGGGCCCGGTATCCGTCGATGTCCGCGGCTGGCCGCCGCCCGGGCCTCCCCGTCTCCCCGCCCGGGTCCTCGCTCTCGAGATCGACGATCGCGTCCGCGAGCTCGGCCCACGCCTCCGCTCCCGGATCGCTCGCGGGGCTCCGGAGCTCCTCCCCGAAGCGCCGGAGCTGCCCGGCGAGCGCCGCGGCGGAGCGCATCCCGATCCCGGCGGGATCCTCGACGAAGGTGAAGGCGCGTCGCGCCTCGCTCTCGACGGCCGCGGCGAGCCCGCCGAAGGCGATCCCGTGCCGGTGGCCCATCCGGAGGACCTGGAAGAGCGGGAGGGCGGGGGGTGGGATGGGGTCGGGCGGCTCGCCCCGGAGGACCTCGAGGCGGGCGGGGAAGGACTCCTCCGGCGGCCCCTCGAGCGCGTAGTAGCCCTCGATCGCGCGCGCGAGCACGGAGGCGGCCGGATCCTCCCCGGCCAGGCCGCGGCAGATGCGCGCGAGGGAGGCGCGGGTACGGGCGGCGGGGCGGTCGTCGATGAGCGAGCGCGCCTCCCGCAACCGGTCGGCGAGCGCGGCCGCGGCGGAGGCGGCGAGCTCGCGCGCGGCGGGATCCTCCCCCTCCCACCCCGCGCGGTAGGGGGCCCCGGGGTCGACGAGCCAGCCGGCGAGCTCCCCGAGGGCATCCGCGGGGTGGAAGCCCCACTGCGCCAGGGTCTCGGCCGGCGGAGGGGTCGGCGACTCCAGCGGGGCGTAGTGATCCCGCACCCTCGAGGCGAGGAGCGCGCCGTCCCCGTCCG
>DAOULG010000266.1:0-3357 GCA_034420495.1 Dehalococcoidia bacterium
AACCCCTGCGACCGGGTGGTGCCGGTGCTCGGTCCGCAGAACGACATCGTGACGCACCGGCAGGCGCTGCCCCACCAGGACGTGGCCGCGGCCATCGAGACGGTGCGGGCGTCATCGTCGCCGCAGCCGGCCGTCAAGCTGGCGTTCGAGTTCCTCGTGCTGACGGCCGCGCGCTCGGCGGAGGTCAGGCTCGCGACGTGGGACGAGATGGACGTGGCCGGCCGCGTGTGGACCGTGCCGGCCCTGCGGATGAAGGCGAAGCGCGAGCACCGGGTTCCACTCTGCCGGCGAGCGGTCGAGATCCTCGACGCGGCGCGAACGCTCGGCGACGGCAAGCCGCTCGTGTTCCCGATGCGGAGCGGGAAGGCGATCTCGTCGTCGACGCTGCCCAAGATGCTGCAGTACCAGCGCATCGCCGCGGTGGCCCACGGCTTCCGCTCGTCGTTCCGGGATTGGGCGGCGGAAGAGACGGACCACCCGCGGGAGGTCATCGAGGCGGCGCTCGCCCACGTGGTGCAGAACAAGGTGGAGGCGGCCTACGCCCGGTCGGATCTGTTCGAGCGCCGGCGGCGGCTAATGGACGATTGGGCGGCCTACCTTGACATGGGGTCGCGGCAGGGGCGACCCGGCGCGATGCTGACGCCTGCGGGACGCAAGACGGAGACCGAAATCGACGGTCGAGTACAATCGAGGACCGGTTGAGCAACTTCGATGAGATTCGCGCTTGTCAACGAAGTTCGTACCGAGCCGAGCCCGGGTCTCGCCGGGACATGCGACCTTTGCGGTCGTGCAATGATCCCGAAATGCGGTCGATACGTGAGATGGCATTGGGCTCATCAGCGCAGGAGCGGCTGCGATCCGTGGCACGAAGCTGAAACCGACTGGCACCTCATGTGGAAGGATTGCTTTCCGCAGCACTGCCAGGAACGAGTACATGTCGACGAGCGAACAGGAGAAAAGCACGTAGCGGACGTCAAGGCAGACAGCGGACTCGTCGTAGAGGTCCAACATTCCCCGATTGCCGAAGACGAGCTGGAGAGTCGCGAGAGCTTCTACGGCGACATGATCTGGATCGTCGATGCGCGCGACCTCGACGGATACTTCTCTTTGGGTACGTCGTTCGACCTCGCCACCTGCAATCCGATGTCGTACCACTTCCAGTGGTTCAGCAGGAGCAAGCTGCTGAAGAGATGGTCGATGGCTCGGAAGCCCGTCTACTTCGACACTCTCGTTCAGAACGCCTTCACGCCCGACGTACAAACGCCGTCCGCACAACATGTTCTGTGGAGATTGCTCGAATTCGATCCCGGTAACGGCCTGGGCCTCATTGCTCCGGTCCCTTCGGATTGGCTCGTGGAGACCATCCTCAAGGGTGAGTCCGTGCCCCTGATGCGATGCGAAGAAGAGGACGCGTGGCGTTACCGGAGGAGAATGGTCGAGCTGGTCCGCTGATTCGGGCGGAGGGTTCTCTCTGGGAGATCTAGCGGCTCAGGCCATGGTTCCGCTCCGGCCCGCGCTGCCGGCTCTGTTGCCGCATCACCTGGCCGATGGTCCGCTTCGCGATCCAGGCCGTGAGAAGCACGAAGAGCGCCCATGGAACCATCAGGGCGAGCGCCAGCGGCGCGAACAAGAACGCCGTGGCGAGCGCCGGCAGGCCGATCGCCAGCGCGATACGCCCGAAGCCGAGGCCCTGGGCGCGAAGCTCGACCATGCGGGCGACGCCTCGGCCCACATCGGCGGGCGCAGGAACCCGAGCCTGACCGTCACGCGGCCGCGACGGCGCAAGACCTTCCCGGTCGGCGAGGGCCGGCATCCAGCGCTCGTCATGCTCGACGTCGGGAGCGTGCTTCGCCAGCTCGTGCCAGCGGCTGCGCGCGTCGGACTGCCGTCGATGGGCTCGGGGTCCGGCATCTGGTCGAGGAGGCCGTCGGCACCTCACCACGCGACCTCGAACTCCTCGGGTCGTTTTTGCGGGAGGGGGCGAGATCCTACGCTAAGCCCGCCCGGCGGGTTCAGGAACCCAGAACCTTCCGGCCCTGCTCTCGCAACTGGCCCTGCGGGCCGACGTGTCGGTAGAGCGTCACCGGCCTGATACCGAGCTCGCGCACCGTGGCGGGGCTCGAGGCCGTGCGGGCTCGCGGCGTACTCGCACGTCTCCGACCGATTCTCCCCGTTCGCGATCCAGACCATCCCGGCCACCGTCCACGAAGCGCCCTACATCCTCGACGGGCTTCTGATGAACGAGAACGGGCGACGGGTCCGCGAGCAGTACGCCGACACGGGCGGCTTCACCGACCATGTCTTCGCCGCGTGCTCGA
This sequence comes from Dehalococcoidia bacterium, assembly GCA_034420495.1. GTDB lineage: Bacteria > Chloroflexota > Dehalococcoidia > UBA2979 > UBA2979 > VYDC01. The sequence continues at coordinate 2,319 of DAOULG010000266.1, forward strand.
TCTCCGGGCGGGTCAGCGATACGGGTGCGGGTCGCCGCCAGCGTCGTCGCCATCGAGATGCGCCAGCGTTGCCGCCATGCCGCCGACGAGCTACTTGCGCTCGCTGACCGCCCTGATCACGAAGACCAGGAACCAGACAAGCGCACACGCGAGTGTCGCGGCAACAGCCCACAGCACTCCGACAACGGTGACGATGGCGTGCCTCATGGGCGGGTCCTCGACGGCGCTCGCCACGTCTCTCGGCACGCAGTGCTTCCGGCGTGACGTGCTCGCCGGTGCTCGGCGTGGGAGGGCGCGGTCGATGCCTGCCTCGGGTCAACTGACGAACGATGGTGAGGGAGTCCCTCCAGCGTCAGTCCCGGCCGAAGCCCCTGGGGAAGCTCGACGTCGAGGGTGTCGAGGTCGAGCTCGCGGACCCCCTCGGCCTGCAGCGTGCGGAGTTGGTCGACGGCGTCGGCCCACCGTCGCGGCCGCGACCGGCGGGCCCGCAGGCCCTGCAACGTCCGGACGCACGCATGATTTCAATCCCAGTCGTCCGATCAGGACCGGCGCACTGCTAGCCATGACGGATCGCCCGTTTTGGCCGCGCCGAACTCGCATCGAACGGGGGCAGGCCCTCGATGGTGATGGTGCGCGGCGCACTCTCGCCGCGGCCGCAGAGGCAATGCGGCACGAAGATCCGTGGCTCCCTTTTCGGGTCCGGACGGTAACTCCAACCGTCCGGATTCGGATGGTCGCGATGGAGTCTGAGGCGGTTGGGCTGCGCGTCCGCCAGCCATCCTCGGACGCGGCTGATGAACACCTTCGCGCCCGCGTCGCCTTGCGCCGCGCGGACTTCGTTCAGCCAGATATCAAGCTGAGCCGCAATTCTGGTGTCGATACCCACCGTTCAAGCCCTGGATTTGTCATCGGACCAGCGAGTGTAGCATGGCCCGCGAGGCGGACTCGAAGTCGCCCCGGTCGGCATTAGGGGGCGGAAACGGATCCACCCCCACCTCCGTCATTCCTGGGTGCGGCGGCCTTCTGCAGTTCTCCAGCC
>DAOULG010000267.1:0-3785 GCA_034420495.1 Dehalococcoidia bacterium
GCCCCGGCGACGAGGCCCGCGAGCGGGCTGACGACGAAGATCGCCGCGGCGGGGAGGAAGGCGAGCAGCGCGGCGACGATGTAGACGAGGCCGAAGCCGAAGGAGGAGGTGACCTGCTGGCCCCAGGTGCGCCGGAAAAGGCCGCCCGAGCGCCGGATCGCCGAGATCGGGCCGAGGCCCTCCGCGATCAGGATCGGCACCACGAAGAAGGTCAGGTAGGCCCACACGCCGCCCACCACCGCGAGCGCCAGGCGGCCGAGGAAATTGTCGGTGCGATCCCGCGCGAGCTGGAGGATGAGCCCCACGGTCGCGGCGATGATCGCCCATCCCAGGATCTGCGGGAGGCGCGCCGCGGCGGCGCGCAGCCCCGATCGGACGGTGGGGTCCCCGCCCCGGAGTCGCTCGAGGGCGGCGGCGACGAGCGCCGCGTTGAAGAAGATCACGATGACGTAGCCGGCGGCGTAGAGGCCGAGCGAGAGCACGATGTCCAGCCCGCCGACCTCCGTCGCCTCGCCCTCTCCCGGGGCGATCCGATCGATCGTCCCCGTCGCTCCCGCCGCCGCGAAGAACGCGGCGGCGGCGACGAGCAGGCTCAGGCCGGAGAGGATCGGGAAGGCGACGAGCTCGCGATCCTTCATCAGGACCCGCCAGCTCATGCGCATCAGCTCGAAGGTGTGTCCGATGGTTCGCACGTCACGGGGAGTATAGAGGCTCGCGGCCGGAGGCGGACGGGGAGGCGGCGCGGCGGCTCCGCCGCATGCTCCGCCCCGTCCGGGGGGAACGGGACGCCCGGCGGGGCTACGATCGCACCATGACGCTTCCTCCCGAGTTCGACGAGCCGGCCGGCCGCACCATCCGGCGCGAGATCGCGCGCACCGCCGCCGGCCTCGACGCGGGGCAGCGCCGCGTCTTCCGCGTGCTCTGGTTCATGGTCCCGCCCGGCTCGGTCGTCTGGAACGTGCAGTTCCAGGCCCTGCTCGCCTCGCGCTTCCTGAGCGACGTCGCGCTGCAGGCCCTGCTCTACAGCGTCCTCATCGATCGCGCCCGATCCGGCGGCGGCGCCGTCGACGCCGCGCTGATCGGGGTCGCCTTCCTGCTGCCGGGCGTCGTGCTCGGCATGTACGGGGGCGCCGTCGCCGACGCGCTGCCGAAGCGCGCCGCGCTCGCCGGCGCCTACGTCGCGATGGGCGGGCTCGCCCTCCTCATCCCGGGCCTCTTCGGGACCGAGCTGCTCCCGCTCCTGGCCGTGCTCTTCGCGGTGCGCGTCGCCTACCAGGTGTCGCAGCCCTCGGAGGCCTCGACGCTGCCGCTGGTCGCGACGGAGTCCGAGCTGGCGTCGGCGACCTCGTTCCTCGCCTTCGTCTCCTCGGCGGGCGAGGTCGTGGGGAAGGCGCTTCTCGCGCCGGTCGTGGTGGTGCTCTGGGGCGTGCGCGTCGTCACGGTGGTCGCGAGCCTCCTCTTCCTCCTCTCGGCGACGCGCGTGCTCGATCTGCGGCTCGGCTCCTCGCCGCCGCCACGCGGCGCGGGCGCGCGCCCCGGACGCCTCTCCGCGCGCGCGGAGGTCGGGCGCTACGCGCGCGCGGGGCAGTCGCTCCTGCTGACGATGCACGGCGCCACGCGCGAGATGCTCCCGTGGCTCGCGGGGCAGCCCGCCGTGCTCTGGACGCTGCTGCTCGCCGCGATGGCGAGCACCGTCTCCGTCGCCGTCGGCATCCTGGGACCGCAGTACACGAGCGAGGTCCTGGGCGTCGACCCGGAGAACGCGCTCTACGTCTTCGCCCCCGCCGCCCTCGGCCTCGTCGTCGCGCTCGCGGTCGCGCCCCTGGCGATCCGGCTCCTCGGGGAGCGGGTCTCGGCGGCGGCGGGCTTCGCCTCGGCCGCGGCCGGGATGGCGGCGCTCGGCGCCGTCGGCGCCGTCACGGAGAGGGTGGGCGGGCTCATCGTCGACATCCCCGGCGTTCCCGACGAGGTCGAGATCGCGGCGCTGCTCTCGATACCGCTCGGCTTCGGCCTCACGCTCGCCGCGGCGTCGGCGCAGACCTACGTGAGCAAGTACGTGCCCCCGGCGATCCAGGGCCGCACCTTCGCCCTCCTCGGCGTCCTGAAGGACGGACTCGCCGGCGCCGCGCTGCTCCTCCTCGGCGTGGTCGCCGACGCCGTGGGGACGGCGCGGGTGCTCACCATCGCGCCGGCGGCCCTGGTGGCCCTCGCCTGGGCGGTCACATGGCTCGCCGGTCGCTTCGGCGAGCCCGACCGCCCTCAGGGATAGAGCGGCAGGCGGGCGAGACCCTCCGCGGGGTCGAGACCGAACATGAGGTTGAGGTTCTGGAGCGCGTTGCCGCTCTGCCCCTTCATGAGGTTGTCCAGGGAGGCGATCACGACGACGCGCCGCCCGTCCCGGGAGGTCGCGAGCGAGATGTCGCAGTAGTTGGCGCCGGCCGTCCCCTTGAGCGTCGGGGGGCTGTCGGTCACGCGCACGAAGGGCTCGCCGGCGTAGCGTTCGCGGTAGAGCGCGAGCAGCTCCTCCCGCGACGACGGGCGCGTCAGCCGCGCGTGCATCGTGGAGAGGATGCCGCGCGTCGTCCCGAGGAGATGCGGAACGAAGTGGAGCGCGGCCCCGCCGCCCGCGCCGAGCCGCCCCAGCGTCAGCTCCGCCTCCACCACGTGCTGGTGCGCGAAGACGCGGTACGGGACGACGTTGTCCGAGAGGTGGGAGAAGTGCTGCGCCGGCGACGGCTTCTTGCCAGCGCCCGAGGAGCCGGTGAGGCCGTCGATCGTGACCTCGCCTCCCTCCACCAGATCGCCCTCGAAGAGCGGTGCGAGTCCGAGGATGATGCCTATAGCGAAGCAGCCCGGATTCCCGACGATCGGCGCCACCCGGATCGCGTCGCCGCCGAGCTCGGGGACGCCGTAGACCGCGCTCCCGAGCAGCGCCTCCGCCCGGTGCCCCTCCTCCGCGACGCCGGGGTGGGCGCGCGCGTAGAGGGCGTAGTCGCCGCGCGAGGCGAAGCGGAAGTCGCCGGAGTAGTCGAGGAAGCGGGTCCCCGCCCCGGCGAGCGCCTCCGCGTGCCCCTGCGAGACGCCGTCGGGGGTCGCGAAGACGACGACGTCCGCGCCCGCGCCGACCGTCCCCGGGGCGGGGTGCTCGACGGCGAGATCGCAGCGCCCCGCGAGGTGCGGGTAGACGTCGTCGATGCGCCGCCCGGCGTCGTCGCGCGCAAGCAGCGAGGCGACCTCGAAGCCGGGGTGCCCCACGAGGAGCTCGAGGATGCCGAGCCCGCCGTAGCCGGTGGCCCCGACGATCTGCACCGTGGACGTCCCGTCGCTCACGTCACTCACCCCCGTCGCGTCGCGGCCGCCTCCCGCGTCCGGGCCCCCGAGCCGCCCCGTAAGGCTACCGTCTGCGGGCGTCGGCGTCGGCCCGGGGGCCGCCGGCGGCAGGGGCGCCCCCGGCCGCGGGAGGCGGCTGGTAGCGTACGGGAGATGAGCGCGCCGGGAACGGCTCCGACGTGGCGGGAGCTCCTGCCGCTCCCCGATCGGGCACTGCTGGAGCAGTGCGAGGTCGACCGCTACCGGGCGAGCGGCCCCGGGGGCCAGAAGCGCAACGTCTCGGACTCGGCCGTCCGGCTCCGGCACCGCCCCAGCGGCCTGGCGGCCCAGGCGCACGAGTCGCGCTCGCAGCACGAGAACAGGGCGCGCGCCCTGCGGCGGCTGCGGCGCGCGATCGCGCTCGCGGCGCGCGCGCCCGCCCCCGCTCCCGGCGAGCCGCCGGCGCCCGAGCTCCG
>DAOULG010000268.1:0-2619 GCA_034420495.1 Dehalococcoidia bacterium
CCTCGCCGCGACCATACGCCGCCGCTCGCTCATCCTTGTTAGTAGCTTGCTGCACCGCCCGGCCGCCGGGGGTGAGTTGCTGTAAACAACCTACGTGGGAGTTACAGCTAGGACGCGCGGGGGCCCAGCGCCTCGATCGCGAGCTCCAGGTTCTCGAGCACGCGCGCGGCGTCCATGGTGTTGCTCGCCGAGTAGAAGCAGAGCGTGTCGATGACGCCCTCGTACCTCTGCGCCTGCTCCGCCACGTCGTCCGGCGTGCCGTAGAGACCGTGCTCGGCCGCCACCTCGTCGGGGATCGCCGCGGCGAGCGCATCGGGGTCGTCCGGGTGGTTCACGAAGGCGTCGCGGATGCGCTCCCGGACCTCGCCGTACCCCTGCGAGTCGAGCACCACGCTGTAGCTGCGCGTCGCCATGAAGCGGGCGACGTGCACCTTGAGCTCGTAGAGCGCCTGCCTGCGGTCGCGCGAGATCGCGAAGGTGAGCCAGCTCTGGTGGTCGAAGTCCGCGCGCGTGCGCCCCGAGCGCCTGAGCCCCTCGTCGACGTGCGGCCAGACGTGCTCCTCGATGAAGCGCACGGAGGCGATCGGGTGACCGCAGAGGCCGTCACAGAGATCGCCGGCGAGCCGGAGCATCCCCTGGTTCACCGCCGCGAGGTAGATCGGCGCCGAGACGTCCTCCGCCGGATCGCTCCCCCGGTGCCGGAGCCCCTGCGCCTCGACCTGCACGAAGCGTCCGTTGAAGCTGATGCGCTCGTCGCCGGGGACGCTCCAGGCGTGGCGCAGGAAGCGGATCAGCTCGCGGATGTGGCTCGCCGGGTGCGGGAAGTCCCGCCCCAGGGTGTTGATGTTCATGTACTTGGTGCCGCCGCCGAGCCCGAGGATGAAGCGCCGGTCGTAGATCCGCTGCAGGTCGGCGGCGTGCTGCGCCAGGTTGCGCGGGTCGAACTGGAAGGCCCGTATGACGCCGCTGCCGACGCGGGCGCTGCTCGTGCGCTCGAGCATCGAGGCGAAGACCGGGATGCTCTCGCCGGAGTTCCAGACGACCGCGAAGCCGGCCTCCTCCGCGCGGCGGGCGAGCTCCGGCTTCATCTGGATCGCGCTGTCGGCTATCGAGATGGCGCGCCTCTGCACCTGCGCCCCCTTCGCGCGTGCGGGCGGCCTCCGCCCGGCGGTGGGCACGATAGCACGCCCCGGAGCGCCCCTCGCGCCGCCGGGTGCGGTCGTGCGAGGATCGCCCCGGCCCCTCGGGACGCGGGGCGGGGAGGGACTCCGGTGACAGGCGCTCACCCCTCGGCCCGGCCGCCCGTGCTGCACGAGGCGATCCGCGGCCGGCGCTCCATCCGCGGCCTCGCCGGGCCCCCGCTCGCGCGGGGAGAGGTGGAGGCACTCGTCGCGCTCGCGCTCACCGCCCCGGCGCCGCACCACACCCGCCCCTGGCGCTTCGCGCACGTCTCGCCGACCCGGCGGGCCGCCCTCGCCCGCGCGATGGGGGAGGCCTGGCTCGCCGACATGCGCCGGGACGGCGTCGAGCCGGAGCAGCGCCAGCGCGCCCTCGAGCGCTCGCGCCGGCAGCTGGAGGAGGCGCCGACGCTGCTCGTCGGCGCGCTCGTCGGCGAGGGGCTCCGGGCGTGGCCCGACGAGCGGCGACTCCGCGCCGAGTGGACGATCGCCGCGCTCTCGTTCGGGGCCGCGCTGCAGAACCTCCTGCTCGCCGCGAGCGGCTCGGGCGTCGCCGCCTACTGGATCTCGGCGCCGCTCTACGCGCCGGAGGCGGTGCGCGAGTCGCTCTCGCTCCCCGCGGACTGGGAGCCGCAGGCCGCCGTCGCCCTCGGGCGTCCCCGCGCCGACTACCGCCCCTTCGCGCGCCCGGAGCCCGACGTCTCGGGCTCGCTCCTCTGGAGGTAGCCGTGCGCATCGCCTTCGGCGCGGACGAGAGGACGGCGCTCACCGATCGCCTCATCAGCGAGCTGCGCGCGCGCGGTCACGAGGTCGTCGTGCTCGGGCCGCCCGCGGGCGACGGCGCGCCGGAGTCCTCCATGGAGTGGGCGGAGGTGGGCCAGGAGGCGGCGCGCTCGGTGGCGCGCGGCGAGGCCGACGAGGCGGTGATCTGCTGCTGGACCGGGACCGGCGTCTCCATCGCCGCGAACAAGGTCCCCGGCGTGCGCGCCGCTCTCTGCTCCGACGCCGAGACGGCGCGCGGCGCGCGGCGCTGGAACGACGCGAACGCGCTCTGCCTCTCGCTGCGCACCACGACCGAGGCGCTCGCCCGGGAGATCCTCGACGCCTGGTTCGGCGGGGAGGAGCTCGATCCCGCCGAGCGTCCGAACGTCCTCCGCCTGGAGCGGCGCGGCGGCGCCTAGCACGGAGGGCGCGGCGGCGCCCCCCGCGCGGCGTGCCCCCGGCGGCCCGGCGGTGGCGGAGCGCGGCCCGCGCGCGCCATACTCGGCCCCGCGCGGCGGCCCCGGCCTCGCCGCGGAAGGGGGAGGCATGCCGACGCTCCGGGTCAACGGGGAGCAGCGCGACGCGGAGGACGGGGCGCGCAACCTGCTCTCCTACCTGCGCTTCGACCTCGGCCTGACCGGCACCAAGTACGCCTGCGGGGAGGGGCTCTGCGGCGCCT
>DAOULG010000269.1:0-1659 GCA_034420495.1 Dehalococcoidia bacterium
GGGTGCTCTCGGGGTCCAGGGGCGTGACCACCTGCCCGTCGTGACCCACCCTTTCCGGGATCTCCCGGCGCAGGCGTCGCGGAACGAGGGGGTCGGGCCATGTGAGCCGAAGGTCGAACAGGTCGTAGCGCTGCTCGAAGCCCATGTCGAGGATGTCGCGGAACCCCGCGGTGACCAGCATGCCGGTGTTCGCCCCGCGCCGCTCGATGACCGCGTTGGTGACGAGCGTGGTGCCGTGCGCGATCGACTCGACCTCGGCCATGGATACACTCTCACGCCCCAGGATGGCGGCGGTGCCTTCGATCACCGCGATCGAGGGATCGGCCGGCGTGGTGAGGCGCTTCAGCACCGCGACCTCGCTGCCGCGCTCGTCGAACAGCGCAAAGTCGGTGAAGGTGCCGCCGATGTCGATGCCGAGCCGAAAGGTCATCGACGAGAAACCTCACCAGCCATGAATCGGCGAAGTTTCCGGGCTATGTCTCATACGGTTCACCGTTTCGGTTGGTGAATCGTACGCTGCCGTCGGGGAGTGTCTCCGCGGCCAGATCGATGTCCGGGTAGTGCGCGCGCTCCCCGGTCGAGCGGGTGCCGATCTCGAGATAGCTTGCCGTCGAGCCGGATCGATTGACGAGGTGATGGCCATTCGCCCGTCCGGCCGGAAAGCCGGCGCACATCCCGGTGCCGAGGGTCACCTCGCCGTCATCGCCGATCAGGACCAGCTCGCCCTCGACGACATAGATGAACTCGTCCTGGCGCTCATGCCAATGGCGTTGCGCGGACCACGCGCCCGGCGGCAATGTGGTCAGGTTGACGCCGAACTGGGTCAGGTCGAACAGGTCGCCCAGCACGCGCTTGATCCGGGTCCTGCACTCGGCGGTGAACGGCTCGGGATAGCCACTGCCCACGTGTGCCTCGACATCCGCTGCCCTTGCCGCCGCCGGCCTGGGGCCGATCGAACTATCTGTCATGACATGGTTCCTCTCAAGACGTCTGGGGTGGCGCGCATCGATCGTCTCCGACCGCAATGGCGAGGAATGGTGGTCGCCGACGGCTGCGGCATCAAGCATCATGCGTCAAGCGACCCGCCAAGGACAGCAAGCCGATCCGACGTCGGCCGATCGAGCTCGGCGCCGTACGTGTTCGCCTCGACGGAGCGGAACGCGGAACGGCTCTTGCCGGAAGCGCATGAACGCCGCGCACCGTCCCGGTCTCGCGGAGTAAACTCGGGAGCCGCGCAGCGCCGGGATACCACGGTCCGCCGCACTACGGGGATGACCCGCGATGAGACTCGGACGAGCATTCTGGAAGGACATCATCGGGAACCTCACCACGGCGGGGCAGGGACTTCTCGGCCGGCGGACGGAGGGGCGCGGGAGCGAGGACATCCGAGAGCTCTGTCTCGCCCTGCTTCGCACCAAGGGCGAGGCGTCGGTGGTGACGCTCGCCCGGCGCACCCTCGACGCGTTCGTCCGTCTCGACGCGGCGGGACGGGACGTGTTCTTCGACTTCCTGCGCAGCGACCTCGGGGCCGAGCCCGAGGCGCTCGACGCGGCGATCGAGCGCTACCGGACGGAGCCGGACCCGGACACGGCGGCGGCCCTGGCCGCGGCGTCCGAGCCGCGGCGCCAGGAGCTGCTGCGGCTGATGAACACCGCCCCC
>DAOULG010000270.1:0-1619 GCA_034420495.1 Dehalococcoidia bacterium
CGGGCGGCTGGCTGCGCGAGGAGGCCGCGGGCTACGGCCCCTACGGCGTCGAGCGGCGCGACGAGCGCGAGCTCGTGCTCGCCGCCCGCGACGATCGCGGCGCGGAGCCGCCCCCGCTGCGGCGCGTCGTCTACCGGCTGCTCCCCCCGGGCCGCGACCGCGTCGAGGCGCTGGTGGCGGGCGAGGTCGACCTGATCTTCGAGCCGACGGCCGCCGAGCAGCGCCGGCTCGCCCCAGCCTCCGGTCCGGGCGGCCCCGCCGGGCTCTTCCGCGCGCGGGGGAACGCCCACGTCGCGCTCCAGATGGACGCGCGGCGAGCACCCTTCGACGACGTCGAGGTCCGGCGCGCGCTCGCGCTGGCCGTCCCCTACGGGGAGCTGGTGGAGGAGGTCTACGGCGAGGCGGCGCGGCCGTGGCGGGGGGTCGTCCCCGACACCCACAACGGCTACGTGGAGGCGGTCGAGGTGGGGTGGGATCCCGAGGCGAGCCGCGCGGCCCTGGCGCGCTCCGGCCGGAGCGCCCTCTCCGCGGTGCTGCACTGCGACGCCTCGGCCCCCGACCTGGTCGCGGCCGCCGAGCGCATCGCGCAGGCGGCGATGCGCGCGGGCATCGAGCTCGACGTGCAGCCGCTCCCCACCGCCGACTTCAAGTCGAGGCAGGTCGCCTTCGACATGCCGCTCGCCGTCGACCGCGACGGGCACCGCTGCAACGAGATCGGCTACGGCCTCCCGCACGACTTCGGCGATCGCCGCCACGGCATCACCAACTGGGTGCAGTACAGCAACGCGGAGGTCGACGCGCTCATCGAGCGCGCCGAGGAGGAGGGCGACGCCTCCGCCCGCCTGGCGCTCTTCGAGCGGGCGCAGCGCCTGATCGCGGCCGACGTGCCCTGGGCCTTCCTGGCGCAGCCCTACTTCTGCGTGGCGCACCGCTCCGGGCTCCGCGGCCTCTCGTGGCACTCGCGCCTCGGCGGCCACCCCCGCTACGCCGATCTCTCCTGGGGGAACGGGGCGGGCTGAGGGAGGCGGCGGCGTGCGGGCGCAGCTCCTCGAGCGGCCGGGGCCGGGCGCCGTGCTCCGCCTCGCCGAGCGCCCCCGGCCCTCGCCGGCCGCGGACGAGCTCCTGCTGCGCGTGGAGGCCTGCGCCGTCTGCCGCACCGACCTCCAGCTCGCGCGCGGCGACCTCGCCGCCCGGACGCTCCCGGTCGTCCCCGGCCACCAGGTCGTCGGCACGGTGGAGGCGCTCGGCCGGGAGGTCCGCGGCTGGCGGGAGGGGGAGCGCGCCGGCGTGACCTGGCTCGCAGGCGCCTGCGGGAGCTGCCGGCTCTGCTCGGGCGGCCGCGAGAACCTCTGCGAGCGCGCCGTCTTCACCGGGTGGGACCGCGACGGGGGTTTCGCGGAGCACCTCACGGTGCGCGCGGCCCGGGCGGTGCGCCTCCCTCAGGGCGTCGACGCCCTGGGGGCGGCGCCGCTCCTCTGCGGCGGGGTGATCGGCTACCGGGCGCTCCGCCTCGCCGGGCTGGAGCGCGGGCAGCGGCTCGGGCTCTACGGCTTCGGCGCCTCGGCGCTGCTCACGATCCAGGCGGCGGTCCACCAGGGCCTCACCGTCCACGTCGCGAC
>DAOULG010000271.1:0-10168 GCA_034420495.1 Dehalococcoidia bacterium
CGCTCCTCGCAGTAGCCGTCGTTCTCGCACTTGTCGAAGGAGAAGGCGCCTCGCCCCTTGTCGTAGCGAATCGTCCACGTCCCGACGATGTGACCCTCGCGCCCGCGCGCGAGCTCCTGCTCCAGCACGGCGAGCAGCGCCGCCAGCTCCTTGGACCCCACCTCGTCTCCCCCTTCCCGGCCGCCCGCCGGCCGAGCGCAGTATATCGACCACGGCTCGCCGTGCTCTGGGCGCATAGCGATCCCCCCGCCCTACAATGGGCGCGGGCGGGGGGTGCCGGTGGCAACGGGGAAGGCGGTGACCGCGGTCGGCAAGGCGACCACGGGCAACTACTTCGAGGACCTGGTGACCGGCCTTGAGGTCGAGCACGCCGTGCCGCGCACGGTCACCGAGGGCGATCAGTCGCTCTACATCGCGCTCACCGCCAGCCGCTATCCGCTGCACTGCAACGCCGAGTTCGCGCGCGCCCTCGGCTTCCGGCGCGAGACGGTCAACGACCTTCTCGTCTTCCACGTGGTCTTCGGGAACACCGTTCCGGACGTCTCGCTCAACGCGATCGCGAACCTGGGCTACGCCGACGTGCGCTTCGGCGCTCCCGTCTACCCCGGCGACACGCTGAGCTCGCGCACGACGGTGCTCGGCCGCCGGGAGTCGCGCTCGGGAGACACGGGCGCCGTCTGGGTGCGCACCGTCGGTCTCAACCAGCGCGGCGAGGAGGTGCTCTCGTTCATCCGCTGGGTGCTCATGGCGAAGCGCCGGCCGGGCGAAGCGACCGGCATCGACGATGCGCCCGCGACGCCGGACGCGGTCGCGACGAGCGAGCTCTCGATCCCGGCCGAGCTCGACCTGGGCGCCTTCGATCCCGTCGTGACCGGCGGACGCGCGTGGTGGGAGGACTACGAGCCGGGCGAGCGCATACACCACGTGGAGGGCGTCGCCATAGAGGAGGCGGAGCACCAGATGGCGGCGCGCCTCTACCAGAACACGGCGCGCGCGCACTTCAACGCGCATGCCCTCGCGGGCAGTCGCTTCGGGCGCCGGGTGGCCTACGGCGGGCACGTCCTCTCCGTGGCCCGGGAGCTCTCCTTCAACGGGCTCGAGAACGCGGTGCGGGTGCTCGCCTTCAACGGCGGCACCCACTCGGCTCCGACCTTCGCGGGTGACACCCTCTACGCGTGGACCGACGTGCTCGACCGCATCGATCTCCCCCGCCCGGACGCCGGTGCGCTCCGGCTGCGGCTGGTCGCGGCGAAGAACGCGGATCCGGCGACCGAGGGCGTCACGCTTCGCGTGCGGGACGACGGCGGTCGGGAGCGCTACCACCCGGCCGTCGTGCTCGACCTCGATTACACGGTGCTGATGCCGAAGGGGCGCTAGGCGCGGCGTGCCGGGATGCGGTGACGGTGAGGGGGCTGGGATGACGACGACCGGGACCACGCCGGGCGAGGCGGGCGCCTCGGCGAGGCGGCTGGTGGAGGCGTCGACGACGGTCGTCGACCGCGCCCTGCGGAGCGCGGCGAGGCTCACCGAGGGCGGCCGCCGGATCGACGATCACCAGGTCCATGTCGAGCGGGTCTCCTACCTGGCCACGCAGGTGCGGGCCGCGCACGAGCTCACCGCGTACGCGGAGCGCCTCGCCTCGAAGGGCCAGCCGGACTGGCGGCAGGCGGCGATGGCGCACGCCTACGCGGCCGAGGTCGCGCACGCGCTCGGCTCGGCCATCGAGGCGTCGTGGGAGGAGTTCGGGCTCTCGGGCGAGGAGATCGAGCCGCTCCAGGATCCCTCGCTGCGCGCGGAGCTCCGCGCCGGCCTCGCCGATGGACGGCTGCGCGAGATCGGCCGCGAGGTCATCGCCTCGCTCGGCGCGAACAGCGCCGACCTCGAGGACGACGCCGCCACCCTGACGCGCGACATGGCGCGCGAGTTCGCGCGCCAGGAGGTCGCGCCGATCGCGCAGCAGATTCACCGCGAGGACATGCTCGTGCCCGACTCGCTGCTGGAGGCCTTCTCCCGCCAGGGCTTCTTCGGCTCCTCCATCCCCGAGGAGTACGGCGGCACCGGGATGGGCGATCTGCCGATGATCATCATCACCGAGGAGCTCTCGATGGCGTCGCTCGCGGCGGCCGGCTCGCTCTCCACTCGCCCCGAGATCCTGACGAAGGCGCTGCTCGCCGGCGGCACCGACGAGCAGCGCGCGCACTGGCTGCCGCGCATCGCCTCGGGCGAGGAGCTCGTGGCGATCGCGGTGACCGAGCCCGACGTCGGCTCCGACGTCGCCTCGCTGCAGACGCGTGCCGTCCCCGCGGAGCACGGGGGCGTGCGCGGATGGCGCATCAGCGGCCAGAAGGCGTGGAGCACCTTCTCCGGCCGCGCGACCGTCCTCGCCCTGCTCGCGCGCACCGATCCCGATCCGGGGTCGGGGAACCGCGGCCTCTCGCTCTTCATGGTGCCCAAGCCGCCCTTCGAGGGGCATCACTGGCGCTACGAGCAGCCGGAGGGCGGCGTCATGGAGGGGACCGCCAACCCGACGCCCGGCTACCGCGGCATGCACTCGTTCACCATCGCGCTCGACGAGGTGTGGGTGCCGCACGCCAACCTGCTCGGCGGGGACGAGGGCGTCGGCAACGGCTTCTTCGTGCAGATGGGCGGTTTCGCGGCGGGACGGCTCCAGACCGGCGGCCGCGCGATCGGCGTGGCGCAGGCGGGCCTCGAGAAGGCGTGCCAGTACGTGACGCAGCGCTCGCAGTTCGGCCTGCCGCTCGCCGAGTACCAGCTCACGCAGCACAAGGTAGGCGTGATGGCGACGCACACGGCGGCGGCGCGGCAGCTCACCTACGTCGCGGCGCGCAGCTTCGACACGCGCGCCGTGGAGCCGGCGATGGCGAAGCTGCTCGCCTGCGACATCGCGGGCGAGGTGACGCGCGAGGCGCAGCTCCTGCACGGCGGGTGGGGCTTCTCCGAGGAGGATCCCGTCGCCCGCTACGTCGTGGACGCGCTGGTGCTCCCGATCTTCGAGGGCGTCAAGCCCGTGCTGGAGTTGAAGGTGATCGGCCGGCAACTGCTCGCACGCGCCGCGCGCGAGGGGTAGCCGGGCGGTGCGCATCGCCGTCGCCTCCGATCACGCCGGCTACCGCTACAAGGAGACGATCCGCCGGCACCTCGAGGCGCTGGGTCACGAGGTCGTCGACATGGGCACGGACTCCACGTCGGCCACCGACTACCCGCCCTTCATCCGCTCGGCGGCCGAGGCGGTGTCGCGCGGCGCGTGCCACCGCGCGGTCGTGCTCGGCGGCTCGGGGAACGGCGAGGCGATGGTCGCGAACCGGCTTCGCGGGATCCGCTGCGCCCTCTGCTGGAGCGTCGAGTCGGCGGAGCTGGCCCGGCGCCACAACGACGCGAACGTCATCGCGATCGGCGAGCGGATGGTGAGCGAGGAGCTCGCGCTCGCCATCGTGGACGCGTGGCTGGCCACCCCCTTCGACGGGGGTCGCCACGCCCGGCGCATCTCGCAGATCGACGCCGCCGGCGAGGCGTGATCATGGCGGAGGAGCCGTCGTTCTCTTCCGGTCACGAGCACGACGAGGAGTGCGCCGCGCTCTACCGCGAGTGGCGGCGATACCACGCCGTCGTCGTCGACACCGGCGGTCGCTTCGGTCGCGCGGAGCTCCTGGCGGCGCGCCGGGAGCGCGAGATGTTCGAGCGCCAGCTGCGGGCGAGAGGCTGCTCGGGCGAGGCGCTCCGCCGGCAGGAGCGCGACGCGGAGATCGCGGTGCACGGCCGCCCGACGATCTCGCCGGCGCCGCCCGAGGACGGCGCCCCCTGACCCCGGTGTCCGCGCCGGCGCCCCGGGAGGGAGCCGGCGGCGCCGTCGACGCCTACGCCGGGGCGCCCTCCTCGGCGCCGGGCGCGGGGAGCCCCGCGACGTACTGCTCGAGGTAGAGCAGGTCGTCGCCGGCACGCCGGGCGACGGTCACGAGCGCGTCGGCCGTCGCGACCTCCTCGAGCTGCTCGTCGACGAACCACTGGAGCAGGCCGCGCGACATGTGGTCGTGCTCCTCCAGGGCGCGATCCATCAGGGCGTTGATATCCGCCGTCACGCTCGCCTCGCTCGCGAGCGCGAGCTCGAGCGCCTCCAGGGGCGAGGAGAAGTCGGCCTGCCCGGCCTCGATCGCGGGGATGCGGGCGACGGCGCCCGCGTCGTTGAGGAAGGCGATGAGCTTGAGCGCGTGGCCCCGCTCCTCCTCGGCCTGCCCGCGGTAGCGGCCGGCGAGGTTGGGGAGCGCCTCCCGCTCGAAGTAGGCCGCGAGCATCTCGTACTGCAGGGAGGCGTGGAACTCCCGCCCCACCTGGCTCGAGAGCCCCTCCGCCATCGGCTCGGAGATCAGCATCGTCGCCATCGTCGCCCCCTACTCCGCGTAGAGCTTCACCACCCGGACACGGTCGTCACCCGCGGCCTGGATGCAGAGGTCGCAGAGGGTGCACTCGTCGAGGTTCTCAGCCACCGTCCGCACGCCGCCGCCCCCGGCGTGGTCGAAGATGTCGACGGGGCAGACCTCTATGAGGCGCCGGACGAGATCCGGATCCTCATGCACCGGGTCGGCGATGTCGACGCGGATGAAGAGCCCGTCGGCCATCAGCTCCCGCCCATCCTCTCGCGCAGGAGCGCGGGGATGTGCTCGATCCGGTCGGCGACGGCGATCCCGGCGCGCCCCATGCGCTCGATCTTCTCCGCGGTCGTGTCCTCGCGCCCCTCCACGATCGTCCCGGCGTGCCCGAAGCGCATCCCCGGCATCGCGTCCATGAAGCGACCGGCCATGAAGGCCACCACGGGAAGGCGCGAGGACGCGGCCTCCATGTACTCGGCCAGCGCCGCCTCCGCGCGCCCGCCCGGCTCGCTGTAGATGGCGATCCCCTCCGTCTCCGGGTCGGCCTCGAAGAGCGGCATCAGCTCGGCGTAGGTGGAGCCGATGATGGCGTCGCCCCCGATAGAGCACGCCGTCGAGATGCCCAGCCCCGCCTGGGAGAGCGCGTTCGCGATCTCGACCGTCATCCCGCCGGAGCGGGACATCACGCCGACGGATCCGGGACGGAAGGCGCGGCGCGTGGCGTCGGCCGATCCGCCGATGCCGCCCATCCGCGACTTCCCCGGCGAGATGATCCCGAGGCAGTTGGGCCCGATGATGCGGGCTCCCTCCTGCTCGGCGTGCTCCACGAACTCGGCGACCTCCCTGCGCGGTATGCGCTCGGTCACGACGACGATGAGCTTCACGCCCGCGTCGATGGCCTCGTGGACGGCGTCGGCCGCGAAGCCCGGGGGCACCACGACGATCGAGCCGTCGACGCGCGTCCGCTCCGTGAAGGCACGCACCGTGTCCTCGACGGGAACGCCGTGTACCTCCCGCCCCTTCCGCCCGGGCGTCACGCCTCCGAGGAGCCGGGCGCCGTAGTCGAGGAGCTCGCGGGCCATCGTCACGGCCTCGCGGCCGGTGATCCCCTGGATGATGAAGGTGCTGTCGCGGTCGATCAGGATCGACACCGGCTACCCTCCGCCCGCGGCGGCGAGCTTGGCGACGGCGCGCCGCGCAGCCTCGTGCATCGAGACCGACCGGTCCACGTACTCGACCCCGTAGCGCCGGAGGATGGCGAACCCCTCCTCCTCCCAGGATCCCGGTATGCGGAAGATCGCGATCTTCTCGGCGGGGTCGAAGCCGGCGTCGATGACCCCCTTGATCACGCCTCGCGCCATGATGTCGACGCGGGTGTTGGAGACGACGTTCATCATCACCGCGATCTTCTCGACGCCGGGCTTCGAGACGATCAGTCGCGTGAGGGCCGCCGTCTTGCGGACCGAGGGGTTGCCCCCGACCTCGCAGTAGTTCGCCGGGTCGCCTCCGGCCGATCGCACCGCGTCGAAGAGGGTGAGGGAGCCGCCGCCCGCTCCGATCACGAGGCCGAGCGTGCCCGAGAACTCGGTGACGTTTCCGGCGACGCCGCGGGTGTCCTGGGCGTCGACCTGCGAGCCGGCGACCTCGAAGTCCGTGGGCGGCCGCGCCTGGCGCGTGTCGTGCTCGTCGATGCCGAGGTCGGTGAGGAGGGCGCGGTGCGCTCCCCGCGCCTCGGCCTCCATCTCCATGTGCGCATCGAGTGCGAGGATCCCGCCGTCCGCCAGCTTCCCGATGGGGTTGATCTCCGCCAGCGTCAGGTCCTGCTCGCGGAAGGCGCGGGCGAGCTGGAGCACGATGCGCGCCAGCCGGTTGAGATCGCCCCCCGTGACCCCGGTCCGCGCCACGGCGAGCTTTGCCTGGTAGTCGGAGAGCGGGCGCAGGGTCGAGACGTGGGTGCGGGAGACGTGATCGGGGTGCGTCTCGGCGACCTCCTCGATATCGATCCCTCCCATGTCGCTGAAGATGATGACCGGCCGCTTGGCGCGGCCGTCCCACGTCACGGCGGCGTAGTACTCCTGCGCTACCTCGCCCTTCCGCTCGACGAGCACGCCCGCGGGCTGCTGGCCGTTGATCGGGAGCGCGAGTATGGCCTCGGCGGCGCTGCGCGCCTCCTCGGCGGTCTCGGCGAAGCGGACGCCTCCCGCCTTCATGCGGCCGCCGGTGAGCACCTGCGACTTGAGAACCACCGCCCCGTCGAGCTCGCGCTGCGCATCCGCGGCCTCGTCGGCCGTCCGCGCCAGCCGGCTCTCGGGAAGCGGCACGCCTCGCCGCCGGAGCAGCTCCTTCGCCTCGTACTCGTAGAAGCGCATCGCTCTCCGCCGTCTAGCCGGGCGGGAGGGCGTCGCCCTCGCCCGGGCCGGTGTCGAATCCGTAGAGCGCGGCGAGGTCGGGATCGCGCTCGGCGAGCCGCCGGGCGGTGGTCAGCATGACCTGCGCCTGCTTGTACGTCGCGTCATCCTGCATCTTACCGTCGAGCATGATCACGCCCGATCCGTCGCCCATCGCCTCGGCGATGCGGCGCGCGAAGGCGACCTCGTCCGCCGGCGGCGAGAAGACCCTCTTGGCGATCTCGATCTGGCTGGGATGGATCGACCAGGCGCCGACGCAGCCCATCAGGAAGGCGTTGCGGAACTGGTCCTCGCAGGCCAGCGGGTCCGCGATGTCGCCGAAGGGGCCGTAGAACGGGTAGCAGCCCGCGGCGTTGCAGGCGTCCACCATGCGCGCCATCGTGTAGTGCCAGAGATCCTGCTGCGCGCTGACCCGCGGCGCGTCGGCGTCGGAGGGGTCGGGGTCGCTCCGCACGACGTAGCCCGGGTGCCCGCCGCCGACGCGCGTCGTCTTCATGCGCCGCGATGCGGCGAGATCGGCCGGGCCGAGGCTCATCCCCTGCATGCGCGGGCTCGCCACCGCGATCTGCTCGACGTTGGCGACGCCGATCGCCGTCTCGAGGACGGCGTGCACCAGGAGCGGCTCCCGGACCCCGTGCTTCGCCTCGAGCTGCGCCAGCAGCTGGTCGAGGAAGGTGATGTCCCACGGGCCGTTCACCTTGGGGAGCATGATCACGTCGAGGCGGTCGCCGATCGCCGAGACGAGCTCGGTGATGTCGTCGAGGAACCAGGGGGAGTCGAGGCTGTTGACGCGGGTCCAGAGCGCCGTGTCGCCGAAGTCGTTCTCCCGCGCGATCTCGATCAGCCCGGCGCGGGCCTCCTCCTTCTTGTCGGCGGCGATCGCGTCCTCGAGGTTGCCGAGCAGGACGTCCACCTGCGGGATGATCTGCGGGATGCGCGCGCGCATCCGCGGGTGACTCGGGTCGAAGAAGTGGATCATCCGCATCGGCCGCGCCGGGATCTCGCGGGGGGGTTGCGGTGCACCGATCGCGAGCGGTTCGACGAAGGCGCGCGGGTTGCGCAGCATGCGGAGCCTTCCGGGTGGCGCGCCGCGGCGTGCATCCCCGGCGCGACACGGGACGCTATCCCCCGCCCGCTCCCCCGTCAACCGGCCGCGGCCGGGGCCGGCGGACGGCGGCCGCGGCGCGCCGGGTTCGCACCGAGCGGGCGCGCACGCGCACCGCTCAGGACGTGCGGGGCGTCGGCCTGCGCAGCTCCGAGCGCTCGAAGACGGCGCGCAGCAGGGTCGCCGGCAGCACCAGCGCCGCACCGGCCGCGGCGAGCACGATGCCGTTCCGGAGCGGGATGAGCGCCAGGTCCTGCGCGATCTGCAGGCAGGCGTCGAGGAGGGGGCCCTCGACGCTTCCGACGGAGAGCGCGAGCCGCAGGCCGAGCGAGCCGACCGCCACCAGCAGGCCGGAGGCAAGCAGCGCCGCGCCGAGTCCGAGAACGCC
This sequence comes from Dehalococcoidia bacterium, assembly GCA_034420495.1. GTDB lineage: Bacteria > Chloroflexota > Dehalococcoidia > UBA2979 > UBA2979 > VYDC01. The sequence continues at coordinate 8,287 of DAOULG010000271.1, forward strand.
GCCGAAGCCCCGCGGGAGCGCGAGCACGGCGGCGCCCAGGACCGCCGCCAGCACGACGAGCCTCGTGCTCCACTCGCGCCAGCGCTCGTGCATGGAGAGCGTGAGTCCGTCCAGCAGGACGGCGACGGCCCCGGCCGTCGAGAGCCGGTCGGCGACCGGCGGCGCGATCCCTCCCTCGGCGAAGGCGCTCCGGCCCTCGGTCCGGATGCTGGTGACGCTGCGCTCCAGGAGCGCGTCGCGCATCCGGGCGCGATCCCCGCTCGCCGCCTCCTCCTGCGTGAGAGCCACCGCGAGGACGGCATATCCCGGCATGGGGATCGGCGTGCCGGGCCCGGCGCCCGCAGCCGTCTCCCGGAGGGTCTCGAAGTGCAGATCGATGAGGGCCTCGGGCTCCGCGATCGCGTCGACGGCGCTCCGGAGCGCCGGCCGCGCGACCTCGTCGCTCGTGGCCTGGGCGACGGAGTGCGCGACGAGCGCCGCCGCCGCCGCCGCGACGAGGGCGACGGCCGCGATCCACGCGACGGTGTTCCGGATAGCGAGCCAGCGCTCCAGCCGCAGCTCGCGCGGGATCGCGCGCTCCGCGTCCGGGCGCGGGTACCAGTACTCGCCGTCCTCGGTCACGACGGGGGCCGGCCGGTCGTAGCCCTCGGACGGGCCGGGAGGAGACGCCTCCCTCCGCCCCCGTCCCCGGGCGGGCGTCGCGGGTCCGTCCAGCGCCTCCCCGTCGGGCGCCTCCTCGTCGTCTCCGAAGTCGAATCGCTGCTGCTGCGGTGGATCGCTCACGGCTCTGCCGTGACCAGCGCGGTGCGGGCAACCCGGTCGTGCAGCAGCCGCGGGCGCGGCCTCACGAGCAGGAGGCCCAGCGATCCCAGGCCGGCCGCCGCCACCCCCGCCGCGCCGACGAGCGAGGGGAGCGCGCACCACGGCGGGAGCCCCGCGAGGAGCGGCGTGGCCGCCGACCAGAGCCAGCCGGGAAGCGAGAGCGGCGCCGCCGCCGCCCGGACGTAGAGCGCGTACCGGGGTGCGCCGTCCACCCCGACCGGGCGGATCCGCGCGACGCTCTGCCCGGGCGTGGGGAGTCGCCAGCGGGCGGCCAGCAGGGTCCAGGCGACCCAGGCGGGGGCCGCGGCCCCGACGAGGGCGACCGCAACGGCGGCGTCGATCTCCGCGAGATCGCGCCGCCCGAAGCCGGATCGCGCCAGCAGCCAGGCGGCCGCGAGTACGGCGGCGCCCGCGTGGAGCGCGACCACGAGCGCGGCATCGACGGCGGCGGCCGCGAGTATCCGCGAACGACCCGGTTCCGGATGCGGGATCGGCATCGAGGCTACTCTACGGCACCGGCCGCGCCCGACGATACGCGCCCGGGGCCCGCGTGCTCCGAACGCGCGCGCTAGGCTCGACGGGTGAGAGAGAAACCGCGCCCCGCCCGCCCGGCCCGCCGACCCGCCGATGGCGCCGCCCCGGCGGTCCCGGAGTCCCCCCGCAGGCGGGCGCGGGCCGCCGCGCTCGTCGCCGTCGCCGTCGCCGCCGCCGCCGCGGCGCTCTGGACGGCGCTGCTCGTCCTCCGCTTCGAGGACCGGGGCGACAGCTACGACTACCTCAGGTGGGAGCTCACGAGCCTGCCCAACAAGTGGCTGGGGGCGGTGGGCGCCCCGCTGCGCGACGATCCCGCCGCGGATGAGGCGATCGCACGCTACTTCGCGCTCGCCGATCGGAGGGGTGACGGTGCGGCGCGGCTGGAGGGTGTCGTCGAGGCTGCGATCGAGGGGCGGATCGACGCCGTGCTCCAGGAGATCGGCGTCCGGGGCCGCCTCCCCCTTCCCGGATCGGTCTTCCCGCCGGTCGATATCGAGCTCGCGCTGCCGCCGTGGGTGCTCGTCAC
>DAOULG010000272.1:0-4938 GCA_034420495.1 Dehalococcoidia bacterium
GGCGGGGATCGACTTCCTCGTCTTCGACGACCGGCTCACCGAGGCGGCCGCCCTCGCGAGCCCCGATCTCGGGCGGGTTCCCCTCGTCGGCGCGGAGGTCGAGGAGGCGACGGTGCGGGCCCTCGCCATGCTCGAGCCCGACGCCGCGCTGGTCGAACCCCCGCCCGGAACGACCGCTGGGGGGCGTCTCCCGGCGCGCTCCCTCGCAACGATGCGCCGGCGCTCCGCGCTGCTCCGCGCCCCGCTCGCCGTCGACGCGCGCGACCCCGGGAGCGCGCTCGATGCCGACACCCTCGCGGCCTGGCGGGACGCCGGTGCGCCGATGCTCGTCGTCGCCGCCGGGCGGACCGAGGAGGCGGTCCGGGCGGTCGCATCCGTGCCGCCCCCTCCCGAGCGCGCGCGCGAGGGGGCGGCGGCCTTGGTGCCGGCACTCGCCAGCTGGAGCTCCGACGGGGAGGACGACGACTGAGCCCGCGTCTCCCCCTTCCTTGACGCTCCGGAAAGGCGCTCCCTACGATTCGACCGCCCACGCCGACGAACGGAGCCGGCCGGGAGGCCACGTGGACGACGAAGGCCGGCGGTACCAGATCGGCGAGGTCGCCGATCGCACGGGCGTCACGCAGCGGACGCTCCGCTTCTACGAGGAGCGCGGCCTCATCACCCCGACCGCCCGGCTCGAGGGTGGCTTCCGCCTCTACTCCGAGCACGACATCGAGCGGGTCGCCCTCATCAAGAAGCTCCAGGAGCTGCTGGGGCTGAGCCTCGCCGAGATCAAGGAGATGGTCGACGCCGAGCAGCTCCGCGCCCAGATCCGGGCGACCTTCCGCCCCGACCGCGAGCTCCCGGTGCGGCGCGAGCGCGTGCAGCTCGTGATCGACGCCACCCGGCGCCAGCTCGAGATCGTGGAGCACAAGAGCGAGCAGCTCTCCGAGATGCGCGACGAGCTGCAGGAGCGGCTCGTCCTGCTCGAGAAGCGTGCCCAGGAGATCCAGGACGCCATGCAGGCCTTCCCGGTGCAGGCCGAGTAGGCGAGCAGGGCCCACCGGGTCCAGCACGGCGAGGTCGACTTCGCGGGGCCCTACGTCCCGCCGGCACCCCCCGTCTACGTCGCGCCCGCCGGCTCAGGCGACGAGGTGGTCGGAGGCGCCGTCGCCGCGCAGGGCGCGACCGTCCACTCCGCCTACCTCGCCGAGACCGGGGCGGCGCTGCGCGAGTACGAGCCTCCCGCCGACCTGATGGGGGCTGTGCTCGGCGGCGGGGCGGATTCGGCGCTGGCGGACCTCGCCTCCGCCCGTGAGAGCGTCGCGGCGAGCGGCGGGGCGCTCGCCATCGTCGGGCTGCGCGTGATGCTGGGCCTCGGCATCGGCACCCGCGTGCGCGAGGACGACGCCGCGCTCCGGGCGAGGTTCGGGAGCGCGCTCGCCTCCATGGGGGAGGACGGATCGCTGAACCGCCTCATCAGGGAGTGGTTCGGCGAGGAGGCCGAGCTCTTCTGAGCGGGCGGTGCCCCGGCTCCCGCCGGGCGGGACGCGCGCGCCGACGCGACCGGCGGCGGAGTCGGCCCGCCGCGCCGCCGCGGCCGCGGGAGGCCGGGGGGCGGGCCTAGCCGCCGCCCGCCATCTCCCGCACCGAGCTCAGCGCCTCCGAGGCGTGGTACTCGACCTCGTCGAGGTCCTTCAGCACGTAGCGACAGACGCCGTCGCCGTCGAAGATGAAGGTCACCCGATCGGCGATCGGCAGCTGCTCGTTCCGGACGCCGAAGGCGTCCAGCGTGCGATAGCGCGGCCAGTCGGCGAGCAGCGGGAACTCCAGCTCGCACTGATCCTGGAAGACCCCGTTGGCCGGTGCGTGATCCGAGCTGACACCCACGACGCGGGCGCCGGCCTCCTGGAACTCCCCGAGGAGTGCCTGGAAGGCCTTCATCTCACGCTCTCAGCCTCCGGTGAAGGCGACGGCGTAGAACGCGAGGACCGCGGGCGCGCCCGCGAAGTCCTCGTGCGTCATATCCCCGTCCCGATGCCGCAGCTTGAACTCGGGCATCCTGTCGCCGACCGCAACCACGCGCCGCTCCTTCCCCCACGCCCCAGGCTGCCCCGCGGCGCCTCAGGACTCGTGATGTCCGCCGGAGCCCGGCTCCGGGGGCAGCTCCTTCCGCTGGAAGTCCCACTCCAGGCCGGTCGCCCGCAGGTAGAGGTAGCCGACGCCCGCCGCGGCGAAGAGGGCGAGCACGCCGACTGCGGTCACGATCACGGTGCCGCCGGCCTGGTCGGCCGCGTCGAGCGCGCGGCTCTCCTGCGCCAGGGCCGCCGCGGGCGAGAGAGCCCACGCCGCGCCGGCCAGGATGCTCGCGAACAGTCGTCGGCCCATCTCGGGCGCCTCCTCGCGGGGCAGTGTACCCCAGCCGCTCGCGCCCCGTCGGCTAGGCGAAGAGCGCCGTGGCCGCCTGGTCGGCGAGCTCGAAGAGCGGGCCGGCGTAGAGGCCGATGAACACCATGCCGGCGAGCAGCCCGCCGGTCGTGACCAGGCCCGTGGCCGAGGGCCGCCAGCGCTCACTGCCCGCCTCCGGCGGGTAGAGGTACATCTGCCGGATGACCTGCAGGTAGTAGTAGAGCGAGACGGTGCTGGCGATGACGGCGACCACCGAGAGCCAGAGGAAGCCCTCGCTGGCGACGGCCTGGAAGAGGAAGAACTTCGTCGCGAAACCGGCGAGGAGCGGCATCCCGGCGAGGGAGAAGAGCCCCGCCGTCAGCACCAGCGCCAGGAAGGGCTGGGTCTCGGCCAGGCCGCGGAAGCCGACGATGCGCTCATCGCCCGTCCGGTTGTGGACGGCGATCACGACCGTGAAGACGGCGAGGTTGGTCACGAGGTAGCCGGCGATGTGCAGCAGGAGGGCGCTCGAGGTCTCGGCCGAGACCGCGGTGACGGCCATCAGCATGTAGCCGACCTGCCCGATGGAGGAGTAGGCGAGGAGGCGCTTGATGTTGCTCTGCTGGAGCGCGATCAGGTTGCCGAAGGACATCGTCAGCACGGCGAGCGCCGCCACCATCCACTGCCACTCGTCCAGCGCGGGGAGCAGGGGGCCCCCGAAGACCCGGAGCAGCAGCGCCACGATCGCCGCCTTCGAGGTCGCGGAGAGGAAGGCCGTGATGGGAAGCGGCGCGCCCTCGTAGGCGTCGGGCGTCCACATGTGGAAGGGGACCGCTGAAGCCTTGAAGCCGAGGCCGCCGATGACGAGCACCAGGCCGAGCACGAGCGCCCACTCGAACTCCGCGGTGCCGGAGGAGAAGGCCTCGGCGATCTCGGCGTAGTAGGTCGAGCCGGCGATGCCGTAGAGGAGCGAGAGGCCGTAGAGCAGCATCGCCGAGGCGACGCCGCCGAGCAGCACGTACTTCAGGCTCGCCTCCCCCGAGCGGCGGTCGGCGAGGGTCAGGGAGACGGCGACGTAGAGCGAGAAGGAGAGGAGCTCGATGGCGATGTAGGCCGTGATCAGCTCGCGCGCCGCCGACATGAAGATGGCGCCGACGGTCGCGAGCAGGAGCAGCGCGTAGAACTCGCCGACGTGGCGGACGTGGCGCTCCACGAACTCGTGCGAGCCGAGCACGATCACCACGAAGATCGCGGCGAAGAGGACGCGGAAGAAGGTGGTGAAGTCGTCGATGGTGAGGAGCTCGGAGAAGTTCTCGGAGCGGTCCACGTAGGCGAGCGAGACCACCCCCGCGACCAGGGCGCCCGCGACGGCGAGCCACGGCAGGAGCCGCCTGCTCACGCCGAGCTCCCTGCGGAAGGCGTCGGCGAAGAGCACGAGCGCCGCCGTCCCGGCCAGGATCAGCTCGGGGAGGAGGAGCGCGTACTCGTAGTCGAGGGCGGGGTTCACAGCGCGACTCCCTGCAGGGTCTCGACCGAGGCCGCGATGCGGTCGATCCACGGCGACGGCCAGAGCCCGAGCCAGAGGATCGAGCCGGCGAGCACCGCCGACCCGGCGCGCTCGGGCCAGGTCATCTCACGCATCCCGCTCCACGCGGGGTGCATCTCGCCGAAGAAGGACTGCGCGAACATCCGGATCAGGTAGGTCGCGGTGATGGCCGCGGTGAGCACGGCGAGCCCGCCGACGACCGGGTAGGCGCGGAAGGCGCCGATGAAGATGTGGAGCTCGGCGACGAAGCCCGAGAGACCGGGGAGCCCGAGGGAGGCGAGGCCCGCGATCACGAAGAAGGCCGCCCACACCGGCATCTGCTTCGCCATCCCGGAGAAGTGCGGGATCTCGCGATCGTGGGACTGGTCGTACATCGCCCCGATGAGGAGGAAGAAGAGGGCGGTCATCACGCCGTGCGCGAACATCTGCAGCACCGAGCCCGTGATGCCGATGGCGTTGAAGGTGCCCAGCCCGACGAAGACGTACCCCATGTGCGAGACCGAGGAGAAGCCCGTCATCAGCTTGAGGTCGGTCTGGCGCAGCGCCGAGACGGCGCCGTAGAGCGCGGCCACGATGCCGAGCGTGAGCAGACCCGGCGCCCAGAACTCGGCGCCCTCGGGAAGGACCTGGAAGCCGAGCCGGATGATGCCGAAGGCGCCGAGCTTCATCAGCACGCCTGCGTGGAGCATCGAGACGGCCGTGGGAGCGGCGGCGTGCCCGTCCGGGGACCAGGAGTGCAGCGGGAAGAGCCCGCCCAGGGTGCCGCAGCCGACGGCGATCAGCGGGAAGAAGAGCTTCTGGAAGGAGACCGGGTAGTCGGCGGCGAAGAGCGCCTCCATGTCGAAGGTCCCGAGCCCGGCCTCGGTGTAGATCGCGAAGATGCCGGCGAAGATGAGGATGGAGGCCGCGACCAGCATCATCATCAGCTTCATCGCGCCGTACTCCTTGCGGGTGGAGCCCCAGACGGCGATGAGCAGGTACATCGGCAGCACGGCGGTCTCGTAGAGGAGGAACCAGAAGAAGAG
>DAOULG010000273.1:0-9847 GCA_034420495.1 Dehalococcoidia bacterium
GAGGCGGCGATCCTGGCGGCGCGGCGCAACAAGAAGCGCCTCGGCATGGACGAGATGAACGAGGCGGTCGACCGGGTGATCGCCGGACCCGAGCGCAAGTCGCGCGTGATCACCCCCGAGGAGAAGCAGATCATCGCCTACCACGAGGCGGGGCACACGGTGGCGGCCCACTTCATGCCGGAGGCCGACCCCGTCTACAAGGTCACGATCGTGGCGCGGGGGATGGCCGGCGGCTTCACCCGCTCGCTCCCCCAGGACGACCGGCGGCTGCACGACCGCCGCTACTACGACGCGATGATGGCGCAGGCGCTGGGCGGGCACACGGCCGAGGAGATCGTCTTCGGCCACCCGACCACCGGCGCGCACGACGACATCGGCAAGGTGACGCACATCGCCCGCGAGATGGTGACGCAGTGGGGGATGAGCGAGCGCATGGGGCCGCGCACCTTCGGCCGGCGCGACTCCATGGTCTTCCTCGGACGCGACATCGCCGAGCAGCGCGACTACTCCGAGCGCACGGCCGAGGAGATCGACGACGAGGTGCGCCGCATCGTGGAGCGCGCCCGCGAGCGCTGTCACGAGGTGCTGCGCGCCCACCGCGAGAAGCTCGACGAGCTCGCCGCGGCGCTCGTCGAGGAGGAGACGATCGAGGGCGACGAGCTGATGCGGCTGCTCGGCCCGGCCGAGAACCGGAACGTCCCGCCGGCCGACGGGGCGCCCCCGGCCGATCGCGACACCCCCCGCGGCGCCGCCTCCGGCGCCGACGCCTCCCCGGTCGACGGGGGGGAGCGGCCGCAGGGCCGGCCGGGCCTCGCCTGGGGCCGGTCGAGCGCCGCCGCGCCGCCCGCCGCCGACTAGGCGGGGCCGCGCCCCCGGCTCAGGAGCGAGCGTCGCCCGCCCCGGGAGGGCCCGCCTCGACCCCGCCCGGCCGCGGGGACTCCCGCGCCCCGAGCTCCGCGAGCTTGCGGTTGACGACGCGCCGCATCAGCACGAGCCAGGTCAGCGCCGCCAGCAGCAGGCCGATGCGCAGCAGCGGGTGCTGCTCGAGCCGGCCGTCGTCGGTGAGGATGGCCCGCCCGAGCAGCGCGCCCGAGCCGATCCAGACCGAGTTCGCGATCACCGCGCCCAGCACGTCGAGCGGCAGCCAGACCTGCCACGGCAGCCGGATCACCCCGGCGCCGAAGGGACCGACCGCGCGCGTCGCGCTGTGGAGGTGATAGAGGGGGATCAGCCAGCGCGTGCGCCCCGACACCAGCACCTCGCCGACCCGGACGGCGGCGCCCAGGCGGCGCCCGGCGAGCCGGCCGAGCCCGTAGCGCCCGACCACGTAGGAGACGACGTCGCCGAGCACGGTGCCGGCGATGCCGAAGGCGAGCACGAGAGCGAGCGTGGGGCCGTCGCCGGCGGCGAAGGCGCCGCCGAGGAAGAGCAGCACGACGCCCGGGAAGACGACGCCCACCCCGACGGTCGCCTCGGCGAGCGCGGCCAGGAAGACGATGGGCGTGCCGTAGCGCTCGAAGAGGCCGTGCAGCGCCAGGAAGAGCTGGTCGGTGAGCCAGTTGAGCGCGTCCCACGGCGCGGTGACGAGGTCGAAGACGGCGTCCAGGAGGTTCCCCCGCTCCCCGCCCGGGGCTCGTCCCCACCGGCCCCGCCTGAGCCGCGGCGCGCGATTGACCCCGCCTTGGGCCCTGCCTAGACTCGGATCGCACCACGCACCGCAGGGGGTCCTATGTTCGCGATCGTCCGCACGGGCGGCAAGCAGTACCGCGTGCGCGAGGGCGACCGGATCGACGTCGAGCGGATCGACGCGGAGGTCGGCGACGAGGTGACGCTCGCGGACGTGCTGCTGCTCGGGCGCGAGACGGGGGACGGCGACGCCGTCGCGGTGGGGGAGCCGCAGGTCGTGGGCGCGAGCGTCACCGCACGCGTGGAGGCGCAGGACCGCACCCGGCGCCAGAGCGTCCTGAAGTACAAGAACAAGACCCGGCAGCGCACCCGGCGCGGCCACCGGCAGCAGCGCACGCGGCTCGCCGTGACCGCGATCCTCCCGGGCGAGTAGCGAGCCCCGGGCGGCGGAGAGGGAGGCGGCGAGCATGGCCCACAAGAAGTCCGGCGGCTCCAGCCGCAACGGCCGGGACTCGAACGCCCAGCGGCTCGGTGTGAAGCGCTACGACGGCCAGCTGGTCACGGCGGGGTCGATCCTCGTCCGGCAGCGGGGGACGCGCATCCACGCCGGGACCAACGTCGGCGTCGGCCGCGATCACACGCTCTGGGCCCGCGTCGACGGGACCGTCAAGTTCTCGCCCTACGCGAAGGGGCGACGCAAGCAGGTGTCGATCCTCCCCCAGGGAGGGTAGGCCCGGGCCCGAGCGGCCCCGGGAGGCAGGAGCGCCATGAAGGCGGCGATTCACCCCGACTACGTCGAGACGACCATCAGCTGCGCCTGCGGCCACAGCTGGGAGACGCGGTCGACCAAGGCGCGGATCCACGTCGACGTCTGCTCGGCCTGCCACCCCTACTTCACCGGCGAGCAGCGCATCGTCGACACGGCGGGACGCGTCGAGCGCTTCCGCCGCCGCTACGCGCGCACCCCCGGGGGCACCCCGCCCGCAGGCGCCGACGCGCCCGCTGCGGCCGACGAGCCCGCAGGGGCCGAGGCCGACGCGGCGCAGGCGGCCGAGGGCTAGCCGCCCGGCTCCGGCGCGGTGCCCCGGCTGGAGCCCACCGCCCCGACCCCGCCCGTCTCCTACGGCGGCCAGGCCGTCATGGAGGGGGTGATGATCCGCTCCCCGCGCGCGATGGCGGTCGCCGCACGCCGCCCGGACGGGGACATCGCCGTCCAGGCCCGGCCGCTGGATGGATTGCTCGGCACCCCGCTGAGGCGGGTGCCCGTGCTGCGCGGGGTGCTGGCGCTCTGGTCGATGATCGCGCTCGGCATCCGGGCCCTCGCCTGGTCCAGCGCCGTCGCCGAGGGCCGCCCCGAGGACGAGGTCGATCTCGGCCGCATCGGGGCGCGCGCCTGGGCGAGCGCGCTCGCCTCGCTGCTCGGCGCGACGGCCGTCATCTTCCTGCTCCCGGTCGCGATGACGGCGTGGCTCGCCACGCGGCTCCCGGCCCCCTGGCTCGCCGTCGTCGCCGAGGCGCTGCTGCGCGTGGCGATCGTCGTGGGCTACGTGTGGCTCCTCGGCCGGGCGGCGGAGGTGCGCCGGCTCTTCGAGTACCACGCCGCCGAGCACATGGCGATCTCGACGCTCGAGCACGGGCGCGCACTCACGGTGCCGTCGATCCGGCGCGAGCCGCGCGAGCATCCCCGTTGCGGGACCTCGTTCCTGCTCGCCGTGGCGCTGGTCGCCGCCGTGCTCTTCCTCCCCCTCGGCGCGCCGCCGCTCCCCTGGTGGCTGGCGTCGCGCGTCCTGCTGATCCCGCTGGTCGCGGCCGTCGCCTACGAGGCGATCCGCTTCGCCGGCGAGCACCGGGAGGCGCCGCTGGTGCGGTGGGCGTTCTGGGGCAATCTCGCGCTGCAGCGCCTCACCACGCGCGAGCCGGACGACGAGCAGATCCAGGTCGCGGTGGCGGCGCTCGAGCGGGCCCGCGCCGAGGAGGGACGCAGGGAGAGCGCCGCCGCGTCCTGACCTCCCGCCGGCGGGCCGCGGCGACGGGCGCTCGGCCCCGGGCCGCGGCTCAGCCCGCGTCCCCGGCCCGAGCGGCCCGGTCACCGAGCGCCACCGGCCGGGGGGCCCCGCCGGAGTCCCGGTCGATGAAGCAGGAGCGGGCGCCGGTGTGGCAGACCGCGCCCCCCACGAGCTCGACCTGGAGCACCAGCGCGTCGGCGTCGCAGTCGGTGGCGATCGAGAGCACGCGCACGTAGTCGCCGGAGGTGGCGCCCTTGTGCCAGACCTCCTGCCGGCTGCGCGACCAGAAGACGGCCTGCCCCACCTCGAGCGTGCGGCGCACCGTCTCCTCGTTCATGTAGCCGAGCATGAGCACCTCGCCGGAGGCCGCGTCCTGCAGGATCGCCGGGATCAGCCCCTGCGCGTCGTAGCGCAGCTGCTCAGGGTCGGGCATCGGGGACCTCCGTCTCCTGCGCGGGCGCGCCTCCCGCGGCCGGGCGCACCGCGACGCCGCGGGAGGCGAGGTAGCGCTTCAGGGTGGCGACGTCGTAGTGCCCGAAGTGGAAGATCGAGGCCGCGAGCACCGCGTCGGCCCGCCCCTCGGTGAGGGCGCGGTAGAGGTGCTCCGGCTCCCCCGCCCCGCCCGAGGCGATCACCGGGACCTCGACGACCCCGGCGACCTGCCGCAGCAGCTCCAGGTCGTAGCCGGTCTGGTGCCCGTCGCTGTCCATCGACGTCACCAGCAGCTCGCCGGAGCCGCGCTCGGTCGCCTCCCGGGCCCACTCGATGGCGTCGCGCTCCGTCTCGCGCCTCCCGCCGTGCGTGTAGACGCGCCAGCGCGGCCGCCCCCGCTCGGGCGGCGCCCGCTTCGCGTCGATGGAGACGACGATGCACTGCGAGCCGAAGCGCCGGGCACCCTCCTCGATGAGTCCTGGACGCTCCACCGCCGCCGTGTTGACGCCGACCTTGTCGGCCCCGTGCTCGAGCATGCGCCGCATGTCGCCCGGGGTGCGCACGCCCCCGCCGACGGTGAGCGGGATGAAGACCTGGTCGGCCGTCTCCGCGATCATCTGGTAGGTGCTCTCCCGCTCCTCGTGCGAGGCGGTTATGTCGAGAAACACGAGCTCGTCGGCGCCGTCCTCGTCGTAGGCGCGCGCGAGCGCCACCGGGTCGCCGGCATCGCGGAGGTCGACGAAGGAGACGCCCTTCACGACCCGCCCGCCGTCCACGTCGAAGCAGGGGATGATGCGCTTGGTCAGCACCGGCCGGGTACCTACGCGACCGCCGCCGCGGCCGACATCGCGTCGGCGAGATGGACCTGGCCGGTGTAGAGCACGCGACCGATGATGGCCGCCTCCACCCCGCAGTCGGCCAGCCGGCGCACGTCCTCCAGCGAGCTGATCCCGCCGGCGGCGATCACCGCGACCGAGCTCTCCGAGGCGATGTGCTCGTACATCTCGAAGTTGGGCCCCTGCGTCGTGCCGTCGCGCTGGATGTCCGTGTAGACGATGCGCTCCACGCCGAGATCGGCGATCTGGCGGATGAGCGAGAGCGCGTCCCGGTCGGAGGACTCCGTCCAGCCCTCGAGCTGGACGATGCCGTCGCGCGCGTCGACGGAGACGACGAGCCGGGAGGATGCGATCGCCATCGCGTCGCGCACCAGCGCCGGCGCCTTGACCGCCGCCGTCCCGAGCACCACGCGGTTGACCCCGGCGGCGAGCGTCGCGCGCACCGTCGCCAGGTCGCGGATGCCCCCGCCCGTCTGCACCGCGGCCGGCACGCTGTTGACGATGCGGGCCACGATCGCCGCGTTCGCCTGGCGGCCGCCGCGGGCGCCGTCGAGGTCCACGACGTGGATCCACTGCGCGCCCAGGGAGGCCCAGCGCACCGCCATGCTCACGGGGTCGTCGGAGAAGACGGTCTCCCGCTGGTAGTCGCCCTGGTAGAGGCGGACGCACTTGCCGTCGCGGATGTCGATCGCCGGTATGACTTCCATATCGCCAACTCTACTCGGCCGCGCGACCGGCGGCCGCCCCGGCGCCGGCGCGCGCCAGCGCCACGAAGTTCTCGTAGATGACAAGGCCCGTCCGGCCGGACTTCTCGGGGTGGAACTGCGTGGCCATCACATTATCGCGCGCCACGACGGAGGCGAAGCGCTCGCCGTACTCGGTCTCGGCCACGACGATCGCGGGATCGCCGGGCACCGGGTAGTACGAGTGCACGAAGTAGACGTGCGCGCCGCTCCCCACCCCCGCGAGCAGCGGGTGGGAGGAGACCACGTCGAGCGTGTTCCAGCCCATGTGGGGCACGGGAGCGCCGGTCTCGAAGCGCACGACCCGGCCCGGGAGAACGCCGAGGCAGGGGTGCGATCCGCCCTCCTCCGAGAGATCGAAGAGCGCCTGCATCCCCATGCAGACCCCGAGGAAGGGGCGCCCCGAGGCGATCACCTCGAGCAGCGGCTCGACGAGCCGGCGCCGGCGGAGCTTCTCCATCGTCTCCGACGCCGCGCCGACGCCGGGGAGGACGACCGCGCGGGCGCCCGAGACGACGCGCGGGTCGTCGCTCACGACCGCGCGGGCGCCGGCGTGCTCGAGCGCCCGCCGCACGCTCCGCAGGTTGCCGGCGTCGTAGTCGACGATCACGACCTCGAGGGTCGCGCCGGAGCCGCGGGGAGGTGTGGTGGGCGACGGCAAGGCGGGTGTGTCCTCGGCAGCTCGCGAGCCGGAAGGGGGCCCGCAGGCCCCATTGTATCGCCCGCCGCCGTGCGCCCGGCGCGGCCGCACCGGCCGCTCCGCCGCGGCGGGGGTCGCGTCTATACTCGGGCCCCATGCCAGAGCCGGCCGCACCCTCCCACCGCGAGCAGCAGGAGCGCGAGGCGGCGCGCGGGCGTGCCGAGGCGCTGCGCGGCGAGATCCGCTACCACGACCACCGCTACTACGTGCTCGACGATCCCGCCATCGGCGACGGCGAGTACGACGCGCTCCTGCGCGAGCTCCGGGATCTCGAGGAGCGCCACCCCGAGCTCGTCACGCCGGACTCGCCGACGCAGCGGGTCGCGGGGGAGCCGCAGCAGCAGTTCGGCGTCGTCGAGCATGCCTCGCCGATGCTCTCGCTCGGCAACGCGTTCGACGACGCAGGGCTCCGCGCCTGGCACCGGCGCGTGCTGCGCGAGGTCGGCGCCGACGCCGTGGCGATGGTCTGCGAGCCCAAGATCGACGGGCTGGCGATCTCCCTGCTCTACGAGGGGGGGCGCTTCGTCCGCGGCGCCACGCGCGGCGACGGGCTCCGCGGGGAGGACGTGACGGCGAACCTGCGCACGCTGCGCGAGATCCCGCCGAGCATCCTCAGGCCGGAGAGCGACGACCGGGCGCAGGCCCGGGCCGCAGCCCCCTCCTTCGAGGTCCGCGGCGAGGTCTACATGACCCGCGAGGAGTTCGAGCGGCTCAACGCGGAGCGCGCGGGCTCGGGGCAGCAGCTCTACATGAACCCGCGCAACACCACGGCGGGGTCGCTCCGGCAGCTCGATCCCGCCGTCACCGCCTCCCGCCGCCTCCGCTTCTTCGCCTACCAGCTCGGGGGCCCGGGCGGAGGGGCCGCCTCGGCCTCCCAGTGGGAGGCGATCGGGCGGCTCCGGGAGTGGGGCTTCCCGACGAACCCCGGCAGCGAGCGCTTCGAGGGGATCGACGACGTCGCGGCGTTCTGCCGCAGGTGGGAGGAGCGCCGCGGCGATCTCGCCTACGAGATCGACGGCATCGTGGTGAAGGTCGACGACGTCGCGCTGCAGCGCCAGCTCGGCTCCGTCGGGCGCGAGCCGCGGTGGGCGATCGCCTACAAGTTCCCCGCCGAGCAGGCCGTCACCCGGCTCCTCGAGATCGAGATCTCCGTCGGCCGGACGGGCGTGCTCACGCCGTACGCCGTGCTCGAGCCGGTCGTCGTCGGGGGGGCGACCGTGAGCAAGGCCACCCTGCACAACGAGGCCCACGTGGACGGGCTCGACATCCGCATCGGCGACGACGTGATCGTGCAGCGCGCCGGCGACGTCATCCCGCAGGTCGTCGGGCCGGTCCTGGCGCGGCGGCGCGGACGCAGGAAGCCGAGGCGCTTCCAGATGCCGACGCGCTGCCCCTCCTGCAACCACGACGCCGCACGGGACGAGGGCGACGCCGCGCTCTACTGCGTCAACCGCGACTGCCCCGCGCAGTTCGAGAGGCTGGTGGGGCACTACGCCTCGCGCGGCGGGATGGACATCGAGGGCCTCGGCGAGCGGCTCTCGCGCCAGCTCGTCGCGAGCGGGCTCCTGCAGAGCCTCTCCGACATCTACGCGCTCGGCGCGCGGCGCGAGGAGCTGCTGGCGCTCGATCGCATGGGCGAGCGGCGCCTCGACGGCCTGCTGGCGCAGATCGAGGCGAGCAAGGCGCGGCCGCTCCGGCGCCTGCTGGTCGCGCTCGGCATCCGGCACGTCGGGGAGGAGACGGCGACGGCGCTCGCCGTGCACTTCGGGGAGGCGGAGGCGCTCCGGGAGGCGTCGAGCGCCGAGCTCGAGGAGATCGAGGGCATAGGCCCCACCGTCTCGCGCTCCGTCGTGGACTACCTCGGCGACCCGGCCAACCGCGCCCTGCTGGAGAGGCTCCGCGCCGCCGGCGTGCGCATGAGCGACGATGTCTCGGCGCGCGGCGGCCCCCTCGAGGGCGAGACGATCGTCGTGACCGGCGCGCTCGGCCGCTGGTCGCGCAACGAGGTGGAGACGCTGGTCAAGGAGCTGGGCGGGCGGATCGGCTCCGCCGTGACCAAGAACACGACGCTGCTCGTCGCCGGCGCGGGGGGCGGCGCGAAGCGCGCCCGCGCCGAGGAGCTCGGCACCCCGATCCGCGACGAGGCCGCCTTCCTCGAGCTGCTCTCAGAGCGCGGTTGGCGGGAGCCGGCGCCCGCGCCCTAGCGCCGGCCGCCCGGTCCCGGAGGCGACCGGGCGCATCGCGCGAGGCGGCGCGCACCGTCTTTGCGGGGCCGGTGCCGGCGGCCCTATACTCCCGGTCGGGGGGATGTGCAGCCCCCTCTAGGTACCGGTGCCACCGTGATAAACCTGCTCTCCAGCTTCCTCGGGATGTTCTCCCGCGACATCGGGATCGATCTCGGCACGGCGAACACGCTCGTGAGCGTCCGCGGCCGCGGGATCGTGATCGACGAGCCGTCCGTCGTCGCCATCGACCGCCGCACGAAGCGCATCCTCGCGATCGGCGACGAGGCGAAGAGGATGGTGGGGCGCACGCCGGCTTCGATCGTGGCGGTGCGCCCGCTCCGCGACGGCGTCATCTCGGACTTCACCGTCACCGAGCGCATGCTCCAGTACTTCATCCGCTCGGTGAACGAGCGGCTCGGCGTGGGGATACCGAAGCCGCGCGTGGTGATCGGCATCCCCTCCGGAGCCACGGAGGTCGAGAAGCGCGCCGTGCACGACGCCGCCCTCGCGGCGGGGGCGCGATCCGCCTACCTGATCGAGGAGCCGATGGCGGCGGCGATCGGCTCCGGGCTCCCGGTGATGAGCCCGACGGGCTCGATGATCGTCGACGTCGGCGGCGGGACCACGGAGGTCGCCGTGATCGCGCTCGGCGGCATCATCGTCTCGGGCTCCGTCCGCGCGGCCGGCGACGCCATGGACCAGGCGATCACCTCCTACGCGCGCCAGGTGCACAACATGCTCGTCGGGGAGCGGAGCGCCGAGAGCGCGAAGATCGAGGCCGGATCCGCCTACCCCCTCGAGGACGAGAGCACGGTCGAGCTCCGGGGCCGCGACCTGGCGACGGGGCTCCCGAAGGCGGTGGAGATATCGACGGTCGAGCTCCGCGACGCGCTCTCGCCGGTGACGAACGAGCTGGTCAACACGGTGCGGGCCACCATCGAGGTCACCCCGCCGGAGCTCGTCTCCGACCTGATGATGCACGGCATCGCGGTCGCCGGCGGCGGCTCGCTGCTGCGCGGTCTCGACCGCCGCATCGCCGCGGAGACGCGCTTCCCCGTCTACGTCGCGGAGGATCCGCTGCGCGCCGTCGTCCGGGGCAGCGCCGAGGCGCTCTCCGAGGCGGGGACGCTGGAGAAGGTGCGGGCGGGCATCGCCACCAGGCGGCCGCCCCGGTAGCTCGGCGACGCGCTCCCGCCACACTCGCGGATCGCTCTCCGCCGCAGGCGGCGATCGGAGGGCCGGGGAGACAGGCACGTGGCCGGGAGTCGAGGCGCGGCGT
>DAOULG010000274.1:0-4876 GCA_034420495.1 Dehalococcoidia bacterium
GAGACCCTCCGCGAGGCGCCATGCCGCCTCGTAGACGAGCAGCTGTGCGCCGGTCACCTCGGTCACCATCCGCGCCATCTTGTGCTGCAGCGCCTGGAAGGAGCCGATCGGGCGCCCGAACTGGACGCGCTCCTTCGAGTAGTCGACGGCGAGCTCGAGCGAGCGCTCGGCGCCGCCGATCGACTCGGCGGCGACGACGACCGCGGCTCGATCGAGCATCTCCTGGACGGCGTCCCAGCCGCCCCCGAGATCCCCGAGCACCTGGTCGGCGTTCACCGAGACGTCGTCGAGCACGACCTCGAACTGGTGGTCCTGGTAGATCGTGTCGAGGATCGTGAGCGTGACGCCGGGTGCCTGCGGGTCGACGAGGAAGAGCGTGACTCCCTCCGGCCCCGTCCCCGCCTCGGTTCGGGCCGCGACGATCAGCGTGCTGGCCGAGTCGGCGTAGGGGACGTAGAGCTTGGTGCCGCTGAGCTTCCATCCGGCGCCGTCCGGCGTCGCCTCCGTCTGCACCCCCCACGGCTCGTACGTGCCGGAGGGCTCGTTGAGCGCGAGCGTCACGATCGACGCGCCGCTCGCGATACCCGGGAGCAGCGCCTGCTTCTGCTCGTCGCTGCCGGCGGCCATCACGGTGAGGGCGCCGACGACGCTGCTCGCGAAGAGGGGGCTCGGGAGCAGCGCGCGCCCGATCTCCTCGGCGAGCACGGCCATGTCGGTCATGTCGCCGCCGAAGCCGCCGTACTCCTCGGGGATGAGCATCCCCGACCACCCGAAGTCGCAGACCTGCGCCCAGATCGCCGGGTCGTAGCCCGTCGCGTCCTCCTCCATCTCGCGGACGTGCTCGGTCGGGCAGGCGTCCTCCAGGAACTGGCGCGCGTTGGTCTTGATGATCTGCTGCGCTTCGTTCGGTCCGAGATCCATACGCTGCTCTCCTTCTGCCTCGCGGGCGACCCCGGCCGGCCTCGATCGCGCCCAGACGCGATGAGGGCCCTCGGCCGGGAGGAAGCCCCGCCGCACTCCCTAGCGGCGCATCATGTTCCGGGGCGCCATGTGAAGGCAACCGGGGGTCCCCCGCCGGCCGGCGCGGAAGGGTCAGCCCGCGCCCCGCCGGGAGGCCGCGCCGCCGCGGATCGCGCGGCGGAGCGCGGGCTGCGCCATCTCGAGCGCCGGAAGGCGCTCGTCTATCGAGCGACGGGCGGCCGGCGGCACCTCCGGAGTCCCGCCGCTCCCCGGCGTCTCGCCGGCGAGGGCGAGCGAGAGGGGGATCACGGCGTTCCAGATCTCGCTCGCGATCATGAGCGAGGCCACCACGTCGAGCTCGGCCGCATCGAGCGGGGGCTCCGCGTGCGCGGCGTATCCCCCCAGCCAGCGCTGGATGCGCTCGCCGTCGGTGCCGCACTCGACGACGAGGCTCCGCGCGATGTCGGCGGCGCGGGCGTCGCGGTGGGCGAAGTCGAAGTCGAGGATCCCCGTCACCTCGTCCTCCTGGAAGAGGACGTTCGCGCCCAGGCACTCGTAGTGCACCACCGCGTCGGGGAGCGCGCCGTAGCCGAGGAGGTCGAGGGCCACGACGTTGCGCTCGCGGATGCCCCGGAGCGAGTCGGCGCGCGTCGCATCGACCCGGGCGAGCCGGGCGAGGAGCCCGGCGACGGTGGTCTCGCCGCGCGTCTTGAGGTAGAGGTCGAGGTCGGTGACCCGGCCGAAGGTGGGCCGCTGCCCCGCCGCGCCCGGCCACTCCTGCAGATCGGCGTGCAGGAGCGCGAGCAGGGCGCCCATCCGCTGCAGGGCCCGCGGCGAGTCGGCGAGCGGCGCGCCGGGGAGGAACGGGAAGAGCGCCCAGCGCCCGCCGGCGGTCTCCACCGCCGTGTCGCCGGCGCGCGTCGAGAGGGGGGCGGCGACGGGCCAGCCGTTGCCGTCCAGGTAGCGCAGCACGGCGTGTTCGTACGGCGTCGCCTCCGCGGCGTGGGCGCGGTGGTAGCGGCGCAGCACGAGGGGAGCCTCCGCGGTCTCGACGCGCCAGTGCTCGTTGACGGCGCCGCCCGCGAGGGGCGCCACGCCCCGGGGCTCGATGCCCCAGGCGGCGAGCGCGGAGAGCGCGGCGTCACTCATGGCATCTCCCGGTCGCTCCGGCCGCCGTCGGGGAAGGATCACCATCGTAGACGCGGCGCCGCCAAGTCGCGCGCGGCGAGATGCGTCGACTACCCTAGGGCCCGCCGGCGGGAGTGACGCGCGCCGGGAGCGGGAGCGAACGGGGTGGGGCGATGGACTGGGCCGACACGGCGGAGCAGGCGACCTTCCGCGAGGCGGTGCGGCGCTTCGTGGGCGAGCGGGCGCCCGCCCGCTACCGCGATCAGGCGGCGGACGAGTGGGGGCCCTCGCCCCGCTACGAGAGCTGGCAGTTCGATCTCGTCTGCGGCGACGCCGCCGCGAGCGCCGCCGCGCGCGAGTGGGCGGAGACGCTCGCCGAGCGCGGCTGGGGCGCGCCCCACTGGCCGCCGGAGTACGGGGGCGCCGGGCTCACGGCGGTCGAGCAGTTCATCCTGAACCAGGAGTTCGCGCTCGCGCGGCTCCCCGTCGTCGGCGGCCCCGGCGTGCAGATGCTCGGCCCGACGATCATGGTGCACGGCACGGAGGAGCAGAAGCGGCGCTTCCTCCCGCCGACGCTCGAGGGGGAGATGGCCTGGGCGCAGGGATACTCGGAGCCGGGGGCCGGCTCGGACCTCGCCTCGCTCTCGACCCGCGCCGTCCGCGACGGCGACGACTACGTGATCACCGGCCAGAAGATCTGGACCTCGATGGGCCACATGGCGAACTGGCTCTTCATGCTCGTCCGCACCGACACCGAGGCGCCCAAGCACCGCGGCATCTCCTTCGTGCTGCTCCCGCTCGACACCCCGGGCGTCGACATCCGGCCGCTGATCTCCGCGGGCTGGGAGCATCGCACCAACGAGTCGTTCTACGATGCGGTGCGCGTCCCGGTGTCGCACCGCATCGGCGAGGAGAACCGCGGCTGGTACGTCGCGATGACGCTCCTGGATCACGAGCGCTCCAACGTCGGCGGGGCCGTCGGGCAGCGCAAGAACGTGGAGCAGCTCGTCCGCTACGTCGGGAGCGAGGAGGGCCGCCGGCGCTCGCGCGTCGCCGAGTTCGACTCGGTGCGGCAGAAGATCGCCCAGCACTACGTCGAGACGGAGGTGATGGCGCAGTTCTCCTTCCGGATCATCTCGCTGCAGATCGCGGGGCAGATCCCGAACTACGAGGCGTCGATGGCCTCGGCGTTCGGCTCGACCTTCGCGCAGGAGTTCCAGCAGACGGGGATCAAGGCCTTCGGCCTCTACGGGACTATCTGGTCGGATCCGGACGGGGCGCCGGACCGCGCCCCGCTGGGGGGTCGCTTCACGCAGAACTCCGTCGACATGATCTCGGCCTCGATCGCCGGCGGGACGCGCGAGATCCAGCGCAACATCGTCGCCACCCGGGGGCTCGGCCTCCCGCGCGGCTGAGTCCGGGCGCTCCGGTGGTGGAGACGGGGGGATTCGAACCCCCGGCCTCCGCATTGCGAACGCGGCGCTCTACCAGCTGAGCTACGTCCCCACCGGGAGCCCTCGAAACGGGGATCCCGAGTATAGGGACCCCCCTCTGCGGGCGGCAATCGGCCGCCTCCGGCCGGCGGCGGCGCTCCCCCGGCCCGGCTAGCGGTCGAGGAGGCCCGGGAGCGGATCGATCCGGAGGCGGCGCCCGGCGAGATCGACCTCGCGGACGACCTCCGGGGTGGCGGGAACGAGTACCTCGCGTCCCCCGTCGTCGCGGACGACGTAGACGTCGTTCGCCCCGGTGCGCAGCACGTCGACGAGCTCCCCGACCGGGGAGCCGGCGACCGTCTCCACCGAGAGCCCCACCAAGTCGTGGACGTAGTGCCACCCCGCCGGCGGCACCGGCAGCTCGTCCGCCTCGATCTCGAGGGAGGCGCCGCGCAGCGCCTCCGCGCCGTCGCGGTCCCGGACGCCGGAGAAGCGCAGCACCGGATGCCCGCGCCGCGTGCCGACCGCCTCCACGCGCCGTCGTACGCCGGCCACCAGGATCTCCGCGCCGACCCGGAAGCGCGCCGGGTTCGAGCTGAGCGGGGTGATGTCCACGTCTCCGGCGAGGCCCCGGGGCGCGCCGACGCGCCCTACCGTGACGCGCTCGCCGCGCGCCGGGGCCGCATCCGCACGCTCGGGGCTCGCGCCGCTCTCGGGGGGCGGCGTCGGCACGGCCGGTCGGCCGGTCAGTCGATCGAGAGGGCCGCGTCGACCCCGGCCCGCATCGATGCGACGTGGAGCAGGGAGCGCATCGCATTGGCGACGCGGCCGTCGCGGCCGATGATGCGGCCCTTGTCGTCCTCCGAGACGCGCAGGTAGACGACGACCCGGTCGCCCTCGACGACCTCCTCGACCGCGACCGCGTCGGGATCCTCGGCGATCGCCCGGGCCAGGTATGCGATCAGCGCGCCCACGGCCTAGCCCTCCGCATCGGCGTCGGTCGCCCCGTCCGGGGCGTCGCCCACGCCGTCGGTCGCCGTGGCCGGGGCGTCGCCCGCGGCGTCGGTCGCCGTGGCCGGGGCGTCGCCCGCGCCGTCGGTCGCCGTGGCCGGGGCGTCGTCCGCGCCGTCGGTCGCCGTGGCCGCCGCGACGGTGACCCGCGCGCGGGGCGGCTTCTCGATCAGCCCGCGAGAGTGCAGCAGCCGGTGCACCGTCTCCGAGGGCGTCGCCCCGACGGAGAGCCAGTGGCGGATCCGCTCCTCCTTGAGCTCCAGCGTCTTCGGCGAGGCCGCCGGGTTGTAGTGACCGACGATCTCGACGAAGTCGCCGTCCCGCGGGTCGCGGCTGTGCGCCAC
>DAOULG010000275.1:0-11749 GCA_034420495.1 Dehalococcoidia bacterium
CCCCCCGCCGGCCACGCCCGCCGCGACGCCGGCGGCCCTCCCCTCCCCGTCCCCGGAGGCGACCGCGGAGCCGCGGCCGGAGGAGCCGGTCGCCTCCACCGCCGCGATCCCGACGGAGCAGCTCCCGCGCGTCGAGTTCGTGCTCGCGGACGGCCGCGCCTTCTCGCTCCCGGTCGAAGTGCCGCCGCGCCGCGAGTACGGCATCGGTCTCTCCGGTCGCTACGAGCTGGAGGGGCGCGGGATGCTCTTCCACTACCCGGAGGGGGGCCGCGCCGGCTTCTACATGCGGAACACGCACATCGATCTCTCGATCGCCTTCGTCGGCCTCGACGACCGCGTCATCGCGGTGCGCGAGATGGAGGCCGAGAGCATGGAGATCGTGCGACCCGACCGCCCCTACCGCTACGCGATCGAGGCGCCGTCGGGCTGGTACGCCGCGCGGGGGATCGCCGGCGGATCGCTCCTCAGGCTTCCTGCGGGGATCGCCCTGCCGGAGTAGCGCCCGCCCCCTCCCGGGCCTCCGCCGGAGGCCGGGGCCCCCCGGCGCGGGGATGCCGCCCGGGCGTCGGGATCGGCCGGAGCGCGGCCTAGTACCAGTCGCGCTCGATGACGCGCCCCGCGTGATCGGCGAGCGGCCACAGCAGCCGCTCGTCGTCGTCGTCGAAGGGCCGGCCGTCGCCGCGATCGCTCACGTAGAGCGCGCCGCGCACGGAGCCGCCGGCCCACAGCGGCAGGCCGAGCAGCGTCCGCATCGCGGGGTGGCTGGGCGGGAAGCCGAATGCGCGCGCATGCTCGGAGACGTCGTCGAAGCGCACCGCGCGGCCGTCGGCGCGCAGCGAGTTGAGAGAGCCGTGGCCCTGCGGCGGAGCCTTGAGGCGCCGCAGCACCTCCGGCGGGAGTCCGGCGGCGAAGAAGCCGATCGTCCGCTCACCGGCGTCGGTGACGGCGAGCGCGCCGTAGCGCGCGCCGGTGAGCTCTCGGGCGAGGCCGGCGATGGCATCGAGCGAGGCGTCGGGACCCGGTCGCGGCGGGAGCCGCCCCATCTCGCGGGCGAGGGCGCGGAGCGCCCGGGCCTCGGGATCCCCGCCGGCCCGCCGCGCGAGCGGCCGAGACCTCACGGCGCGTCACCGGGCGGCGCGATCGCGGCCCCCGCCGGCCCGAAGAGCCGGAGCTCCTCGGGGCGGACGGCCACCGACAGGTGCCCGCCGGGCGGGGGAGGGCGCCCGTGCCCCTCCCAGCGAACCTGGATGCTGCGCACCGGCCCCGGGGGGGTGCCGAGCGCGAGCTCGACGCGCGAGAGAGGGCCCTCCGGCAGCAGGCGGCGCACCTCGCCGACGACGCCCGAGCCGCGGCCGGAGTCGGCGGGGACGCCGAGGAGGCTCGCGGGATGCGCCAGCAGTCGCAGCATGCCCCCGCGGTCCCCGGCCCGCGCGGCCCCCGCGGCCCCGTGCGCGAGGGCCGGCGGGAGATCGACCTCGCCGACCCCCGGCTCGGCGATCGACAGACCCCCGTCCCGCCGGGCGATGGCCGCGCCCGAGAGGAGGGTCGCGTAGCCGAGCATCTCCGCCACGCGCAGCGTCCCCGGATGGGAGAGGATCGACGAGAGGGGCCCCGCCTGCAACAGCCTCCCCGCCTCCATGACGAGCAGGTCGTCGGCGATCTCGACGGCGTCGCGCAGGTCGTGCGACACCAGGAGCGAGGTCGTTCCGATCCGGCCCAGCATCTCCCGGAGCTCGGGGCGCAGCTGCGCCTTGAGCGGCTCGTCGAGCGAGCCCAGCGGCTCGTCGAGGAGGAGCACGGAGGGCTCGGGCGCGACGGCGCGCGCGAGCGCCACGCGCTGGCGCTCGCCGCCCGAGAGCTCGTGGACGCGGCGCCGGCCGAGCCCCTCGAGCTCGAAGAGCCGCAGGAGCTCGTCGACGCGCGCGCGCCGCCGCCCCTCCGGCCAGCGCGACATGCGGAGCCCGAAGTCGACGTTCGCCGCGGCGTCGAGGTGGGGGAAGAGAGCGAGCTCCTGGAAGACCAGGCCGACGCCGCGGCGGTGGGGGGGCAGCGCGAGCACCGACCTCCCGGCGAGGAGGATGTCGCCCCGATCCGGCGCGTCGAGCCCCGCGATCAGGCGCAGCAGCGTCGTCTTCCCGCACCCGGACGGCCCCAGCAGCGCGGCGATGCGACCGTCTCGCACCTCGAGGTCGATGCGCCCGAGCAGGAAGGGATCGCCGGAGCCGGCGGCGGCTCCGCCGTAGGAGCGCTCCAGCGCACGCACCGCGAGCGAGGTCATCAGAACTCCCCGATCTCGCGGTAGCGCAGCCGCGAGATGAGGAGGGCGCTCGCCGCCGTGACGAGCATCAGGATGCTGCAGAGCGCCAGCGCCCGGCCGAGTCCCCCGGGGCGCCCCAGCGCGTCGAAGACGGCGATCGGCAGCGTGGCGAACTCGCGCCGCCGCAGGACGGAGGTCGCGCCGAACTCCCCGAGCGAGACGGCGAAGGCGAAGACGGAGCCGGCGAGCACGCCGCGCGCCATCAGCGGGAGCTCGACGTGGCGCCACGCGCGGAGCGGGCCGGCGCCGAGCAGGCGCGCCGCCTCCCGCACGCGCGGATCCAGCGAGCGGCGCACGGCGAGCGTCGCGCGCAGCACGAAGGGGTAGGCGACGAGCGTGTGGGCGAAGAGGACGAGCCATGCCGATCCGCGCAGGTCGTACCAGCCGCGATCGAAGGTGGTGAGGTAGCCGAAGCCGAGGACGACGGCGGGAACGGCGAGCGGCAGCATCAGCGCGGCGTCGAGAAGCACGCCGCGCCGGCCCGGCGTCCGCGCAACCGCCGTCGCGGCCGTCACCCCCAGGGCCACGGCGAGCGCCGTCGCCGCCGCCGCGAAGGTGAGGCTCCAGCGCACCGCGTCCGCCGGCGCGATGAAGGAGACGCGGCTCGTCTCCTGGAGGAGCCCCGTGAAGTGCGCGAGCGAGGGGCCGCCCAGGTCGACGGTGAGCGAGCCCCACACGAGCGCCGCGAGCGGCGCTCCCAGGAAGAGCGCCAGCAGCAGCCCCTGCGCGCCCGCCAGCGAGCGCGCGCGCCACGAGAGGGCGGAGAGCGGGCGCGCCCGATCGGGCCGCTGCACCCGGTGCGCGGCGATCCGCCGCTGCAGCCACGCGTAGAGCCCGAGCGTGCCGAGGGTCGCACCGATCTGGACGAGCGAGAGGATGGCGGCCTCGGGGAGCTCCACGAGGCGGACGGCGAGCCGGAAGATCGTGACCTCGAGGGTGTCGAGCCCGGGGCCCCCGAGCACGAGGACGACGCCGAACGAGGTGAAGGAGAAGAGGAAGACCAGGGCCGCCGCAGCCGCGACGGCCGGCGCGAGCACCGGCAGCGTGACATGGCGCACGACCGCGACGGGCCCGGCGCCGAGCAGCCGCGCCGCCTCCTCGGGGGCGGGATCGAGATTGGCCCAGACCCCGCTCACCAGCCGGATCACGATCGCGAGATTGAAGAAGGCGTGCGCCGCCAGGATCGCCCACAGCGTCCCGCGCGGCTCGAGCCGCGGGAGCGAGGCGAGGGCGAGCAGGTCGGAGATCCACCCCTCCGGGCCGGCGAGCTGCAGGAAGGCGACCGCCACGACGAGCGTCGGGAGCACGAAGGGGACGGTGACGAGGGCGAGCGCCAGCCCGCGGCCGGGGAAGCGGACGAGGGCGAAGAGCGCCGCGCCCGGGAGACCGACGGCGAGCGCGAGCGCGGTCGACGCCACCGCCTGCGCGGTGGTGAAGGCGAGCCGCTCCCAGTAGAAGCGATCGCCGGCGACGGCGAGGATCGCCTCCCAGGAGGGCGCGCCGTCCGGGGCGACGCCCCGCCACAGCACGGCCGCGAGGGGCCATGCCACCAGGGGCGTCAGCACGGCCGCGGCGGGGAGCCCCGCGCGCCATGCCGCACCCGGGAGGCGGAGGGACCCGGCCCTCACCGGCGCATGATCTCCGTCCACTCGCGGATCCAGCGGTCGATCTCCTCGGCGCCGGCATCGAGCGCGAGGCTCTCCACCTCGACCTCCGCCCAGCGCCACCACTCGGGGGTGGGGGTTCCGGGAAGCGCCGGGTAGACGAACATCGTGCCGGGAATCTGTGCCTGGAAGTCGGCGGAGAGCATGAAGTCGATGAAGGCGCCGGCCAGCTCGGGCTCCTCCGCGCCGGCGAGCACGCCGGCCGCCTCCACCTGCCGCAGCAGCGGCCACGCCGCGAGCGTCCTCGTGGGCGGCTCGTCGAGCTCGCCGAAGAAGACCTCGGCGGCCGGGCTCGACGTGTAGGAGACGACGAGCGGGCTCTCGCCGCCGTTGCGGGTGAACTCCGTGTAGTAGGCGGCGGTCCAGCCGTCGGTGACGCGCACCCCGTTCTCGCGGAGCGCCTCCCAGAACTGCTGCCAGCGACCCTCGCCCAGCAGCGCCACGGTCAGCGCCAGGAACTGGAGGCCCGGGGACGACGTCGCCGGATCCTGGACGACCAGGGCGCCCCGCCAGCGCGGATCGGCGAGATCCTCGAGCGTCGCGGGGAGCTCCGTGAGCCCGGCCTCGAGGTCGACGTTGATGTCCACGAAGCCGTAGTCGATGGGCGTGAGCTCGCGCGTGCCGCCGAATGCGGCGAGGAGCTCCGCGGGCAGCTCGCCCCGGCGCGCCGCCTCGTACGGCTCGAAGACCCCGGCCTCCACCGCCCGGTGGTAGGAGAAGTTGTCGACCCCGAAGAGGAGATCCGCCTCGGGGTTGCCCGCGTTGAGGATGGCGCGCGCGACGATCTCGTTCGCGTCTCCGCCCTCGATGAGCGTGACGGTGGCGTCGTGCTCCTCCTCGAAGCGCGCGAGCAGCTCCTCCTCCATGTCGAAGGAGTCGTGCGTCAGGACCGCGAGCTCTCTCGGATCGTCGTCGCCGCAGGCCGCGGCGCCCAGCAGCAACGCGCCGCACACGATCGCCAGCGCCGGTGCCGTGCGGTGGAAGCTAAACATCGCCGCCCCTCCTCCACGCGACCGCCGGGGGGAGGGGTCTCGAGGCGGGCCGACGCAAGCTGCGCCGCCGCCTGCGACGCCAGCGCTCGACGCTCCGCTCTGCGGTGAGAGGGGGCCGGGGCCGACGACCGCATCCCTACGCACGCATCAACGTGATCAGGTTCAAGGGGTTGACGGCTCCCGGCCGCCTCTCAGCCCGCAGGCACCCCCAGCGGTCATCCTGATTCGCCGGGATCGTGGCAGAGGCGACCGCGCCCAGTCAAGGCCGCCGCGAGGCGGTTCCCGGGCGGGGAGGCGGGCTCAGTCCAGCTCCCGCATCCGCGGCACGAAGACGATCACCGCCGCCGACACCGCCACCAGCGCGAGCGACACCGCCGCCATCACCCGCTGCACGCCGAACCACTCCGCGAGGATGCCGATGAAGAAGGCGCCGATGAAGAGGAGGGAGAACTGCGTCATGTAGAGGGAGAGGACGCGCCCCCGGTAGCGCTCCTCGACGTAGGCCTGCACCAGCACGTTCGAGAGGGAGAGCCTCCCGGCGGTGCCGACGCCGACCACGATCAGGATCAGCGAGGAGAGCCAGAAGCTGCTTGAGACCGCGAAGAGGAAGAGCGAGGCGCCGGTGAGGAGCGAGCTCACCATCAGCAGCAGGCCGCGCCGGCGGTCGGGGAGCGAGGCGACGGCGAGCGATCCGCCGAGCGAGCCGATGCCGGTGATGGAGAGGAAGAAGCCGAGCGAGCCGGCGCCCCCGCCGAACACCGTCTCGACGAAGCCGGGCAGGATGATGATGTACGGCATCGCGAGCACGACGGTGACGAGGTTCACCGCGAGCAGCATGCGGATCGTCGGATCCACCACGATGTACCGCACCCCGTCGAGCGCATCCCCCGCCGCCGAGCCGGAGCTGCCGCCGTGCCGCGCGGGGTCGGTCAGGCGGGTCGGGATCGGCACGATCCCGAGGATCGCGACGAGGTAGAGGGCGGCCGTCACGCCGTATCCCCAGTCGGCGCCGGCCCACGCCGTGAGCGCGCCGCCGGCGCCCGGCGCGAAGAGCCTCATGGACTGCATCCCGGCGCTGTTGAGCGCGATCGCGTTGGTCAGCCGGCCCAGCGGAATGATGTCGGGGATCATCGACTGCCGGGCCGGCATCATCAGCGACATCACGACGCCCTGCACGAAGGCGCTCGCGATCAGATGCTCGACGCGGAGCCAGCCGCTCGCGACGAGCGCGGCGAGCACGAGCGCGTTCGCCACGTTCACCACCTGACCGGCCTGCACGACGTGCTTGCGCGGGAACCGGTCGGCGAGGATCCCGCCGGGGAGCGAGAGCATCAGCATCGGGAGGGCCTGCGCGAGCGACATCAGCCCCAGCGCGGCGAAGGAGCCGGTGAGGTCGAAGACGAGGTAGCCGCGCAGCAGCTGCTGGAGCTGCATCGCGCCGGACTGGCCCATCTGCCCCAGGAAGAACCAGCGGAAGACCGGCTCGCGGAGCGAGGCGAAGGTGGTGCGGGCGAGCCCGCGCCCGCCTCCGTCCGCCGGCCGTCCGATGGCGAGGCGCGCGTCGGGGGCATCGAGGGCCGGCGCCGCTTCGGGGCGGAGGCCGGTCACGGCCGCCGGCGCCGGTGGGGGCCGCGCGGACGGGCGGAGCCGGGGCGGACGCGGGCGGCGGCGGGCGGCATCGTCTCCACGGTGCGGCTATCGTGCCACGCACGCGGCCGGTGCGCGCGCCGGCCGACCGCTCACCGCCCGGTGGCGGGCACCGCCTCCGCGACCGCCGCGGCGAGCGCGCCCGGCGCCGCGCCCGCATCGAGGCCGACGAGCGGACCCTCGTCGGTGCCCGGGGGCTCGAAGCGGTCGCGCTGGAGCCGGTAGACGGCCTCGTCGGCCTCCGAGAGGCGCAGGGGATCCGCGGCCCCGGCGGCGATGCGGCCGAGCGCCGCCTGCTCGGGGAGGCGCAGCTCCACGGTGAGGGAGGGCGCCGCCAGCTCCTCCGCCACGCGCCGCGCCGCGGCGCGGTGGGTCGCGGAGGCATGCGTCGCGTCCACCACCACCGCGCGGCCCGCGCGCAGGTGAGCCTCGGCGCGGAGGCGCAGCTCGGCGTAGGTCCGCTCGGTCATCTCCCGCCCGTAGAGCGCGGCCCCCCCGGGCCCGCGACGGCGGGCGTCGCGATCGGCGAGCTCCCGCCGGGTCGCATCCGAGGAGAGGTAGGCGCCGCCCAGCCGGCCGGCGACGGTGCCCGCGAGCACCGACTTTCCGGTCCCGGGGAGGCCGCAGATGAGGATGAGCGCCGCCGGCGCGCGGCGCCGGGCGTACTCCGCCGAGAGGGCGAAGTAGCGCGCGGCCGAGGCCCGGAGCCGCTCGCGGGCCGCCGGGGGTATCTCCTCCGCGCGCGCGCCGAGCGACTCCACCTTTCCGCGGATGAAGGCCCGCTGGCAGCGGTGGAGCGGCTGCAGGATGCCGAGCTCCTCGTCCGCGGAGCCGGCGATGTAGCGCCCCGCCAGCTCGTCGCCGAGCGCGCCGTGGCCGAGCGCCTCGAGATCCATCGCCGCGAAGGCGATGTCGTAGCCGACGTCGACGTAGCGGAAGCGGTACCCCTCGCTGAACTCGATGCCGTCCACGGCCAGCACGCGCGGCTCGCCGCCGGCGGCGTCGGGGAGGAGGTAGATGTGGCGCGCCTGGAGATCACCGTGCCCCTCGACCACCCGGCCGGAGGCGGCCCGCCGGTCGAAGAGCGACTCCTCCCGGCTCAACGCCCCGTCGACGAAGGCGATCGTCTCCGAGGCGTCGCCCGGATCCCAGGTCCCGCCGACGTTCACGCGGGCCTCGTCCCGCTCGCGCTCCCACCAGCTCCGCTCCGCGCGGGCACCGGCGAAGGCCGCTCCCCCCGGGGCGGGCGCCGCGGCCCGGTGAAAGCGAAGCAGCGTGCGCGCCAGGAGCTCCGCGGCGGCGGGATGAGCGGCCCCCGCGCCGAGCAGGCGATCGAGCGTCCGCTCGTCCGGGAGGCGCTCCATCTCCACCGCCCACTCGACGACGGCCCCCGCGCCGCGGGGGAGGCCGTGCGCCTCGGGATCGACGACGTGCCGGCCCTCGGGGAGCAGCACGATCGGGGCGACTCCCCGGTAGACGCCCGGGGCGAGTCGCTCGTTGATTCGCACCTCCTCGCGGCAGAAGTGCTCGCGGCGCTCGAGCGAGAGCTGCTCGATGAAGCCGAAGTCGACCGGCTTCTTCGCCTTGTAGACGAGGCCTCCCGCCAGGAAGACGTAGGAGATGTGCGTCTGGACGAGCTCGACGGAGTCCGGGCGGTGGGCGTAGGCGCGGGGATCGCACAGATCGCGCACCCACGCCGGCAGGCGCGTCTCGCTCATCCCGGGACCGTAGGGAGGGCTCGCGCCGGGCGTCAATCGCGAGCGGATGCGCGGAGCGGCCCGGCGGCGCGCCCCGCCGGTCGGCGCGGGCCGTCGCCGCTCGCCGGGCGAGGGTCTAAGGTGACCGACGGCGTTCCGGCCGGCCGGCCCCGGGTCCGCGCCGGGATGACGCGGCGGCGCGCCCGCGCCGCGCGGGGGGTCGTATGGATCCGACGCAGCACTTCTTCCAGTCGCAGCGGCTGCGGCTCTCGTACTGGTCGTGGGGGCCGGTCGCCGACCCCGGCGACGAGTCGCAGCCGCCGCTCGTCCTGGTGCACGGCGGACGCGACCACGCGCGCTCGTGGGACGCGGTGGCGGAGGCCTTCCGCGCGGACTACGACGTCGCCGGCTACGACCTCCGCGGCCACGGCGACTCGGAGTGGGCGGCCGGAAGCCACTACGGCATCGGCGATCACCTGCTCGACCTTATTGCCTTCGTCGACGTGCTGGGCGGCCGCGCCTCGGTGATCGGGCATTCCTTCGGCGGCCTCCTCGTCTCGCTCGCCGCCGGCCTCTTCCCGGAGCGATTCGAGCGCGTCGTCGCCATCGAGGGGAGCGGGGGGCGCATCCACCGGCGACGCAACGCCACGCCCGAGGGGCTCCGCGAGTGGATCGAGCGCACGCGGGGCTACGAGCGCCGGATGCCGCGCACCTATCCCTCGGTCGCGGCGGCGGCGGAGCGGATGCGGGAGGTCAATCCCCGCCTCTCGCCGGAGCTCTCGTTGCACCTGGCCCGCTACGCCACGCGCCCCGCAGCGGATCCGCCGGATCCCGCGACGCCCGCGCCGGGCGGCTACGTGTGGAAGTTCGACAACTGGGTCGATGCCCGGCCCCCGGTCGAGCTGCGACCGGAGGAGGCGGAGGCGATCTGGGCCGAGGTGCGCGTCCCCGTGCTGCTCCTGATCGGCGCCGACTCCCACCAGCGCGGGCACCAGGATCCCGAGGACGCCGGCTTCTTCGCCGATGGGCGGGCGCTGGTCATCGAGCGGGCGGGACACTGGCCGCACCACGACCGCACGTCGCTCGTCGTCGAGCTGATCGGGAGCTTCCTGCGCGGCGAGGAGCCGGCGCGTGCGGCGGAGCGCAGCACCGCCGGCTGACGCGCGCTCCATTGGCGGCTCCGGACCGCGGGCTCGACCCGCGCCCGTCGCGGCGCCGAGCCCGGGGGAGGCCGGCGGGTCGCCCGCGGCGGCGGCGGGGGAGGGATGGTGCGATGCGCTACGGGATCCAGCTCGCCTCGCCCGGCGCCTACGACACCGCGGCTCTCGCCCGCGCCGCCGAGGAGGCGGGGCTCGACGACGCCTTCGTCGCGGCGACCGGATTCTACGTCGCGGTCCCCGGGCTGATCGCCGCGACGGCGCGGATTCGCGTCGGCACCGGGATCATCCCCCTCTTCCATGGCACACCCTTCCTGCACGCGTCCACCGCGCTCCAGCTGCAGCGGATGGCCCGCGGGCGCTTCGTGCTCGGCGTCGGCTCGCAGACGAAGGGCCAGGTCCGGCGCATGGCCGGCGTGGAGATCGATCGCCCCGCGGCGCGCTCCCGCGACATGATCCGGGCGATCCGCGCGCTGATGGCGGGCGAGAGCTACGCGGGGGAGTACTACAGCTCGGACCCGCCGGGCGGCTTCGGCCTCGAGCCCGGCGGCGAACCGCCCCCGCCCATCTATCACTCCGGGGTGAACCCCCTGAACCTGCGCGTGGCGGGAGAGGTGGCGGACGGGCTGGTCGGCCACCCGATCTTCACCCCCCGCTACCTCGACGAGGTCGTGGAGCCGCAGATCGCCCGGGGCCTCTCCCTCTCCGGCCGCGCGCGCTCCTCCTTCGACCTCTGCGTCGCCCCGATGGTCTGGGTGGCGGATGAGCGCCACCCGCGCGAGCAGGGCGCCCGGATCGCACGGCGCGCCCTCTCCTTCTACTTCTCCACGCGCGCCTACGGCGGCTTCATGGCGGTGCACGGATGGGACCGGGAGCGCGAGGCGATCCGCGCCATCTGGGAGCGCGCGCAGGCGCGGGGCGCCCGGGTCGATCCCGCGGCGATGGAGGCGGTGATCCCCGACTCGATGGTCGAGACCGGGTGTCTCATCGGCACCGCGGCGGAGGTGCGCGACATGCTGCGCGAGCGCTTCGGCGGCCGCGCCGACACCGTGCTGCTCTACTCCCTGCACGATTCGTACCTTCGCGGGCGGGAAGAGGGCGGGGTGAGCGGAGCGAACTTCCTGCGCGCGATCGAGGCCGCGGCGCCGCTCGCGGCGGAGGAGGGGCGCTGAGCCCTCCCCGCCCTGCCGGAGCGGGCCGTACCATCCGGGGGCAGCGGGCGAGCGGCGGGACAGGGGCAGCGACGTGAGTGAGTCGACCGGCACCGACCAGCTGGGCAGGCGCGCGAAGATCGGCATCCTGGTGCCCGCGACGAATACCGTCGCCGGGCCCGAATGCGAGGCGTTGCGCCCGCCGGGCGTCACCAATCATCCCTCGCGCATGGCGCCGGCTCGCCGACCGACCGACGACATGGAGGGCTACCGCGCCAGCATCGGAGGGGGCGAGGAGGCGGCCTGCGCCGCCATCGACCTCGTCACCCCGTGCGAGCCGGGGGCGATCGTGCTCGCCCACTCCATCGACTCGTTCCTCGGCGGCGTCGCCGCCGCCGAGGCGCTCGCCGAGCGGCTGACCGACCACGCCGGCGTGGGCGTGATCGTTCCCTCGCTCGCGGCCTCCGCGGCGCTCGGGGCGCTCGGCGGGATCCGGCGCATCGCGCTGCTCACGCCCTACATGCCGCCCGGGGACGAGGTCTGTGCGTCGTACTTCCGGGACGCGGGCTACGAGGTCCGCCGGGTGCTCGGCCTTCGGTGCCCGGGGGCGCTTGCGATCGCCGAGGTCCCGGCCGAGCGCATCGAGGAGTCGCTCGACGAGCTCGACGGCGACGACATCGACGCCGTCGTGCAGGCGGGGACCAACCTGCCGATGGCGCACCTCGTCGCGGGCGCCGAGCGCCGGCTCGGGAAGCCCGTGCTCTCCGTCAACACCGCGAGCTACTGGCAGGCGCTGCGCTCCCTGAATGTCGCAGATCGCGTCGCCGGGTTCGGAGCGCTTCTCGACGCCTGAGCCGCCCCTGCGGCGCCGCCGCGGCGCGGCTGCGGCCGCGGGCCGGGGCGTGACCGGGTGCGGGGGCGATCCCCCGGGGAGCCGGGCGGGAGCCGATGAGGTGAGGCGGGGTCCGCTCGCGGCGCGCGAACGCCCGGGCATCCGGGGGGCGGGGAAGGGGGGGCGAGCCGCGCGCGCGGGGCTCGTCGCCGCCTGTCTCTCGGTGCTCCTGCTCGCGTGCGATGCCCCGGCCCCGCCCCGCGACCCGACCCCGGCCCCCGCGCCCCCGCGC
>DAOULG010000276.1:0-9622 GCA_034420495.1 Dehalococcoidia bacterium
CGCAGGTACATGCGCACCGGGTCGTCGATGCCGGCGGCGTCCTCGACGATGCGGCGCGCCGCGTCGACGACGGTCGACGCCTCGCGGCCCGCGCCCGACTCGACGCGGACGCTGATCCCGTTCTCCGAGAGCTGCGCGATCACCGAGGAGAGCCGCTCGCGGCTCGTCTCCGCCTGCGGGAAGGCCACCAGCACGTCCTCGGCCGTCACCTGCCCGCTCCGCCGCCCCTTCTCCAGGAGCTCCTCCATGCCGGCCGGCTCGTAGGTCTGCGTCACTCTCTCGCTCCCCCGTCCCCCGCTGCTCCCGCCTCGGCCATCTCCACCCCGGCGCCCTGCGCCAGCCGGCGCTGGCTCGCGACGAGCTCCTCGAGCTCGGCCGACAGCTCCTCCACGAGCGCCGGCGGCCCGGAGCCCTGCTCCGCGCCGCCGCTCCCAGCATCGCCGTCCGCCGCCGTTCGCTCCAGCCCGCCCTCCCCCGACGAGCCGGCCGCGGCCGGCTCCCCCGTCGCCGCCCGCCGCGCGGCGACCAGGCTCTCGGCGACCTCCGTCGTGCGCTCCCTGAGCCGCGCCCGGCGGCGGCGCTCCCGGAGCTGCGCCGCGATCTCGGCGACCATCGCCGAGAGCTCCTCCGCCGCGATCGGAGGCAGCGGCCGCGCGAGCAGCGCCTCGACCCGCTCCCGGGGCTCCTCCTCGAGCCCGTCGAGCGTCGACGCGAGCCCGGGATTCTCGCGCCACGCCTCGTAGAGGGCGCGGTTCTCGGAATCCTCGAAGAGATCCGCGTCGAGCTCCTCCCCGGCATCCCGGCACGCCTCGCTCGCGAGGAGCAGCCGCAGCAGCTGCGCCTCGCCGTCGAGCGCCGGCGCGCGCTCGGGCGCCTGGCCGCGCCGCCCGGCGCTCCCGCGCGGCTGCAGCGGGGAGCGCTCGCCGCTCTCCACGAGGCGCACGCGGCCGCGGCGCGCCTGCGCGACGAGCTGCGCCGCGTAGCGCTCCTCGACGCGTCCGATGCGCGCCAGCCTCTGTACATAATGCGCCCGGACGACGGGATCCGCCATCGCCGCCACCGTCGGCGCCAGGGCGCTCAGGGCCCGCGAGCGCGCCCGCGGGTCGGCGAGATCGCCCGCGCGCGGGATCGCCTCGAAGAGGTAGTCGGCGACCGGGAGCGCGCCCTGGACCAGCGCGCGGAAGCGCTCCGGATCGGCCCGCAGCAGCGAGTCGGGATCCTCGCCCTCGGGGAGGGAGGCGACGCGGATGTCGGCGTCGAGCACCTCCTGCGCCGAGACCAGGCCCCGCCAGTCGACGCCGGCGACGAGCTGGCGGTCGGCGGCGCCGGCGGCGGCCTCGATCCCGCGGAGCGCCGCCTCGGATCCGGCGACGTCGGCGTCGAGCGCGAGCACGACGTTCGGCGTGTAGCGCTTCACCAGGCGCATCTGGCGCTCGGTGATGGCGGTCCCGTTGGAGGCGACGACGTTCGCCATCCCGAACTGGTGGGCGGCGATGACGTCCATGTAGCCCTCGACGACGATCGCCTCCCCGCTGCGGCGGGCCGCCTCCTGGGCGCGGTCGAGGCCGTAGAGCGTCCCGCTCTTGTCGAAGAGCGGCGTCTGCGGCGTGTTCAGGTACTTCGGCTCGTCCTCGGGCCTGAGCGCGCGCGCCCCGAAGCCCACCAGCCGGCCGCGCTCGTCGCGCGTCGGGAAGATGAGCCGGTCGCGGAAGCGATCGTGCGCGCGGCGGCCGTCGCGGGCCGGCTGCTCGCTCTCGACGGCGAGCCCGGCCCGGACCAGCTCCTCCTCCTGGTAGCCGCGGGCGAGCAGGTGGTCGAGCAGCGCGCTCCAGCTCGCCGGCGCGTGGCCGAGCTGCCACTCCCGCCGCGCCTCGGCGTCGATCCCCCGCCCCTCGGCGTAGGCGCGCGCGGGGGCGCCCTCCGGGCCGTCGAGGTGGGCCTGGAAGAAGAGCGCCGCCGCCTCGTTGGCCGAGAGCAGCCGCTCGTTCTCCTCGCGCTCGCGGCGCTCGCGGGCGGAGGGGGGCCGCAGCTCGACGCCGGCGAGATCGGCGCAGCGCCGGAGCGCCTCCCGGAACTCGAGGCCCTCGATGCGGCGCACGAACTCGATGACGTCGCCCCCGGTGGAGCAGGCGCCGAAGCAGTGCCAGCTCCCCCGCCCCGGGTCGACGATGAACGAGGGCGTGCGCTCGGTGTGGAAGGGGCAGGCCGCCTTGAACGTGCGGCCGGCGCGCTTCAGCTCCGGCACGTAGCGGGTCACGGTCTCGACGATGTCGAGACGCGCCTTGACGTCGTCTATGGTGCTCATCGGGCTCCCGTGCTCATGGCCTCACAGGTATAGACACCGCGGCGGGCGCCGCGTTACGCCTCCGCCGCCGCCCCGGCGGATCTCGTGGCTCAGCGCGCGCCCTCGATGAGCTCGGCGGCGCGCCGCTCGCGCTCGGCCGCCGCATCGAGCAGCGCGAGCGCCGCCGAGCGCGCGCCCTCGCCGGCGGCGGGCCCCCGCGGGGCGTCGACCTCGTCGAGCAGGCGGAGCGAGCGGTGGCGCGCGCCGGCCAGGGCGTGGATCGCCTGCGGCGGCAGCGTCGCCTCCCGCCCCGGGGGCCGCGGCGCGGGCTCGGGTTCCGCCTCCCCTCCGGCGAGGAGGCGTCGGGCGGCGTCGGCGGCGTCGCGCTCCCGCCGCGCGAGATCCGCCAGCCTCTCGACGAGGAGCTCGCCCTCCAGCTCGCGCCGGAAGTCGGCCTCCGTCACGCCGGCCAGAGCCCGAAGGAGACGCTCGCGCGAGCGCGCGAGACGCTCGCGCGTCTCCTGCGCGCCCCGCCCCTGCCGGTCGCTCACCCGCACGCTCCCCCCACCCGCGCGCCGCTCATCCGCCGTCGTCCGCGGCCGGCTGGGCGGGGGCGACGAAGAGCTGGCTGAAGCGGTTGTTGAACTCGCTCGCCTCGGCGATCGTGTCGAGGCGATCGAGCTCCAGGATGTAGACGCCGGTGCGGCTCACCGCGATCGGCGTGATCGCCGTCGCCACGGCGCCGGGCGCGAGCGAGGTCGGACCGATCTCCAGGATCCCGAGGATCTCCCCCTCGGCGCTCGAGACCCGCAGCGAGATCCGCTGCTCCTCGAGCGGCGCGGCGCCGCCGTTGCGCACCGAGACCGTGAGCCGGCCGTCGGGGAGCAGGAAGGCGTTCGCGACGGAGAGATCGGGGAGCGCCCCCGGCCCCGCCGTCGCCCCGGCCGGCGCGGGCTCGGCGGCCGGCGGCGCCGCCGTCTCGGCCGCGGGGGCCCCGACCGGCGCGGAGGCGATGTCCCGCTCCGTGACGGCGAACGAGGCAACGGGCGCCCATCCCTCGACGCCGCCGGGCGGGTAGGAGAGCCGGAGCCAGGCGCCGTCGGCGCTCCGCCCCAGGAGCTCCGCCTCGCGCCCCCCGGGGATCACGGCCGCCACGTCGGCGGCCCGGTGGGGCGAGAGCCGGAGGTTCGTCGTGACGTGCGCCGCCACCCGGGGGCTCGCCGTGGTCGGCTCGGGGGTCGGCGCCGCGGCCGAGGGGCCGTCGATGGCGACCCCCGCCGTCTCATCCTCCCCGCCGAGGATCGCGAGCGCCGCGAGCACGAGCGCCGCGGCAACCACGACGAGGATCCCGGCGAGCGTGGGCGTTCTGACGGTGCGTTGCGTGGTCGGTTACCTCTCGGGCCCGCCCCTTCCCCGCGATTGTAGCCGCCCGCGGGGGTGCGGCGCGGCGGCGGCCGCGCCGGCGCGGCCGGGCGGGGCCGGTCGCCCCCCTAGTCCGGCCCGGCCGCGGGCCAGCCGGCCGCCGGCTCGAGGCCGAGCGCCCCGGCGCGCCGGACGGCGTAGAGATCCGTCATCCCCGAGACGTAGTCGGCCGCCCGGCGCCACGGCGGATCGCCGGGGAGCGCGTAGCCCGGGATCTCGTCGGGGTGCCGCTCGTAGTGGCGGTAGAGCGCCTCCACCACCCGCTGGCCGCGACGCGCCCGCTCGAGCTGGTCGTCGACCAGGTAGACCCGCTCGAACATGAAGTCGCGCAGCGCGTCCGTCGCCTCCAGGACCTCCGCGGAGAGGGCGACGCGCCCCGCCCGGGCGTCGCCGGGGGGCGACTGCGCCGCCTCCCACGAGTGCGCGACTGCGTCGCGCACGAGCCGGTCCAGGCGGTGCGAGCGCGTCTCGCCCAGGGCGGCGACGGCGCGGTCGGGCAGCTCGCCCGGGGTGATCAGGCCGGCCCGGATCGCGTCGTCGATGTCGTGATTCAGGTAGGCGATGGAGTCGGCGAGCTTCACGATCTGCCCCTCGAGCGTGGAGGCGGTGCCCCACGCCTCGGCCGCGATCGACTCGCGCACCTTGGAGTGCATCAGGATCCCCTCGCGCGTCTCCGCCGAGAGGTTCAGGCCCCGCCCGGCGTTCTCGAGGCGATCGACGATCCGCAGCGACTGCTCGTTGTGGCGGAAGCCGTCCGGGACGAGCTCGGAGAGCATCTCCTCGCCGGCGTGCCCGAAGGGGGTGTGGCCGAGGTCGTGCCCGAGCGCTATCGCCTCGGCGAGATCCTCGTTGAGGCCGAGCGCCCGCGCGATGGTCCGCGCGATCTGCTGCACCTCGATGGTGTGCGTCATGCGCGTCACCACGTGATCGGAGTCGGGGGCGATGAAGACCTGCGTCTTGTGCTTGAGGCGGCGGAAGGCGCGCGTGTGGATGATGCGATCGCGGTCGAGCTGGTAGGCGAGCCTCAAAGGCGACGGCGGCTCCGGCCGCTCCCGGCCGCCGGAGGTCGCCTCGCGGGCGGCGCCCGGGGCGAGCGCCGCCTCGC
This sequence comes from Dehalococcoidia bacterium, assembly GCA_034420495.1. GTDB lineage: Bacteria > Chloroflexota > Dehalococcoidia > UBA2979 > UBA2979 > VYDC01. The sequence continues at coordinate 4,812 of DAOULG010000276.1, forward strand.
GCGCCTCGAGCCACGCCCGCACGCGCGCCTCGTCCCCTCTGTGGGCAGCCATCGCCACGAGTGTGCAAAGCGGCGGCGGCGGCGGCAAGCCGCCCCGGGGCCTCCCCCCTCCGGCCGGGGCCCGCGCCGCCGCGGAGGGCGGCTACGGCGGGCGCCCCGTATACTCGGGTCCGCACGACGCGGCGCGCGGGCGCGGCCCGCAGGCGACACGCTTCCCCGTCACTCCCCCGGGGCGCCAGTGCGGGAGGGTGACCGATGACCACGACCCCCGGGAGTCCGGCTGCCCCGCCGCGGGCCGCCGACTCCCCCGACGGCGCATCGGCGGGACCCGGGCAGGTCTTCCGCTTCGGCGCCGGCGCGGCCGAGGGTTCGGCGGCGATGGGGGAGCTGCTCGGGGGCAAGGGCGCCGGCCTCGCGGAGATGAGCGAGCTCGGGATCCCCGTCCCCCCGGGCTTCACCATCACGACGGAGGTCTGCGCGGCCTACTACGCGCGCGGCGAGAGCTACCCGCCGGGCCTCGCGGAGGAGGTCGCCTCGGGCATCGCCCACGTCGAGTCGATCGCGGGCTCCCGCTTCGGCGACCCCCGGAGCCCCCTCCTGCTCTCCGTGCGCTCGGGCGCGCGGGTCTCGATGCCCGGGATGATGGACACCGTGCTCAACCTCGGGCTCAACGACGAGACGGTGGCCGGGCTCGCGCGCGCCTCCGGCGACGAGCGCTTCGCCTTCGACTCCTACCGCCGCTTCGTGCAGATGTACGCGAACGTCGTGCTCGGCGTGCGCCGCGCCTCCGAGGAGAGCGAGGATCCCTTCGAGGCGCTGCTCGCCGAGGCGAAGCGCCGCCGCGGCGTCGAGCTCGACACCGGGCTTGAGGCCGGCGACCTGCGCGAGCTGGTCGCCGGCTACAAGGAGATCGTCCGCGAGCAGAGCGGGCGGCCCTTCCCCGACGACCCGGCGGAGCAGCTCTGGGGGGCGATCGCCGCCGTCTTCGCCTCGTGGAACTCGCCGCGCGCCGTCGTCTACCGCGACCTCAACGGCTACCCCTCCGAGTGGGGGACGGCGGTGACGGTGCAGTCGATGGTCTTCGGCAACCTCGGCGACGACTGCGCGACCGGCGTCTGCTTCACGCGCGATCCCGCCACGGGGGCGCGCGGCCTCTTCGGGGAGTACCTGGTGAACGCGCAGGGCGAGGATGTCGTCGCCGGCGTCAGGACGCCCCGGAGGATCGCCGCCGCCGGGGAGGGCGGGACGCTCCAGGAGACGATGCCCGCGGCCTTCTCGGAGCTCACCGCGGCCGCGACGCGCCTCGAGGAGCACTTCCGCGACGTGCAGGACATCGAGTTCACGATCCAGCAGGGCCGCCTCTGGATCCTGCAGACGCGCAGCGCGAAGCGCAGCGGCTACGCGATGGTGGCGAGCGCCGTCGACATGGTCGGCGAGGGCTCGATCGACGAGGACGAGGCGATCCGCCGCCAGGATCCGGAGCAGCTCGGGGAGCTCCTCCACAAGGTCTTCCGCCCCGGGGCGCCGCGCGAGGTGATCGCGCGCGGGCTCGCCGCCTCGCCGGGCGCCGCCGTCGGGTACGCGGTCTTCACGCCGGCCGCCGCGGTCGCGGCGCACGCCCGCGGCGAGGCGGCGATCCTCGTCCGCGACGAGACGAGCCCGGAGGACATCGAGGGGATGTCGAGCGCGGCCGGGATCCTGACCGCCCGCGGCGGAACGACCTCCCACGCCGCCGTCGTCGCGCGGGGGATGGGGACGCCCTGCGTCTCCGGCTGCTCCGCGCTCCACATCGACCACCGCCGCGACCTCTTCACCGTCCCCGGCGAGGGGGGCGGCGTCCGGGAGGTGCGCGCGGGCGACCTCATCTCCATCGACGGGGGGACGGGGGAGGTGATGCGGGGCGCCGTGCCGCTCGCCGACGCCTCCTTCCCGCCCGAGTACGAGCGGCTGATGAGCTGGGTCAACGAGCGGCGGCGCCTCGGCGTGCGCGCGAACGCCGACACGCCCGAGGACGCGGAGAGGGCGCGCGCCTTCGGCGCCGAGGGGATCGGGCTCTGCCGCACCGAGCACATGTTCTTCGGCGAGGACCGGATCCTCGCCGTCCGCGAGATGATCCTCGCCGAGGACGAGGGGGCGCGCCGCGCCGCCCTCGACCGCATCCTCCCGATGCAGCGCGGCGACTTCTCCGGGATCCTCCGCGCGATGGACGGCTACCCGGTCACCATCCGCCTGCTCGATCCGCCGCTCCACGAGTTCCTCCCGCGCGCGGGGAGGGAGCAGGAGGAGCTGGCCTCGGCGCTCGGCCGACCGCCGGATGCGATCGCGCGCCGCGTCGACGCGCTGCGCGAGTTCAACCCGATGCTCGGGCACCGGGGCGTCCGGCTCGCCATCACCTACCCCGAGATCTACGAGACGCAGGTGCGGGCGATCATCGAGGCGGCGTGCGAGCTCGACGCCGAGGGGGTGGAGGTCCACCCCGAGATCATGATCCCGCTCGTGAGCACCGAGGCGGAGCTGGCCGTGCTCCGCGAGCGCGTCGTCGCGGTCGCGGAGCGGACGATGGAGGCGGCGGGGAGGCGCATCGACGTGACGATCGGGACGATGATCGAGCTCCCGCGGGCCTGCCTGGTCGCCGACCTCATCGCCGAGCACGCCGACTTCTTCTCCTTCGGCACCAACGACCTCACGCAGACGGCCTTCGGCCTCTCGCGGGACGACGCCGGGCGCTTCCTTCCGGCCTACCTCGAGGCCGGCGTCCTCTCGCGCGACCCCTTCGTCGAGCTCGACACCGCCGGGGTCGGGGGGCTGGTGAAGCTCGGGATCGAGCGCGGCCGCAGCGCGAGGCCCGGACTCAAGGTCGGCATCTGCGGCGAGCACGGCGGGAACCCGCCGTCGGTCGCCTTCTGCCACGAGGCCGGCCTCGACTACGTCTCCTGCTCCCCCTACCGCGTGCCGATCGCGCTGCTGGCGGCGGCGCAGGCCGCCGTCGGCGCGGCCCCGGCGTAGGCGGGCGGCGGGAGCGGACCCGGGCGCTACTCGACGGTGACGGTCTTGGCGAGGTTGCGCGGCTGATCGACGTCCGCGCCCCGCTCGAGCGCGATGTGGTACGCGAAGAGCTGGAGCGGCACCACCGAGACGACCGGCGAGAGCAGCGGATCGACGGCGGGGAGCTCCACGAGCTCCTCGACCTCGCCCTCAAGCGAGCGATCGCCGGCCGAGACGATCGCGATCACCGGCCCGCGCCTCGCGCGCAGCTGCGCGATGTTGGAGCGCATCTTCTCGAAGACCTCGTCGCGGAGCGCGATCGCGACCGTGGGGACGGACTCGTCGACGAGCGCGATCGGCCCGTGCTTCATCTCGCCGGCCGGGTAGCCCTCGGCGTGGATGTAGGAGAGCTCCTTGAGCTTGAGCGCCCCCTCCATCGCCATCGGGTAGGAGAGGCCGCGGCCCAGGAAGAGGAAGTTCCGGTAGCGGGCGTAGCGCTCGGCGATGCCCGCGACCTGCGCCTCGAGATCGAGGGCCTCCCCCACCGCCGCCGGGAGGTGAAGGGCGGCCCGCACCTGCTCCGCCTCCAGCCCCGGGTCGAGCCGGCCGGTGAGGCGGCCGAGGTGGAGCGCCGTGGCGTGCAGCGCCGTGATCGCGGTGGTGAGGCACTTCGTGCTGGCGACCGAGACCTCCGGCCCCGCGCGCAGGAAGACGGTCCCGTCGGCGACCCGCGTCGCCTGCGCCCCCGGGGTGTTGCAGAGGGTGAGCTGCGGGCAGCCGGCCGCGCGCGCCTCCTCCATCGCGGCGAGCGTGTCGGCGGTCTCGCCGGACTGCGAGACCGAGATCACGAGCGTCCGGGAGTCGAGCACGGGCCGCCGGTAGCGGAACTCGGAGGCGTTGTCGACCTCGGCGGGGAGCCGCGCGAAGCGCTCGATGTAGTGGCGCCCGACCGAGCAGGCGAGGAGCGAGCTCCCCATGCCGACCAGCACCACGCGGCTCAGCGCGCGCGCCCGCTCCCCGTCGAAGGGGATCCCCTCGAGCTCGACGCGGGGCGGATCGGAGAGATAGCGGCCGCGCAGCACGTCGAGCACCGCGTCGGGCTGCTCGTGGAGCTCCTTGGCGAGGAAGTGCCGGTGGCGGCCCTTCACCCGCGCGACGGCGTCCTCGGCCTGCTCCTCCACGGCCTTCTCGAGCGCCGCGCCCGCCGCGTCGACGTAGCGCACCCCCTCCGCCCGGACGTCGGCGAGCTCGCCCGGCTCGAGGAAGGTGACGCGCCGCGTGTGCGGCAGCAGCGCGCCGAGATCGGAGGCGAGGAGCCGCTCGCCCTCCCCGTGCCCGACGACGACGCCCCCGGCGTGCCCGACGCGCGCCGCTATCAGCCGTCCGGGCTCGTCGCGCGGCATCGCCACCAGAGAGAAGGCGCCGCGCGCACGGCCCACCGCGCCGCGCACCGCCTCCAGCGCGTCGACGCCGCGGGCGAGCTCCCGCCCGATCAGGTGCGCCAGCACCTCCGTGTCGGTCTCGGAGGCGAAGGGGGCGCCGTCGCCGAGCGAGGCCCGGAGCTCCTCGTGGTTCTCGACGATGCCGTTGTGCACCAGGGCGACGCGCCGCTCCGGATCCGTCAGGGGGTGCGCGTTCCGCTCCGAGGGCGCGCCGTGCGTCGCCCAGCGCGTGTGGCCGACGCCCGCGGTGGCGCCGGGGAGCCGCCCCTCCACCCGCCCGGCGAGCCCGGAGACCTTCCCGGTCGCGCGCTCGACGTGGAGCCCGGGCCCCTCCACCTGGAGCGCGATCCCGGCCGCGTCGTAGCCCCGGTACTCCAGGTGGCG
>DAOULG010000277.1:0-5177 GCA_034420495.1 Dehalococcoidia bacterium
GAGCGTCTCGGGTCGACCCTGATCCGCTGCGCCGACGGCTACGTCTACTGGATGGCGCCGCGACCGGCGCTCGATCTCTTCGTCCTCATCGAGCGCTTCGAGCTCGTCGACGATCCGCGCTGGATCGCCGCCTCGCAGGACGGGGCGCTGTGGCGGGATGCCGTCCCGGAACTCCGCGCGATGTTCGAGGCGTGGGCGAGCGGGCACCCGAAGCAGGAGGTCTACGAGCGCGCGCAGACGCTCCGGCTCAACGTCACCCCCGTCAACGACGCCGCCGATCTCGAGCGCGCGCCGGGGCTGCGCGAGCGGGGGTTCTGGCGCGCGGTCGAGCACCCGCTGGCGGGCTCGCTCGAGCTCGCGGGATCGCCGTGGGAGCTGCGCAGCGGGCCCGTCGGGCCCCGCAGGGGCGCGCCGCTGCTCGACGCCGACGCCGGCGCGCGCGTCGAGGCGGGGCCGCACCGCGCCGCTCCCCATCCCGAGCTCGCCGGCGAGCTCCCCTTCTCCGGTCTCCGCGTGCTCGACGTCACCTCGAACTGGTCCGGCCCGGTCGCCGCGCGCAACCTCGGGGATCTCGGCGCCGACGTCGTCAAGGTCGAGACCGCCGCCCGCCCGGCCGCGCGCGACAACCACCCGCCGCACGGCGAGTGGTGGAACGACTGGTACAACCGGGCCGGCTCCTTCAACCTCCTCAACCGCAGCAAGCGCGCCGTGGGGCTGGACCTGCGCAATCCGGAGGGGCGCGAGACGCTGCTCCGCCTCGTCGAGCACGCAGACGTGCTCATCGAGAACTTCGCGGCGCGGGTCATGCCGAACCTCGGGCTGACGTACGAGGCGATCGCGGAGCGCAACCCGCGCATCGTGATGTGCTCGATGCCGGGCTTCGGCCAGCGCGGCCCGGAGATGAGCTACACGGCCTACGGATCGAACATCGAGGCCTCGAGCGGGCTCGTCGCCACGACCGGCTACGGGCCGGAGGAGCTGCAGGCCACGGGCTCCTTCTACGCCGATCCGATCACCGGCGCGCTCGGGCTCCTCGCGACGGTGGCGGCGCTGCTCGCCCGGGAGCGCGGCGCGGGGGGCGACTACGTCGTGACGACGCTGCTCGACTCCGGCGTGCTCTTCTCGGTCGACTCGCTGATGGAATACCGGCTGAGCGGCGAGGCGCCGGGGCCCCGGGCGAACCGCTCGCCGCGACGGGCGCCCCAGGGCGCCTACCGCACGGTCGGCCCGGATGGCTGGCTGGCGCTGGCGGTCGAGGACGAGCGGCAGTGGCGGGCGCTGTGCGAGACGATCGGCCGTCCCGAGCTGGCGGCCCGCCATGCGACGGTCGCCGCGCGGCAGGCGGCCCACGACGAGATAGACGAGGCGATCGCCTCGTGGGCCCGGGCGCTCGATCACCAGGAGGCGACGCGGAGGCTGCAGGCGGCGGGGGTGCCCGCCGGCCCCGTGCTCGCGAACTGGGAGATCCTCTCCGACCCCCACCTCTTCGCCCGCGGCTACTTCCGGCACTACGTGCACCCGAAGGTGGGGGTCTACCCCTGGGACGGCGTCCCGTGGAGGTTCTCGCGCACGCCGGCCCGCCCCTTCGCGCCGCCGCTCTTCGCCGAGCACAACGACGCCGTGCTCGCCGAGTATCTCGGCGCCGACGAGGCGGAGCGGTCGCGCCTGCGCGCCGCGGGGGCGCTCGAGGACGTGCCGACGATGCCGGCCCCGACCTGGTCGTAGGCCGGGCGGCCGGGGCGGGAGACGGGATGCAGCTCAGCTCGGGGAGCGCGGCCGGGCCGGACTACAGGGAACTGACGTTCCCGCCCGCTCCTCCCGGCCGCCCCTACATCGTCACCAACATGGTGAGCTCCGCGGACGGGAAGGTCGTCGTCGAGGGCGATGAGGAGGGGCTCGGCTCCCCGACCGACCGCCGGCTGATGCGGGAGCTGCGCTCGCACGCCGACGTCGTGCTCAACGGCGCCGGCACGCTGCGTGTCTCGGGGAGCTCGTCCCGGCTCGGCGTTCCCGAGCTCGAGGAGCGCCGCATCCGGCGCGGCCGGGAGCCGCTGCCGGTGGCGGCCGTCCTGAGCTCGACCGGCGACCTCCCGCTCGACCGCGACTTCTTCCGCGCGCGCGACTTTCGGGCGGTGGTCTACCTCTCCGACGCGGCCCCCGCCGAGCGCCGGGCGGCTCTCGCGGCGACCGGCCGCCCGCTCGAGATGCTGCCCGCTTGGGATCCGCTCCCCGCGATGGTGCGCCACATGCGCGAGTCGCTCGGTGCGGAGCTCCTGCTGGTCGAGGGCGGGCCCGGGCTGAACGGCGCCTTCTTCGACCGGGGGCTGATCGACGAGTACTTCCTCACGCTCGCGGCGAGGCTCGCGGGCGGCGGCGGCGTCCCCGCGGCTATCGAGGGTCGCGTCGCGCCCACCAGGGAGGGGCTGCGGCCGCTCGATCTCGTCTCGGCGTACGCGAATCCCGCGACCGGCGAGCTCTACCTCCGCTACCGCGTGCGCCGCTGAGGGGCCGGGGCCGCTACTCGAAGACGACGCGCGGGAAGGCGAGCCCGACCACCCAGTGGGGCTGGTCGACGATCTCGAGTATGCGGAGGTCGGCGCAGACGCTCAGCAGCATGTACGCATCGACGGCGGCGAGGCCGTGCCGGCTCCCCAGCAGATCGATCATCGCGCGCACGGCGGCGCGCGCTCCCTCCATCAGGTCGGGGCCGATGCCGGTCGTCACGAGGTAGCCCCGGGCGTCGACGTGGCGGCTGACGGGACCCGGCGTCTCGTAGCGCGGCGAGGCGACGGCGGCTCCCTTGATGAGATCGATCCGCAGCGCGACCCGCATCGGGCTCTCGATCGCGGTGCCGCAGACCTCCCCGTCCCCCTGCGCCGCGTGGGTGTCCCCGACGGAGAGCAGCGCGCCGGGCACCTCGACGGGGAGCTCGAGGACGCTGCCGGCGCCGAGGTCGCGGATGTCCATGTTGCCGCCCACCCGCCGGGGCGGGACCACGCTGTGCGTGCCCGGCTCGGCGGGCGCCACGCCGATCGTTCCCATGAAGGGCCGGAGCGGCACCCGGCCGCCCGGCCGGTACATCGCCGGCGCGAGCGTCTGCGCGTCGTAGCTCCACAGGTGCAGTGCCGGCTCGGGGAAGTCGTCGGCGAGGAGGCCGAAGCCCGGGATGTTCGCGGTCCACCCCCAGCCCGACGGGGCGATGTCGAGCGTGGTGATCCGCAGCGCGTCGCCGGGCTCGGCGCCCTCGACGAAGAGCGGGCCGGTCACGGGGTTCACGCGGGAGAAGTCGAGCCCCGCCAGCTCCCCGGCGGTGGTGCCCGGACGGATCTGGCCGCCCGACGCGTCGAGGATCTCGAGCTCGGCGCTCTCGCCGGGACGGAGGCGGCGCACGGGCGGAAGCGAGTTGTCCCATCCCAGGTGATGCTCGGAGGAGTGGATCGTGTGGTGGGGACCGGTCGTCACGGCGGCGCCTCCCTCTGGGTCCGCCCCGCCCGCCGGGGGGCGGGGCGGTGCGCCGTGATCTAACGCGATGCGGGCGCCCCCGGCACGCCGCCGCGCCGGCCGGGCGCCCGGCGCCGTCCCCGGGAGCGATCCGGCGGGCGCCGCGGACCGGCCGCGGGGCGCCCGGCGCGCTCCCGCGGCGCGGGCCTGTTTGCCCGGGAGTCCGCCTCCCGTATGGTCGGGTCGCGGGAAGGGGCTCGCCACATGACGCAGGAGGGCGCGGCGGGGGAGGGCGCGGGCTGGAGGGCGCGCGGGGCGCCGAGCGAGGGTCTGACGCGCGAGGCCGTCGAGTTCGCAACCGGCTTCACATTCGACCGCATCACGCCGGAGGCGCTGCGGATCGCGCGACGCTGCATCCTCGACGGGCTCGGCGTCGCGCTCGCCGGCTCGGAGCAGGCCGCCATCGACGTGCTGGCCCGCTACGTGCGGAAGGTCGGCGGAGCGCAGCAGGCGCGCGTGATCGGCGACGCCTCGATGCGCCTTCCCGCGCACCTCGCGGCGCTCTGGAACGGCACCGCCGGGCACGCGATGGACTGGGACGACACGCAGCTCTCGGAGGGGGAGGGGAGGCTCTACGGGCTCCTGACGCACCCCACGATTCCGCCCCTCGCCGCCTCCCTCGCCGTCTCAGAGCAGCTGGGCGGCGTCGGCGGTCGGCGCTTCCTGGCCGCGTTCGTGGCGGGCGTCGAGGTGGAGTGCAAGCTCAACGAGGCGGTGACGCCCGACCACTACATCGGCGGCTTCCACTCGAGCGGGACCTTCGGGACCCTGGGCGCGGCGACCGCAGCTGCGCGGCTTCTCGATCTCGACGCCACGCGGACGGCGCGCGCCCTCGGCATCGCCGCCTCCATGGCCTCGGGGATCCGCGTCAACTTCGGGACGATGACGAAGCCGCTCCACGTCGGCCGCGCCGCCGAGAACGGCGTCACGGCGGCGCTGCTCGCCGCCGAAGGCTTCACCGCTCACGAGGAGGCGATCGACGGCCCGTGGGGCTACCTCGCCGTCGCCGGTCGCGGCGCCGAGCCCGAGCTCGTGCGCGGCCGCTTCGGCTCGCCCCTCTCCATCGAGAGGCCCGGGGTCTCCATCAAGCCCTACCCCTGCGGCGTGCTCACCCACCCCTCGATGGACGCGCTGCTGGCGCTGATGCGGGAGGAGAGTCTCGCCTCAGGCGACATCGAGCGGATCACGCTCCACGCCGGCAACAACATCCTCGGCCCGATCCGCTACCGGGTCGCGGCGACCGAGCTCGAGGGGAAGTTCTCGATGGCCTTCCTCCTCGCGGCGATCGCGATCGCCGGACGCGCCGGGAAGAGCGAGTTCACCGACGACTTCGTCCGAAGGCCCGACGTCCAGGAGATGCAGCGCCGCGTGGAGACCGCCTACGACGCCGAGATCGAGGCGCGCGGCCTCGACAAGATCCGCTCCCGCCTCGTGCTCGAGACCCGGGACGGCCGGCGCATCGTGCGCGAGGCCGGGGAGGCCTACCGCGGCGGCCCCGACAACCCCCTGACGGACCGGCAGGTCGAGGAGAAGTTCGAGGACTGCGCCGGAGGCCTCCTCGACGCCGCCCGCGTCGCCGAGGTGGAGCGACGCGTCTGGGCGCTCGAGGAGCAGCCCGACGTCACCGATCTGCTGCCGCTGCTCTCCTGGCGCGATCGCTACTCCCGGTCCCCGTC
>DAOULG010000278.1:0-18172 GCA_034420495.1 Dehalococcoidia bacterium
CCCCACAGCAGCGCCGCCCCCTCCGCGAACCTGCCGCCGTGGCTGAGACGCGCGCCCCGTCCACATCTCCCACACCTCTACTGCGACGGCGATCCCTCTACCATGAGGATCCCTGCTCCGTGTGCTGTGAATGAGACCGCCGTGATCGACTGTGTGGAACTCCAGGTGATCGCCGGGGACGGAGGAGATGGCGCCGTCTCGTTCCGGCGGGAGAAGTTCGTGCCGCGCGGCGGGCCCGACGGGGGAGACGGGGGCCGGGGCGGGGACGTCGTGCTCGTCGCCGACGCCCGCCTCTCGACGCTCCGGGGCCTGCAGGACGGGCGCCCCCGGAGCGCCGAGGCCGGGCGGGCGGGAGCCAGGGCCCGCCGCCGGGGGCGCTCGGCCGCGGATCTCGAGCTGCGCGTGCCGGCCGGATGCGTCGTCTGGGAGCTCGACGGTGCCGGGGAGCCCGCGGCCGAGCCGCTCGTCGACCTGGAGGAGCCGGGGGCGAGGGCCGTGGTGGCGCGCGGCGGCCGCGGCGGCTGGGGGAACCAGAGGTTCGCGAGCTCGACCAAGCAGGCGCCGCGCTTTGCGCAGCGGGGCGCCGCGGGAGAGAGGAGACGCCTGCGGCTGGAGCTCCGACTTCTCGCCGACGTTGGCATCGTCGGGCTCCCGAACGCCGGCAAGTCGACGCTGCTGCGCGCCTGGAGCGCGGCGACGCCGAAGGTCGCTGCGTACCCGTTCACGACGCTCGAGCCCGAACTCGGCGTCGTGGAGGCGGGGGGCGACTCCTTCGTCGCCGCGGACCTGCCGGGGCTGATCGAGGGGGCGAGCGAGGGACATGGGCTCGGGCACGAGTTCCTCCGGCACATCGAGAGGACCCGCGTGCTGGTGCACGTGATCGACGCCTCGGCCCCCTCGGCGCTCGACGCGTTCGATCTCGTGAACGGCGAGCTCGCGGCCTTCCGCCCCGAGCGGTCTCTCACCGTGCCGCTCTCGGAGCGGCCCCAGCTCGTCGCGCTCAACAAGATCGACATGCCCGCCGCCCGGGAGGCGGGCGTCGCGCTCGGCGCCGCTCTCTCGGGGCGGGGCCTGCCCTGGCTGGCGGTCTCCGCCCTCTCGCGCGAGGGCACCCACCAGCTCGCCCTGCGCGCGGCGCAGCTGCTGGACGAGGCGCGCGCGGCCGCGGCGGCGGCGGCGAGCGAGAGCCTGCCGGTGCTCCGCCCCTCTCCGCGGCGCCGCCGGTTCGAGGTGTCGCGCGGCACGGACGGCGTCGCCGAGGTCGCCGGCCACACGCCGGAGTGGCTCGCGGCGACGCTCGACACGGGGGACGAGGAGGCGCGGGGCGAGCTCTTCCGCCGCCTCCAGGTGATGGGGATCGCGCGGGCGCTCGAGCGGATGGGCGTGGAGCGGGGGGAGCGGGTGCGCATCGGCACCGTCGAGGTCGAGTGGGAGGGGTAGGCGCCGTGGCCGGGGGTAGGCGCCGGCTCGGTGTGCTGGGCGGCACCTTCGATCCGCCGCACGTCGCGCACCTGGCGGCGGGTGCGGCGGCCCGCGCCGTGCTGGGGCTCGACCGCGTCCTCTTCGTGCCGGCCGGGGAGCCCTGGCGCAAGCGGGGACGCCCGGTCTCGCCCGCGCCGCTCCGGCTGCGACTGGTGCGGGCCGCGCTCGAGCCCCTCGGCGGCTGGGCCGAGGCGAGCGCGCTCGAGGTCGAGCGCCCGGGCCCGTCCTACACCGTCGAGACGCTCGCCGAGCTCGAGCGCAGGGACCCCGGCTCCGAGCGGTGGATCGTGCTCGGGGCGGATGCGCTCGCCGACCTGCCGGCGTGGCGCCTCCCCGGGGAGATCGTCGCGCGGGCGCGGATCGCGCTGGTGGGGCGGCCCGGCCTCGAGGCCGGGGTGCCGGCTGAGGTGCGGGCCGCCGTCGGCGGCATCGAGGCGCGGGTCGATCCCGTCCCGATGCCGGCCCTGGAGGTCTCCGCGAGCGAGCTTCGCGAGCGGATCCGCTCGGGGCTCCCGACCTCGCCGCTCCTGCCGCGGCGGGTCCGGCAGCTCGTCGACGAGCTGGGCCTCTATCGCTAGCGCGGCTCCGGCGGAGGGGCGGCGCCCTCCGCGCTCTCCGGCGGGCGTCCGACGAGGATCGAGGCGCGGGGGATCGGCGGGAGCAGGAAGGGGCGCAGGCGGGCGTCGGCGCGGAACTCGAAGCCGGCGCGGCCCGCGGCGTTGAGCAGGCTGCGGGTGGAGCGGAGTCGCGGGCCGTGGACGCCGCGCGACAGCAGCCACGCGTTCCAGCGGTCGAGCCGGGCATCGCCGGTCGGCGCGAACTCCCACAGCAGCGCCAGCCCGCCGGGCACCAGGATGCGCCAGATCTCGCGGAGCAGCTCGACGAGCTCGCCGTCGTCGAGGTGCTTGACGAGGTGCCCGGCGAGGACGAGCTCTGCGCTGGCCGGGGCGAGCGGGAGCGCGGTCGCCGCGCCCTGGACGAACCGCAGGCGCGGCCGGGAGCCGCGCTCGCGGCGCTCGTCATCCCGGGCGAGTCCGACGGCGGCCGCGGAGGCGTCGACGCCGATCGGCTCCGAGAGGAAGCCGACGCGGTTGTCGAGCATCCGCAGCAGCGCGCCGCGACCGCAGCCGATCTCGACGACGCGCCAGTCCTCGGTGAGGCGGAGCTCCTCGGGCAGCCGGAAGAGCGCGGTGTTCGCAAGGAGGGTGCCCGGGCCGCCCATCCACCAGCGCATCAGCGCCGAGGAGGGGCCGCGGCCGGCGAGCCAGCTCTCGTACTCGGCGATGCGCTCGTGCTGGGACGCGGGACTCCGCGGGGCGGGACCGGGTGATTCGACGCTCACGGCACCGAGGATAGGCTCCGCGGCCACGCAGGATCGACAGCCGCGGGGGCACCCCGCGCGGCCCCCCTACGGGCGCTGCGTGCGGTCGGCCGGGCGCTCCGCCCGCCTCTCGTCGGTCCGGAGGTCGAAGCTGAGCCGCACGCTCGCCGCGCGCGCCGCCGCCCACTCGCAGATCGACGCGAGCTCCCGCATCCGGGCGGGGAGGCTCGCGTAGCCCGCCGTCAGCGCGTCGAGCTCCTCGTCGCCGGACTCCCACGCCGCCGCGACCGCGCGGCAGCACGCGGCGAGCGGCTCCGGGTCCTGCCAGGCCCGTTCGAGCTCCGTGCGCCCGGCGGCGTCACCCGCGTCGCGATCGGCGTAGCGCAGCAGCGGCGCGAGGTCGATGCGGTGGCGGCGCTGCAGACGCATCGCGGCCTGCGCCAGCTCGTGCATCCCCCCGAAGCGGAGGGAGAAGGCCCACGAGGCGAAGAACAGCACGATCTCGGGATCGCCGCCGAAGGCGACGGGGCACGCCTCCTCGGCGTCGACCTCGACGAAGAACCGGCTCTCGGGGGGCACGGCCACTCCTCCTTCGGCGGGGCGCCGGGCGCCGATGCCCCCGCAGAGGGGACGGCGGGAGAGGCTACACGTCGAGGGTCGCGTCGAGGGCGTGATGGATGATGAACGTCCGGCGCGGCGGCACCTCGTCGCCCATCAGCCTCGTGAAGAGGTCGTCGGCCTGCTCGGCGTCGTGCACCTCGACCTGGCGGAGGATGCGGCGCTCCGGGTCCATCGTCGTCTCCCAGAGCTGCTCCGGGTTCATCTCGCCCAGCCCCTTGTAGCGCTGGAGGTTCCCGGATGCCTTGGGGTGGCGCTCGAAGAAGGCCTCCCGCTCCGGCTCGGTGTAGAGCCAGTGCACCTTCTTCCCCTGCGTGATGCTGTAGAGCGGGGGCTGGGCGATGAAGAGGTGGCCGGCGTCGATGAGATCGGGCATGAAGCGGTAGAAGAAGGTGAGCAGGAGCGTGCGGATGTGGGCGCCGTCGACATCGGCGTCGGTCATGATGATGACCTTGCCGTAGCGCAGCTTCGCGAGATCGAAGTCCTCGCCGAAGCCGGTCCCGAGCGCGGTGATGATGATGCGGATCTCCTCGTGAGCCAGCATCTTGTCGAGGCGCGCCTTCTCGACGTTCAGGATCTTCCCGCGCAGCGGGAGGATCGCCTGCGTCCGGCGGTCGCGCGCGCTCTTCGCCGAGCCGCCCGCCGAGTCCCCCTCGACCAGGTAGATCTCGGCGTACTCGGCGTCCTGCTCCGAGCAGTCGGCGAGCTTGCCGGGGAGCGTCGAGCCGTCGAGGACCCCCTTGCGCTGCACCAGATCGCGTGCCTTGCGGGCCGCCTCCCGGGCCCGGGAGGCGGTGAGCGCCTTCTCGATCACGCGCCGGCCGATCGCCGGGTTCTCCTCCAGCGACTGGGTCAGTCCCTTCGCCACCGCCGACTCGACGATGCCCTTCACCTCGGGATTGCCGAGCCGCGTCTTCGTCTGCCCCTCGAACTGCGGCTCGGCGAGCTTCACCGAGATCACGGCGGCGAGCCCCTCGCGGACGTCGTCGCCGGAGAGGTTGGCATCCTGATCCTTCAGCAGCTTCTGGCGCCGCGCGTAGTCGTTCAGGGCGCGCGTGAGAGCCGATCGGAAGCCGGTGAGGTGCGAGCCGCCGTCGATGGTCTTGATGCAGTTCGCGAAGGCGTGCACGTTCTCGGCGAAGGATGAGTTGTACTGCAGCGCGACCTCGACCAGGACGCCGTCGCGCTCCTCGCTCATGTAGATCGGCTCGGGGTGGAGAGGTCCGCGCCCGCGGTTGACGTGGCGCACGAAGGCCTCGACGCCGGAATCGAAGAAGAAGCTCACCTCCAGCGGCCAGCCGTGCTCGCCGCCGCCGCGCTCGTCGGTGAAGTGGATCCAGATCCCCTTCGTGAGGTACGCCATCTCGCGGAAGCGCGCGGCGAGGGTGGCGAACTCGTAGTCGAGCGTCTCGAAGACCTCGGGGTCGGGGAGGAAGTGGATCCGCGTTCCCGGCGCGCCGGTCCGCTTGCCGCGCACCCGACCCAGCGGCCCGTCGGGGATGCCCCGGCGGTAGACCTGGCGGTGGAGCGCGCCGCCGGAGGCGACCTCGACCGTGAGCTCGCTCGAGAGCGCATTCACCACCGAGGCGCCGACGCCGTGAAGCCCGCCGGAGACCTTGTAGCCGCCGCCCCCGAACTTGCCCCCGGCGTGCAGCACCGTCAGCACGGTCTCGACGCCCGAGAGCCCCGTCTTCTCGTGCTTGTCGACCGGGATACCGCGACCGTCGTCCTCCACCGTCACCGAGCCGTCGGCGTGGATCGTGACGCTGATCGTCTCGCAGAAGCCCGCCATCGCCTCGTCGATGGCGTTGTCGACGATCTCGTAGATCAGGTGATGGAGCCCCCGCCGGTCGGTGGAGCCGATGTACATGCCGGGCCGGCGGCGCACCGCCTCCAGGCCCTCGAGCACCTCGATATTCGCCGCGGTGTAGCCGTTGGTGTCGGGCGCAGAACGCGTCCGGGGCTCCGCGGTGGTGGTCATGCGCCGTCCGTCTCGCTTTCGCAGCGGCGGGCCGCCCCGCGCGGGGCGGGAGGCGTGTCCACGGCGCCGAGGGAGGTGATCACGGAGAGACAGTATAGCAGAGGGCCGCGCGTTCCCGCCACCGCTGCGGCCGCGATCGCGGTACAGCAGAGGGGTATGAGCGCGATGGGAGACTGCTGTGCGCCGGGAGCGCCCGTTGAATCGCTTCAGACAGCTGCAGACCGTGCATTATCGCGCGTATCCTCGCGCATACACCTGCACGGACGCGGCCGTGGGACGAACGGCTCCGGCTCCGTAGAATGCGCTCGTGGATGCTCCCCCCGACGAGATCCTGATCCGCGCCATCGGCGTCGTGCGCAACGGCGTCCGCAGCCTGGAGCGCGGCGACTGGAGCGGGGTCCGGAGCCGGGTGGAACTGCGGCCCGGGGTGGGCGAGGCGCTGCTCGGACTGCGGGACTACTCGCATGTGATCGTGCTGGGCTGGCTCCATCTCGTGCCGGAGGAGCTGCGCGGGCGGCGGCGCGCCTACCCCGCCGGCGACGAGCGGCTGCCGCTGCAGGGGGCGCTCGCGCTCCGGGGCGGCGCGCGCCCGAACCCGCTCGCCGTGACGGTCTGCGAGCTGGTGGCCGTCGAGGAGCCCGCGGCGGCGGGCGCCGCCCTGGTCGTCTCGGGGCTCGACCTGGTGGACGGGACGCCGGTGCTCGACGTGAAGCCCTACATCGCCGCCTACGACTCCATCCCCGGGGCGACGCTGCCGCGCTGGGCCCGGGGCTAGGGAGCGCCGCGCGTGCCGCCGCGCCGCCGCGCATCGCGCCCAGCGCTCGACGCCGTCTACGCGGCGCTGCTCGCCGAGTACGGTCCGCAGCAGTGGTGGCCGGTCGGGCCCGGCGACGGGCCGGCCCGGCGGCGCGAGATCTGCTTCGGCGCGATCCTGACGCAGAACACGGCGTGGCGCGGCGCCGCCGCTTCGATCGAGCGCCTCCGCGCCGCGGGAGCGCTCTCCCTGGAGGCGGTCCTCGCCCTCCCGGAGCCCGCCCTCGGCGAGCTCGTCCGGCCGTCGGGGCACTTCAACGTGAAGGCGCGCAAGCTCCGCGAGTTCTCCCGCGCCGTGCTCGAGGAGTACGGCGATCTGGAGGCGCTGCTGGAGCCGCCCCGCGGCGCCGGGCCGGCCCGGGCGGCGGAGCGGGTGCGGGAGCGGCTGCTGGAGATCTGGGGCATCGGGCCGGAGACGGCGGACGCGATCTTGCTCTACGCGGCGCGCCTGCCGACCTTCGTCGTCGACAGCTACTCCCGCCGCCTGGTGGAGCGGCTCGACCTCCTCCCCGCCGATCCGCGCGAGTCCGCCTCCGGCCGCCGGCGCTACGAGCGCGAGCGGCGCCTCTTCCTCGATCGCATCGGGGATGACGTGCCGCTCCTGAACGAGTGGCATGCGCTCGTCGTCCGGCACGGCCAGCGGCGCTGCCACCGCCGCGATCCGGCGTGCGGCGAGTGCCCGCTCCTCGCCCGCTGCCCGCGCGGGGAGCGGGAGCTCGGCCTCGCCGGCTGACCGGTCTCGCACGAGGGGGTGCCCGCGGTGGAGCTCGCGATCCTGGGGCTGGAGCGTGCGGGCAAGACCTCGCTCTTCAACGCGGTCACCCGCGGCAGCGTCCCCACGGGCGGCTACGCGCCGGGCGCCGATCCCCACGTGGGGGTGGCGCACGTCCCCGACGGGCGCCTCGACCGGCTCTGCGAGCTCTTCGGCTCCCGGAGGCGGACGGCCGCCGAGATACGCTGGATCGACTACCCGGTCTCGGGCTTCGGAGCCGAGGGGCCGGGGAGCCGCTTCCTCCACCAGCTGGGGAGCGCCGACGCCCTCGTGCACGTCGCGCGGTCCTTCGCCTCGGAGCTGGTGCCGCACCCCGAGGGCACGGTCGACCCCGACCGCGACATCGCGGCGCTCGATCTCGAGCTCGCCGTCGCGGACCTGGCCCTCATCGAACGGCGCCTCGGCCGCATCGAGGCCGAGGCGCGCTCGATCCGCGCCGCCGAGCGCGGCCGGATGGAGCGGGATCGCGACCTGCTGCTGGGGCTCCAGGCGGCGCTCGAGTCCGGCCGCGCCCTGCGCGAGCTCGAGCTCGACGAGCCATCGCGCCGCGATCTCGCCGCCTACCCCTTCCTCACCCGGCTCCCGGTCCTGCTCGTCGTGAACATCTCGGAGGGCGATCTCCCGCGCGCCCGGGAGATCGAGCGCGAGATCGCCGGGCGGCACGGCGGCCCCGGCGTCGCGGTCGCCGCGCTCTGCGCGGGCCTCGAGGCCGAGCTGGCCCAGATCGAGCCGCGGGAGGCCGAGGCGATGCGCTCCGATCTCGGGGTGGCGCCCGAGTCGCCGGCCGGGCGCGCGGTCTCGGAGGCCTACGCCCTGCTCGGCCTGCACTCCTTCCTCACGGCCAGCCGCGACGAGTGCCGCGCGTGGACGATCCGGCGCGGCGCCACCGCGCTCGAGGCGGCCGGGAAGATCCACAGCGACATGGAGCGCGGCTTCATCCGTGCGGAGGTCGCCCACTGGGAGGAGCTCGTCGACGGCGGCTCGTTCGCCGAGCTGAGGAGGCGCGGCCGGCTGCGCACGGAGGGGAAGTCCTACGTGGTCCAGGACGGCGACGTGCTCAACATCCTCTTCAACGTGTAGGAGCCGGCGCCCGCGCGCCGGGCGGGGGAGCGGGCCCCGGAGACGCCGGGATCCCGGCCGCCGCCGCTATCATCGGGGCGATGAACACCGAGGACCGGCTCCGGATGCTCGCCGACGTCGAGGCCGCGCAGGCGGGCGGCGCGCCCGTCGCGGTGGCGACCGTGACCCACCCCGGCGAGCCCCCGCTCGCGGAGCGCGGGCGGAAGCTCGTCGTCCGCCGGGACGCCGACGCGGGCGTCCTCGGAACGCTGGGCGATCCCGCGCTCGATGCCGCGGTCGCGGCGGCGGCGCGCGGGGCCCTCTCGGCCCGCCTGCGCACGCCGGTGCGGACGCTCTACGTCACCCGCGCGCGGCTGGACCGGGGCGAGCCCCCCACCGATCGCCGGCACGAGTCCTCGCCGGGCGACGCACAGGTGATGGTCGAGCTCTTCGAGGCTCCGGGGCGCCTGGTCGTTGTCGGCGGCGGCCACGTGGGACTCGCGCTCGCCGAGATCGGCGCCCTGCTCGGGTTCCGGATCACCGTCATCGACGACCGCCCCGAGTTCGCGAATTCCGAGCGCTTCCCGATGGCCGACGAGGTCCGGGACGGCGAGATCGACGCCGAGCTCGACGCGATGGAGCTCGGCGGCGCCTGCTCCGTGGTGCTGGTGTCGCGCGGCCACAAGCAGGACGAGCTGGCGCTCCGCCACGCCGTCGGCCGGGGCGCCGCCTACCTGGGGATGATCGGGAGCCGCCGCCGCACCCGCACCGTGCTCGAGAGCCTCGCGCGAGACGGCGCCGACCGCGCCGAACTCGACCGCGTGCGCACCCCCATCGGCCTCGACATCGGCGCCGAGACGCCGGAGGAGATCGCGCTCTCCATCCTCGCCGAGATTGTGATGATGCGCCGGGGCGGCCGGGGCGGCCGGGGCGGGCCGATGCGCGCCGACGCCGGGTGAGGGCGCCCGGCGGCCGCCCCGCTGCGGCGGCGCGGGCCCTGCGCTAGAATCGCCCCACGGGGAGGGGCCATGGACCGCGAGATATACGCCGAGATCGGGGAGGCGATCGCCGCCGGCGAGCGGCGCGTGCTCGCGACCGTCTCGCAGGCGGTGGGCTCGACGCCGCGCAAGCCCGGCGCGCGCATGCTGCTGCGCCCCGACGGCTCCTTCGTCGGCACCATCGGCGGCGGCTGCGGCGAGGCCGAGGTCTGGGCCGATGCGATGGAGACGATGGCCGACGGCGAGCCCCGCGTCGTCGTCGTCGACCTGACGGAGCCCGTCGACGGCGACGACAAGATCTGCGGCGGCGTGCTCGAGGTCTTCGTCGAGCGCATCACCGGCTAGCGCGACCGCGGCCGCACCCGTGAGCGACTTCGCCTCCGTCGACGACGCGCTCTCGCGGCTCGCCGCGCAGCGCTACCTCGCCTCGCGCGACGTCGCCACGACCGTCTTCCTCGCCCAGGCGATGGAGAGACCCCTCCTGCTCGAGGGCGAGGCCGGCGTCGGGAAGACGGAGCTCGCGAAGGCGATCGCGGAGGCGCGCGGCGCGCGGCTCATCCGGCTGCAGTGCTACGAGGGCGTCGACGCGGCGCAGGCGCTCTACGAATGGAACTACCCGCGGCAGCTCCTGCACATCCGGCTCGCCACGTCGGAGTCCGCCGGGGAATCCCCGTCCGATGAGAGCCGCGGGGCGCTGGAGCGCTCGCTCTTCGGCGAGGAGTATCTCGTGCGCCGGCCGCTGCTCGAGGCGATCCTCTCCGAGGATGAGGAGCCGCCGGTGCTCCTCGTCGACGAGATCGACCGCGCCGACGAGGAGTTCGAGGCCTTCCTGCTCGAGGTGCTCTCCGACTTCCAGATCTCGATCCCCGAGCTCGGCACGCTCGCGGCCCGCCGCCGCCCCTACGTCGTCCTCACCTCGAACCGGACCCGCGAGCTCCACGACGCGGTGAAGCGCCGCTGCCTCTACCTCTGGCTCGACTACCCGGACGTCGAGCGCGAGCAGGCGATCCTGGCGGCGCGGGTGCCCGGGATAGCGGAGGGGTTCGCCCGGCAGATCTGCGAGTTCATGAGCCTCCTCCGCGAGCGCGACTTCTACAAGCGCCCGGGCGTGGCGGAGATCATCGACTGGGCGACGGCGCTCATCGCGCTCTCGCGCGAGACGCTGGACGAGGAGGCGGTCGAGGAGACCCTCGGCTGCATCTTCAAGTACCGGGACGACCTTGAGCGCTTCCGCGAGAGCAACATCGGCCAGGTGCTGGCGCAGGTCGACATCGACCGCTCGATGTAGCGGTGCGCGCGGAGGCGGCCGTGGGCGATCGGGCAGATCCGGAGGCCTGGGACCGCGCGGCGTTCGCCGAGCGGGCCGAGTCGCTCCGGCGCGGCACGCTTCCGGGGAACGTCGTCGCCTTCGTGCGGCTCCTCCGGGAGGCCGGGCTGCCGCTCACGACCGGCGATGCGATCGCGGCCGCCCGCGCGCTCCTCGCGGTCGGCGTCGCCTCGCGCGACGACGCGCGCACCGCGCTCGCCGCCACGCTCGTCCGGCGGCCCTCGGAGCGCCCCCTCTTCGAGGCGCTCTTCGAGCAGTTCTGGGCGCGGCGCGCGCCGCGCGCCGCGCCGCCCGCGATCCCGCGCGAGGTCGCCGCCTCCCCCCGGGGCTCGGGGCCGCCGGCCCGGCTCGGTCGCCACGAGGTCCCGGAGGCGCTCTACGCCGGCGGCGAGGGGCGGCCGCCGCGCGCCGATCCCGGCTCCTACAGCGGGCAGGATCTCCTCACCCGGCGCGACTTCTCCTCGCTGAGCCCGGACGAGCTCGCCGCCATGCGGCGGCTCATCCGCGCACTCGCGCCGCGCCTCGCCAGCGCGCTCGCCCGCCGCCGCCGCGCAGCCCGGTTCGGGCGCGACCTCGATCTCCGGCGCTCGATGCGGCGCGCGGCGCGCCGCCACGGCGAGCTTCGCGAGCTCGAGCGTCGCCGCCGCCGCCGCCGCCGGACGCGGCTCGTCGTGCTCGCCGACGTCTCCGGATCGATGGACCTCTACTCGCGCTTCCTCGCGCAGTTCCTCTACGGGCTCCAGCAGGAGCTGCGGGGCGTCTCCACCTTCGTCTTCTCCACGCGCCTCTTCGAGGTGACGCCGATGCTGCGGGCGCGGTCCTTCGACCGGGCGCTCCGGCTCGTCTCCTCCTCCGTCGACGCCTGGAGCGGCGGCACGCAGATCGGCGCGGCCCTGGCCGACTTCAACCGCCGCTACGCGCGCGAGCGCGTCGGCCGCGACACGGTGGTGGTGGTGCTCTCCGACGGCTGGGACCGCGGCGACGCGTCGAGCGTCGGGCGGGAGATGGCGTCGCTGCATCGCCGGGCGCGGCGCGTGATCTGGCTCAACCCCCTGCTCGGCGCCCCCGGCTACCAGCCGCTCGCCGGCGGGATGGCGGCGGCGCTGCCGTACTGCGACGACTTCCTCCCCGCGCACAGCGTCGAGTCGCTGGCCGCCCTCGGCCGGAGGCTGCTCGCGCTCGAGGGGGGAGGCGGCCGGGCGGGGCAGCCCCTCGCCGCCGGGCGGTGATAGGATGGGCGCCGCCGCGCGTCCCGGCGCGCGGCCCCTCGTCGGGGGCGGCCTGCGGGAGCGCAGCGGGTACGGGAGTAGGACGGGCGCATGATCGGAAGTCTCGGCTGGCAAGAGCTGCTCATCATCCTCGTGATCCTGGCGCTGCTCTTCGGCGCCTCGCGGGTCGCGGGCCTCGGCGGGGCGCTGGGGCGGGGCATCCGCGAGTTCCGCCGGGAGGCGCGCGCCGATGACGACGAGGACGGGGACGGCGGCGACGCCGCCTCCCCGGGGGAGAGCGGCGGATCGTCGGAAGAGGGCGGCAGCTCCTCGGCGGGGAGCGGCGGCTCCTCCTCGGGCGGCGGCTCCTCGGGCTAGCAGCGCCGATCCGGCCCCGTGGAGATCGTTCCCGGCCTCCATCAGATAAAGACCCCGATGCCCCGGCCGGAGCTTCCCTATGTCCTCGCGTACGCCTTCATGGGCGGGGAGGGCCCGACCCTCTTCGATTCCGGATTCGGGACGCCCGAGGCGACGGAGGCGTTGAGCGGCGGCCTCGCGGCCCTGGGGCATCGCCCCGGGGAGATCCGGAGGCTGATCATCTCCCACGCCCACCCGGATCACTACGGGATGGCGGCGTGGGTGAAGGAGCAGGCGCCGGACTCGGAGCTCATCATGCTCGACCGCGAGTGGGCCTGGCTCGAGGCGCGCGGGGCGGGCGGCGGGGACTGGATGGCGCGCTCCGACGAGTGGCTGATGCGGCACGGCATGAGCCGCCCGGAGATCGATGAGGGCCATCGCGCCGAGGCGGGGTGGCGGCCGGGCGGCGCCGGGCTGGCGAACGTCCCCCCCGACACGCTGCTCGCGGACGGCGAGACGCTCTCCTTCGACGGCTGGGAGCTCGAGGCGGTCTGGACGCCCGGGCACACGCCGGGACACCTGTGCATGTTCGAGCGCCGGCACCGCCTGATGCTCACCGGCGACCACGTGCTGCCGCACATCTCGCCCAACGTCTCGCTCCACTCCGACCAGGAGGGGACGAGCCCGCTCGCCGACTTCCGCCGCTCGCTCGAGCGCGTGGCGGGCTACGACAGCAGGCTCGGGCTGCCGGCGCACGAGTTCACGATCGCCGATCTCCCGAAGCGCTGCCGGCAGCTCCTCCACCACCACGACGATCGCCTCGACGAGATCGCCCGCGCCGCCGGCCGGCACGCGGGCCCCGGAGCCACCGCCCGCGACGTCGCGGAGCGCGTGCAGTGGAACACCGGACGCTTCGCCGACTTCCCGCTGATGATGCAGCGCTCCGCGATCGGCGAGACGCTCTCGCACCTCCAGCTGCTCGCCGATGAGAAGCGGCTGGTCCGCATCGAGGACGGGGGCGGATCCGTCGCGCAGGTGCGGTGGTCGGAGCGGCGCTCCGGGCGCTGAGGCCCGCCCCCCGCCCGCCCCGTGTGAGAATCGGTAGGTGCGCATCACGACCTCACCCCGCGAGCGCGTCGCCGTGCTCGCCGGCCGTGCCGCCGGCGCCCTGGCGCGGCGCGCCGGACGCGGCGGAGGGACGGCCCTGCCGGGGCTCGTCTCCGGCGCTCTCGCGCCGCGCCTCCTCGATCACGCGGCGGCGGCGCTCGATCACGGCGTCGTCCTGGTCTCGGGCACCAACGGGAAGACGACGACGACGCACCTGCTCGCGGTGATCGCGCGCGGCTCGGGCATGGGCCCCGTCTCCAACCGCTCGGGCTCGAACCTCGAGCGGGGCCTCCTCTCCGCGCTCGTCGCCGAGGCGGGGCCGGCGGGCCGCGTGGACGGCTCCTCGCGCCTGGGCCTCTTCGAGGTCGACGAGGCCGTCCTGCCGCGACTCCTCCCGCGCCTCGCCCCGCGCGTGGTGGTGCTCCTCAACCTCTTCCGCGATCAACTCGACCGCTACGGCGAGGTCGACTCCGTCGCCGAGGGGTGGCGGCGAATGCTCGCCGGCCCGGGCCGCCCCGAGACGCTGGTGCTCAACGCCGACGACCCCTCCGTGGCGCTCCTCGCCGAGGAGGTCGAGGATCGCGGCGGCGCGGTCATCCGCTTCGGCGTCGAGGCGCCGCCGGCGCACGACGCGGCTCCCTCCGCGGCCGTCGCCGTCGACGCGCGGTTCTGCCACTGCGGCGGCGCCATCCGCCACGGCGTGCTCCTGCTCGGGCACCTGGGAGCGTGGCGCTGCGACGGCTGCAGGCGGCGACGAGTCGCCCCCGACCTCGAGGCGCGCAGCGTCTCGCTGGGCCCCGACGGGGCGAGCTTCGATCTCGCCGCCCGCCTGCCCGGCCGTCCCCGGGAGCGGGCCCGCGTCGCGCTCTCGCTCGAGGGGCTGCACTCGGTCTACAACGCGCTCGCCGCCGCCTCGGCCGCCGCCGCGCTCGGGATCTCCCCCCTGGCGGCGGCGCAGGGGCTCGCCGCCGCCCCGCCCGCCTTCGGGCGCCAGGAGAGCTTCCTCGTCGACGGCCGCGAGGTGCGCATGCTGCTCGCGAAGAACCCGACCGGCTTCACCGAGGTGGTCCGCACCGTGACGGCGCGGACCGCCCCGGGGGACGCGGTGCACCTCCTGATCGCGCTCAACGACGGCGTGCAGGACGGCCGGGACACCTCGTGGATATACGACGCCGACGTCGAGGCCCTGGCACGGGAGGCCGGCGGGGGGATCCGCGCCATCGCCTCCGGGCTCCGCGCGGAGGACATGGCGCTTCGGCTGGTGCTGGCCGGCGTGACGCCCGAGCGCGTCGAGGGCGATCTCGCGGCGGCGCTCGACGCGGCGCTCGCGGGGACGCCGCCGGGCCCGCCCCTCACCGTGATCGCGACCTACACGGCGATGATCGAGCTGCGCGAGGAGCTCGCCCGCCGGGCCGGCCGCGAGCACTACTGGGAGCGCGCCCCCTCCCGGCCGGCCGCGGAGCGCTCCCCCGGAGGCGGGGGGGCCCCGTGAGCGCGCCTTCCCCCTCCCTGCGCATGGTGGTGCTCTACCCGGACGTGATGGACGTCTACGCCGACCGCGGGAACGTGATCGCGGTCGCGGATCGCTGCCGCCGCCGCGGGGTCGCGGTCGAGCGGGTCGACGTGCGGCTCGGGGACCCGCTGCCGGAGGAGGCCGACCTCGTCCTGATCGGCGGCGGGCAGGACAGGGAGCAGGAGCGCGTCGCCCCCGAGCTCGCCTCCGGGGGCGAGCGGCTCCGCGCCTGGCGCGACGAGAGGGTCGCGATGCTCGCCGTCTGCGGCGGCTACCAGCTCTTCGGGCACGGCTACCGGACGTCGGCCGGCCGCGAGCTTCCCGGCGCCGGCGTCTTCGACGTCACGACCGTCGCGCCGGCGCCGGGCGCGTCGCGGCACGTGGGCGACGTCCTGGCGCACAGCGATCTCCCCGGGCTCGGCCCGCTCGCCGGATTCGAGAACCACGCCGGGCGCACCTACCTCGGTCCCGGCGCCCGGCCCTTCGCGCGCCTGGAGAGGGGCCGCGGGAACAACGGCTCGGACGGCACCGAGGGGGCGCTCGCCGCCGAGGCGATCGGCACCTACCTGCACGGACCGCTCCTCCCCCGGCACCCGGCGCTGGCCGACCGCCTCCTCGCCGCGGCGCTGCGCCACCGCTACGGCCCGGCGGCGCCGGCGCTCGAGCCGCTCGCCGATCCCTATGCCCGCGAGGCGCACCGGGCCGCCGAGCGCGTCGCGCGGGAACGGGGCGCCCCCGCTCCCTGAGGCCGGCGCGGGAGCCGCGCGCCGCTACAGCTTGCGCCCGTTCAGCGGTAGGTTTCTTGGGGGCGTCGCCCGCCCGCCGGGGCGCATCTCCCGCGGAGGAGGGTGCCGTGCGTACCACCCGTCGCCGCTTCCTGCGCGCGACCGTCTCGTCCGCCGCCGCGCTCGTGCTCGCCGCCTGCCTCGGCTCGGACGACGAGCCGGACGTGCGGGTCGTCGCCAACGGCACGGTGATCGCGCCGACCCCCCCGCCGGCGACCCCGCCCGCGACCCCGCCCGCGACCCCGCCGGGCACCCCCACGCCGACGCCGACGCCTCCGCCCACGCCGGAGCCCCTCCCGTTCACGCCGACCCCGCCCCCCTCGAGGCTCGACCCGGAGGACCTCCGCGGATTTCTCTACCCGGTCGAGGGCGGCTGCCTCCCCGGCTACGACGGCCTCATGCCGAACGCGCCGCGCGCCTACCGCAACGGGGTGCACGAGGGCGTCGACTGGTACCCGGGGTCGGCCTGCGCGGTGATCGAGCGTGCCACGCCGGTCTACGCCATGTACGACGGCGTGGTGCTGCGCGCCGACCACCGCTACGTCGACATCACTCCCGAGCAGGTGGTCGAGCTCGCGGCCAAGACCCAGGCGCAGGGGTACAGCGATCCGGAGACCCTGGACATCTACCGCGGCCGGCAGGTGTGGGTCGATCACGGGCGGGGGGTCGTCACGCGCTACGCGCATCTCGACGGCGTTGCCCCGGGGATCTTCCCGGGGCGCGCCGTCGCGCGCGGAGACCTGCTCGGCTTCGTCGGCGAGTCGGGCACGCCCGAGTCGGTGACCGCCCCCGGCACCGAGCTCCACCTGCACGCCGAGGTGCGGGTGGGGGAGAGCTTCCTCGGCGCCGATCTCCCGCCCGGCGAGGTGCGCCTCCTCTACGAGCGCCTCTTCGGGCCGCCCGCCGAGTAGTCGGGCCGGCGGCGGCGCCCGGGCGGACGACGACGCCGCGGTCGCGCGGTACGATCGCCCCGTCCCCGGCCGCCGCGACGTGGGAGCTCCGATGGGCCACCTCTCCTCCACGGCGCTCGCCATCGAGATCCCCTGGGATCCCACGATCGCGACCCTGGGCGGCCTGAGCATCACCTGGCACGGGCTCTTCACGGCGGTGGGGGTTCTCGCGGGGATGTGGATCGCGCTCCGCCTCGCCGATCGGATCGGCTACGACCCCGATCACGTCTACTCCATCGCGCTGGCGGCGGTCCCCTCGGGGATCATCGGCGCGCGGGCGCTCTTCGTCGCCGAGCACTGGGACACCTACGGCCAGAACCCGGGAGAGATCCTCGCCCTCACCGAGGGGGGGATATCGATCTGGGGCGCGATCCTCGGCGGCTTCCTCGGGGGCACGCTCTACGCCCGGTGGCAGGGCTTCCCCGTCGGCCCGGGCCTCGACATCGGGGCGCTGACGATGCTGCTCGGGCAGGCGATCGGGCGCCTCGGCGATCTCGTGAACGGGGAGCATCTGGCGACGGCGACCGATCTGCCCTGGGGGCTCATCTACACGCACCCCGACTCGCCGGCCTTCGCCCACTCGATCGCCGTCGGCGCCCACCACCCGGCCACCACCTACGAGCTGCTGGGGGATCTCGCCATCCTGGGCATCCTCCTCGGGCTCTACTTCCGCAGCCCCTGGTTCCGTCCCCGGCCCGGGCTCCTCTTCCTCGGCTACCTCGTGAGCTACGCCTCGATGCGCTTCGCGCTGACCTACCTGCGCGTCGACTCGGCCGAGGTCGCCTCGGGGCTGCTGCGCGTCCCGCAGCTCGTCTCGGTCGTCGTGGTGCTGGTGGCGGTGCCGCTCGCGATCTGGGTGTGGCGCCGGGGGACGGCCGGATCCGTCGGGTCACGCCTTGACGCGAGGGAAGGGCACCCCTAGCCTCGTCGGGCGCCCCGGAGTGCGCCACACGCCGGGGTCGTTCATCACGAGTGGCAGAGGGAATCGGCCCGACGAAGCCACGGCAACCCTCCCGGGTGAAGGGGATGGGTGCCCCAGCCGACCCGGTGGCCGCCAACGAGCGCCGGGAGCGATGAACCGAGGCCCCCGATGCAGAGCACCGTCCCCGCGCAGGCACAGCGCCGGCGTGAGCGCGCCGCGACATCGCCGCCGGCCGGCGGGATGATGCGATAGCCCGGGCCGCTGCCCCGAGCGGGGCGAGCGTGCACCGGGCGTTCCTCCTCCACCCCGAGTCCAGACGGAGCAGCCACCATGTCCTTTGACCGCGCGTTGCGCTGCCGGGAGTGCGGGCGGGAGTATCCGCTCGCCCCGGCCTTCTCCTGCGAGTTCTGTTTCGGCCCCCTCGAGGTCGCCTACGACTACGACGCGATGCGCGGCCGCGTCACGCGCGAGAGCATCGCGGCGGGGCCGGCCACGCTCTGGCGCTACGCCGACCTGCTCCCCTGCGATCCGGAGTTCCGCGTCGACATCGGCACGGGATTCACGCCGCTGCAGCGCGCCGATCGCCTGGCGGAGGCCGTCGGGCTGCGCACGCTCTGGCTCAAGAACGACACCGTCAACCCGACCTGGTCGTTCAAGGACCGCGTCGTGAGCGTCGCCATCGCGCGGGCGCGGCAGTTCGGCTTCGAGGTGATCGCCTGCGCCTCCACCGGCAATCTCGCCAACGCCGTCTGCGCCCACGCGGCGCGCGCCGGGATGGAGGTCTACGTCTTCATCCCCGACGATCTCGAGCACGGGAAGGTCGTCGGCAGCGCCGTCTACGACCCAACCCTGGTGATGGTCGACGGCACCTACGACGACGTGAACCGGCTCTGCACCGAGGTCTCGCAGAGCTACCCGTGGGCCTTCGTGAACATCAACGTGCGCCCCTACTACGCCGA
>DAOULG010000279.1:0-7276 GCA_034420495.1 Dehalococcoidia bacterium
CTCCCTGTTCTTCGGGAAGCGGGCCGGATCCTCGATGGTGAGCACGAAGGTCAGCGAGGTGATCGGGCCGACGCCCACGACCTGCTGCAGCGTGGCCGTCTCCGGGTAGCGCTCGCACATTGCGGCGATCGCCGTGTCGGCCGCGCGGATCTCTCCGGTGAGGTGCTCGATCTGCCGGAGCAGCGGCACAAGCGCCGGGCGCAGCTCCGCCGGGATGTGCTCGGCGACCGCACGGTGGAAGGCCGGCGCCGTGCAGCTCGGGAGGGCCTAGCGCGGAGCGCTTGGCCTCGACGCGGCGGTGCGTGCTATTTGCAGCCAGGCGCCGTTGGACCGTCGGCGGTGGTCCGTGCAAGGTGCATGCCGATGGAGAGGACATGCCATGAGAGTCTCG
The DNA here is from genome assembly GCA_034420495.1 of Dehalococcoidia bacterium. Lineage (GTDB taxonomy): Bacteria > Chloroflexota > Dehalococcoidia > UBA2979 > UBA2979 > VYDC01. The sequence continues at coordinate 392 of DAOULG010000279.1, forward strand.
ACCATTCTCGACCACGTCGACAGCGGCGACATGGCCCTGCCGAAGTTCCAGCGCGGCTATGTCTGGAACCGGGACCAGGTGCGCGGGCTGATGGACTCGCTGTACCACCGCCACCCGGTCGGCAGCCTGCTGGTGTGGGCCACGCCAGCCGAGGATGCGAGCCATCGAGGCGACCAGGAGCTTGCGCCGGGCGTCGTGCGGCTGCTGCTCGACGGTCAGCAGCGCATCACCTCGCTCTACGGCATCATCCGGGGGGAGCCGCCTGCCTTCTTCGACGGCAACGCACGCGCCTTCACCGACCTCTACTTCCACATCGGGACGGAGGAGTTCCGCTTCTATCAGCCGCTGCTCATGCGGGGCGATCCCCTGTGGGTCAAGGTCTCGGAGTTGATGCAAGCCGGGAACTCGGGGCTCGGCCAGCACATCACCCGGTTCGGCCAACTGTCCGAGTACGCCGACATGCCGGGCGAGTTCATTGGGCGTCTCAACAACATTCTCGGGATCCGCGACGTCGATCTCCACATCGAAGAGGTGACCGGCGCCGAGAAGACCATCGACGTCGTCGTGGACATCTTCAATCGGGTCAACAGCGGCGGCACGAAGCTCTCGCAGGGCGACCTCGCGCTCGCCAAGATCTGCGGCTCGTGGCCAGAGGGTCGCGAGCAGATGCAGGCGATCCTCACACGCTGGCGCGAGAGCGGGTACGACTTCAACCTCGACTGGCTGCTCCGCAACGTGAACGCGATCGTGACCGGGGAGGCGCGCTTCGCCCACCTTCACGATGAATCGACCGATGCCGTGCAGGAAGGCCTGCGCCGCGCGGAGAAGTGCGTGGACTATGCGCTGAATCTCATCGCCGGTCGACTCGGCCTCGACCACGATCGCGTCCTCTTCGGCAGGTACGCCCTGCCTGTGATGTCGCGCTACATCGATCGACGCGGCGGTCACCTCGGGGGCGCCGCCGAGCGCGACCGGCTGCTCTACTGGTACTTCCAGAGCGCGATGTGGGGCCGCTTCTCTGGCTCGACGGAGACGGTCCTCGACCAGGACTTCGACGCGATCGAGGATGTCGACGGCGGCATCGACCGGCTGATCGAGCAACTCCGGCTCTGGCACGGCAGCCTGCGCGTTGAGCCGGCGCACTTCCGGGGATGGAGCCTCGGCGCCCGCTTCTACCCGGTCCTCTACGCGTTGACGCGGGTCGGCGAGGCCCGAGACTGGGGAACGGGCCTCGTCCTCAGGCACGCGCTGCTCGGGCGCATGAACACGCTCGAGGTACACCACATCTTCCCAAAGGCGCTGCTTTACCGGGCGGGGTTCCCGCGTCCGCAGGTCAACGCCGTCGCCAACTTCTGCTTCCTGACCAAGGACACGAACCTCCAGATCAGTGACCGCCCGCCGTCCGAGTACTTCCCCGAGATCGAGGCGCAACATCCCGGAGCGCTCGCCTCACAGTGGATCCCGATGGACGAGGAACTGTGGGAAACCGAGAACTACCCGCGCTTCCTCGAAGAGCGCCAGCGGCTGCTCGCCGAGGCCGCAAACGCGCTCCTCGACGATCTCCTTCACGACGCGCCGGCCGGCGAGGAGGCCGTCTCGCCCCAGACGCCGACGGTCCCGGCGACGGAGCCAGCATCCGTCCCCGGCGGCATCGGGGACGCCGAGGAGGAGGCGGTGCTCCGAGCCGTCAACGCGTGGCTCCGAGATCAGGGTCTGCCCGAGGGCCGCATCGAACACGAGATCGCGCATCCGGAAACCGGAGAGCCGCTCGCCATCCTCGACCTTGCGTGGCCGACCGGGCTTCAGGAGGGCTACAGCGAGCCGGTCGCGCTGCTACTTGGCGAGGAGCAGGAGACGCTCCAGATCGCGAACGACCACGGGTTCCGCCACTTCACCGATGCTGAGGCATTCAGGCGATACGCGCAGACCGAGGTGCTCCGTTGATGTCACTCCCAACTCATGCGGTGACGCTACCTGCCCCGATGATCGAGCGGGGCTTTTGGCTCTACGTGTGGAGGATCGCCTCGCCCCTCGGTGAACTCCTATACGTCGGACGCACCGGCGATAGCTCATCACCAAACGCTTCAGCGCCGTTCGCGCGCATGGGGCAGCATCTAGGGACCAACAGGAACCAGAACATGGTCAGGCGGCATTTGGAAAGGCGCGGAGCCCCGCCCGAGGAGTGTGACTGGTTCGAGTTGGTTGCCTGCGGGCCCCTGTTCCCTGAGGCCCAGGACTGGTCAGAGCACGTTGTGCGGCGCGATGTGGTCGCCGGCTTGGAGAGGGCGCTCGCCGACGCCCTAGCCGAAGCCGGCTATGACGTGCTCAACGAGGTGAGGAGCAGAAAGGCAATCAGAGCGGATCTTTGGGTCGACGTGCGGCATGCACTCGCCGCTCACCTCCCAAGGTTGCGGGCCCCTTCGAGACGGTAACGACGCCGCCAATCAGCTATCCCAGGGCACGTGTCGCTGACTTACGCGTAATGACGAACGGTCGCGCATGTTAGAGGATGGGCCATCGCGAACACGCGAGCCTCAGTGTCCCGAACTGAACATCGGGGTTCGCATCCTTCTGCGTCCGACGGCGACCTCCGCCGCATCCAACCTCTCCACCTCGGTGCAGGGTAGTCCGACGCCCGATGAGCGCGCGGTTGGCGCGCGCGGGTGAGTTGTAGCGTCGCTGTTGGCTGCCGCGAGACCGTCGCCACCAGGGTTCGGGGCTGAGCGGCAGCCTCAGCCGACCCTACAATAGGGTGGCTCCGCCAATGTCGCGTGGGGCACGTAGGCCCCTGTGTGCTGAGGCGGCCTCACCGTGCTGCTGGACGGGGGCACCGAGTGACCGACCGGTTCTTCGAGTCGCCCGTCCTGAACTCGCCGTACGAGCACCCGCGGCAGCACTGGGAGCTCGACGACGACCGGCAGCCCACCAACCGCACGGTCGCGGCCCGTCGGCCAGCGTCCTACATCACACCGGTCCCGCGTCCTAAGGCGCGACGCGGGCAGGCACAGCAGCGAGAGATGGTGCTCGATGAGGGAAAGGGGCTCTCCACCGAGGGACAGCAATACGACCCGACCTCGACCATCAACGTGCTGCGGCGGCATGTCGACCGATGGCGCGAGCTCCCGGAGGCCGACTGGGGCGTCACTCCCGAGACCGCCCGCCTGCTGAAGCACTGGCGTTACCACGACTTCAGCGACATCCGGCCGTTCTTCTGCCAGGTCGAGGCCGTCGAGACCGTCATCTGGTTGACCGAGGTGGCGCCGGGCCAGCGGAACCGCGAAGTGGTCGAGATCCTCGAGCGGCTCGCCGCTGCGAACCAGCAGTCGAGCCCCGACCTCGCGCGGCTGGCGCTGAAGCTCGCCACCGGGGCCGGCAAGACGACCGTCATGGCGATGCTCATCGCCTGGCAGACGGTCAACGCCGTGCGGCGGCCCAGCAGCCGGAACTTCACGCGCGGGTTCCTCGTCGTCACCCCCGGCATCACGATCCGTGACCGCCTGCGCGTCCTCCAGCCGAACGACCCCGACAGCTACTATCAGGCCCGCGAACTCGTGCCGCGAGATATGCTCCCCGACCTCGAGAAGGCGCGAATCGTCATCACCAACTACCACGCGCTCCGCCTTCAGGAGACGCTCGACCTCTCAAAGGGAGGGCGGTCGCTGCTCCAGGGCCGCGGCCCCGCGATCGAGTCGACCGAGACCGAGGGACAGATGCTCCAGCGCGTGATGCCCGGGCTGATGGGCATGCGCGGCATCATGGCCTTCAACGACGAGGCGCATCACTGCTACCGGGAGAAGCCCGGCGAGGACGACGAGGGGAAGCTCACCGGCGAGGATCTCCAGGAGGCCAAGAAGAACCGAGAGGCCGCCCGTCTCTGGATCTCCGGGCTGGAGGCGGTCAACCGGAAGCTCGGCATCCGGCGCGTCATCGACCTGTCGGCGACGCCCTTCTTCCTCCGCGGCTCGGGCTACGCCGAGGGAACCCTTTTCCCGTGGACGATGAGCGACTTCTCGCTGATGGATGCCATCGAGTGCGGCATCGTCAAGCTCCCGCGCGTGCCGGTCGCCGACAACATCCCCGGCAGCGACGCGCCGATGTTCCGCAGCCTCTGGGAGCACATCCGGCCCAGCATGCCGAGGAAGGGCCGGGGGAAGGCCGGCGACCTCGACCCGCTCAGCATCCCCGTCGAGTTGCAGACCGCGCTGGAAGCCCTCTACGGCCACTACGCGAAGACGTTCGAGCTCTGGCGGGACGCCGGCATCGAGACGCCCCCGTGCTTCATCGTCGTCTGCAACAACACGTCGACGTCCAAGCTCGTCTACGACTACATCTCCGGCTTCCCACGCGAGAACCCGGACGGCTCGACCACGCTCCAGAACGGGCGACTCGAGCTGTTCCGGAACTTCGACGAGCACGGCAACCCCTATGCCCGCCCACGCACGCTGCTCATCGACAGCGAGCAGCTCGAGTCCGGCGAGGGGCTCGACAGGAACTTCCGGGAGGCCGCCCGGGAGGAGATCGAACGCTTCCGTCGTGAGCAGGTGCAGCGCACGGGAGACCGCGCCGCAGCCGAGAACCTCACCGAGCAGGACCTGCTGCGCGAGGTGATGAACACCGTCGGCAAGCCCGGACAGCTCGGCGACTCGATCCGCTGCGTCGTCTCGGTCTCGATGTTGACCGAGGGGTGGGACGCGACCACCGTGACGCACGTCCTCGGCGTGCGCGCCTTCGGGAGGCAGCTCCTCTGCGAGCAGGTGATCGGGCGGGCGCTGCGACGTCAGTCCTACGACCTGAACGAGCACGGCCTCTTCGATGTCGAGTACGCCGACGTGCTCGGCATCCCCTTCGACTTCACCGGGAAGCCGGTCGTGGCGCCGCCGCAGCCGCCGCGCGAGACGGTGCAGGTACGCGCCATGTCGCCCGAACGAGACCACCTGGAGATCCGGTTCCCGCGCGTCGAGGGTTACCGGGTCGAGTTGCCGGACGAGCGGCTCGACGCGGAGTTCACCGATGACTCCACCTTCGTGCTGACGCCGGAGCACATCGGACCGACGAGGACGAGGAACGAGGGCATCATCGGAGAGGGCGTCAACCTCAGCCTCGTGCATACAGGTGATCTGCGGCGCTCGACGCTCGTCTACCACCTCACCCACCGGCTGCTGGACAAGAAGTGGCGCGACCCGGGCGGGGAGCCCAAGCTCCACCTCTTCGGGCAGCTGAAGCGGATCACGCGACGGTGGCTCGACAAACACCTCGAGTGCAGGGGCGGGACATACCCGGCGCAGCTGATGTACCAGAGCCTCGCCGACCTGGCGTGCGAGCGGATCACGGCGGGCATCACCCGCCGGTTCGCGGGCGAGCGCCCCGTCAGGGCGGTGCTCGACCCGTACAACCCCTCCGGCTCGACGCGTGACGTGCGCTTCAACACCACGAAGACGACGCGGTGGGAGACCAGCGCACAGCACTGCCACGTCAACTGGGCCGTCTGCGACAGTAGCTGGGAGGCCGAATTCTGCCGCGTCGCCGAGGGGCACCCGCGCGTACGCGCCTACGTGAAGAACCAGGGGCTCGGGCTGGAGGTCCCTTACCGGATGGGATCGGAGCCGCGGCGCTACGTGCCGGACTTCATCCTGCTCGTGGACGACGGGAAGGGCGAGGAGGATCTGCTCCACCTCGTGGTCGAGATCAAGGGCTACCGAGGCGAGGACGCCAAGGAGAAGAAGTCGGCGATCGAGACCTACTGGGTTCCCGGCGTCAACAATCTCGGGGCCTACGGGCGCTGGGCCTTCGCCGAGTTCACAGATGTGCATGTGATGCAGGATGAGTTCGAGGCCGAGCTTGAGGCCCACGTCGGCCGAATGATCGAGAGTGCCGCGGGCGCCGCACCGGTCGTGGCAGGATGAGGAGAGCACGGGGCAGGCTTGGGAGGATCGGGGATGGCCGGGCAGACGCTGAGCAGAAGGGACGTGCTGGCGCTGTTGCGCAAGCACAAGCCGGTTCTCGCCGAGCCCTTCGGCGTAGTCGACCTCGCCCTCTTCGGTTCCACGGGCCGCGACGAGGCCCGACCGGGCAGCGACATCGACATCCTCGTGAGCTTCGACCGGCCGACCGACCCGGATTGCTACTTCAGGGTCCAGTTCTACATCGAGGATCTGCTTGGCCAGCCCGTGGACCTCGTCACCGACAAGGGACCGCGCGCCGAGTTGCACCCGTACGTCGAAGCCGAGGCCGTTCGTGTCTGACAATCGGCCGTGGGATCTACGTACGCGACATGCTGGAAGCCTGCGAGCGGGTCATCGAGTTCACCGAGGCGATGGGACAGGCTACGTTCGTGGCGGACGGGCGTAGCTACTACGCGACCTGCACAACGTCGCGCTCATCGGCGAGGCGGCCACCAAGATCCCCGAGTCCGTCCGGGAGGCACACCCCGACATCGGCTGGCGCAGCATCGTCGGTGCGAGGAACGTGATCATGCACCAGTACCTCGGCGTCGACGACAACCTGATCTGGGTGATGGTGGCCCGCAGCGTCCCGGACCTGCTCCCCCAACTTCGGGACTTGCTGCAGGAAGCGGAGCGACAGGACTGAGCACATGCCACGTACGAGGAAGCGCCGCAAGCAGGTCGAGACGCTCGTCCACGACGAGGCGAAGCGGACCAACATCCCCACCGCCGAGTACAGCTCGGCGATGGAGGACGACGACCGCAGCCCTATCGAGGTGGCCTACGAGCGTCGCAACCGCGATCTCGACCCTCAGCTCGTCTGGCGCGGCAAGGACGATCAGGACCTCTCCGACCTCGTCGTGCAGGCGCCGACGCTCTACATCCAGGAGAAGGTGCACCCCAAGGTGCTCATCGACGACCTCCGGCGCCGGACGCGGGAGGG
>DAOULG010000280.1:0-2304 GCA_034420495.1 Dehalococcoidia bacterium
GCGCGCTGCAGCCCGACGATGCGGGGAAGCAGCCACGACGAGTCGAGCTCCGGCGTCAGGCCCAGGGCCGCGAAGCGCATCGAGAAGCGCGCCTGCGTGGAGGCGATGTTGAGATCGAACCAGAACGTGCAGGTGAGGCCGGCGCCGAGCGCCAGCCCATTGATGGCCCCGATCAGGGGCTTGCTTCCGGTGAGGCGCTCGCCGCTGAACGCGATCGGCTGGTACTGCGCCCAGTCGCGCTTCACCTGCTCGTCGCCCTCCGAGGCGCGCCGGAAGTCGGCGACGTCGGCGCCGGAGCTGAAGGCGCGCCCGGCGCCGGTCACGACGATCGCGCCGACGCCGTCGTCGGCGTTGAGCGCGTCGGTCGCCTCCACCCACTCGCGGAAGAACTGGCCGTTCATCGCGTTCAGCACGTCGGGCCGCGCGAAGCGCACCACCGCGACGCGGCCCTCCCGCTCGATCTCCAGGGTCCCGTAGTCGGTCATCGCGCCTCCCGCCCGTGCCCCTTATCCATCCTCCCGCGGGCGACCGTCCTCAGGGAGCCTGAGCACGCGCTCGATCCAGAGCGAGAGATCGCGGGCGCTCTCGTTGTTGATCTGGTGGCCCATCAGGTACTCGTGGAACTCCGGCTCCGCGCCGAGCGCGCGCAGGCTCTCGCAGGCGTCGCGCGCCTTCCCGATAGAGATCAGCTCGTCGTGGCTCCCGTGCTGGACCAGCACCGGGAGGCGGGGAACGTCGGCGTGGGGCGTGATGGCGTCGAGCACCTCGGGCGCGAGCGAGGTCGAGAGCGCGGCGAGACCCGCGAAGCGCCCGGGATCGGTGAGCGCGAGCGCGTAGGCGAGCGATCCTCCCTGCGAGAAGCCGAGCAGCGCGACGCGCGCGGGGTCAACGGGGTAGCGCCGCTCCACCTCGTCCAGGAAGCCGGTGAGCAGCCCGGAGACGCGCTCCAGCTCGCCGGGCGCGCGCTGCTCGCCGGCGCCGCGCCGGAACCAGGTGTATCCGGGGTACCCCGGCTCGATCGCGAACTCCGCCTGCGGGCAGATCATCAGCAGCCGGCCGTGCGCGAGTATCGGGCCGAGGCCGAGCAGGTCCTGCGCGTGGGCGCCGTGGCCGTGGAGCGCAACCAGGGTCGGGAGCAGGCGATCCGCCTCCGAGTCGGGGACGGCGGGGTGCGCGACCGCGTGGAGGAGGGTCATCGCGGGGAGTATACCGGCGCTCCCGGCGGCCGGTGGCCTTCGCGCGGGATCACCGCTCCGCCCCGCCCTCCCCCTCGAAGCGGGCGCGCACCTCGTCGACGACGTCGCGGACGGCGATCACGGTGACGCGATCCCCGCGGTGGAGTCGCGTGTCGCCGCGCGGGATCCGGGTGGCGCCGCGATGATGGACGGCGACGATCACCGCATCGGCGGTCAGATCGAGCTCGCGGAGCCGGCGGCCGGCGGCCCGGCTCCCGCGCGCGACCTCGATCTCGAGGTAGCGCACGTCGTCCCCCGCCACCGGGGCAAGCCGGCGCCGGCGCTCCGCCGTCTCGCGCGTGCCGACGACCTGCGCGTAGGCCTGCGTGATGTCCGAGCGGCGCAGCATGCCGACGGGCGCCATCCCCCCGTCGTGGCGGTCGACGACCGGGAGCGCCGAGATCGCATGGCCGGCGAAGATGCGCAGCGCGTCGTCCAGCGTCTCGTCGGCGAAGACCGTGCGCACGTTGCGCGTCGCCATCGAACCGGCCGTCGCATCCGGCCGCCCGTCGGCGAGGGCTCTGTTGAGGTCGGTGTTGGTGATGATGCCCGCGACCAGCCCCCGCTCGTCGAGCAGGAGCGTCACCGACTCCGGATCGGCCTGGCCCTGCCGCATGATCTCGTCGGCCCGGGCGTCGGCGGTGACGGAGAGCCGGACCGGCGACATCGCGTCGGCGACGCGGATGGTCTGCATCAGGGAGACCGGGGCCTCCTGCTCCGCGACGCGCACGCCCGAGCGCTCGAGCTTGAACGTGTAGATGGACCACGGGACGAGCCGCTGGGAGATCACGGTCGCCGCGACGACGGCCGTCATCGAGGGCAGCATCAGGTGGTAGTCGCGCGTCAGCTCGAAGAGGATGAGGACCGCCGTGATGGGCGCGCGCGCCGTGCCCGCGAAGAGCGCACCCATGCCGAGGATGGCGTACTCCTCCGGCGTGTGGGCCACGTTCGGCACCAGCCGGTGCACGACGTCGCCGAAGGCGCCGCCGAGCGCCGCTCCCATCAGGAGCGAGGGTCCGAAGGCGCCTCCGGAGCCGCCCGAGCCGATCGTGACCGAGGTGGCGACGAG
>DAOULG010000281.1:0-6489 GCA_034420495.1 Dehalococcoidia bacterium
TCGTCGACGGCTGGCGGGAGAACACCGTCGAGGAGAGCCGGCCGGTCTTCGACCCGGCGGCGTACCGGCTCACCGTGGACGGGCTCGTCGCGCGGCCGCTCAGCCTCGACTACGGGGCGCTCCGCGCGCTTCCGGCCGTGCGGCAGGTCTCCGACTTCCACTGCGTGGAGGGCTGGATGGTGCCGGACGTGCAGTGGGACGGCGTGCGCTTCCAGAGCCTCGCGGAGCTGGTGGAGCCGCTGCCCGACGCCCGCTACGTGACCTTCCACTCCCTCGGCGGCGTCTACCGGGACTCGCTCTCCGTCGCGCAGGCTCGCCTGCCGGGCGTGCTCATCGCCTACGATCTCGACGGCGCGCCGCTCTCGCGCGTGCGCGGCGCCCCGGCGCGGCTCGTGATGCCGCGCATGTTCGGCTACAAGGGCCCGAAGTGGCTGACGCGGGTCGAGTTCACCGACCGGCAGGATCTCGGCTACTGGGAGCAGCGGGGCTGGCGGGTGGACGCGTGGATCCGGTCGAGCGGCTGAGCCCCCCGGCCGGCCGGGCGGCGGCGGGCTCGGCCCTGGAGCGGGATCCGGCGTCCCCCTTCCTCTACCGCTTCGCGGTCTCGACGCGGGCGCTGCACTGGCTCGTCGCCATCCCCGTGCTGCTGCTGCTGCTCACCGGGCTCACGAACTTCTGGCCGGAGGCGAAGGCGCTCCACGTGGGAGGGGCGCGGATCTTCGGGTGGCTGCACGTCCTGCTCGGGCTGATCTACGCGGCGGCGCTCCTCCCCTCGCTGCTCGCGGTTCTCTCCAGGCGCGAGGCGCGCCGCGACGCGCGGGAGCTCCTGACGTTCCGCCTCGACGACTATCTCTGGCTGCAGCACCGCGTGCTGCGCGCCGCCGGGCTCCGCTCGGTGGGCCCCCGCGTCGGCAAGTTCAACGCCGGCCAGAAGGTCAACGCGGTGCTCTCGACGGCGGCCGCGGCGATCCTCATGGGGACCGGGGTCGTCCTCGGCGTGAACTACTGGGACAAGGCGCTCGTCGACGTCGATCTCGCCGCGGCGCTCTTCCGGTGGCACACGCTCTTCTCCCTGCTCCTCATCCCGCTCGTCGCCGGGCACCTCTACATGGCCGTCATCAACCCCGGGACGCGGGAATCGCTGCGCGCCGTGACGAGCGGGCGCGTCCTGCGGTCGTGGGCGGAGCGCCACCACGGCGCCTGGGCCGAGCGCGCGGCGGGCGAGGACCGCGCGCGCGGCGGCGGGGATCCCTCGCCCTAGCCGAGGAGCATCCGGTCCGCCGCCATCGAGGCGAAGAGCACGGCGAGGTAGACCACCGAGTATCGGAAGAGGGGGCGCGCGCCGTCGATGCCCGGCCTGCGGCCGAGCGCGAGCGCGAGCGCGATGAAGGCGCTCCCGCCCAGGGCCGCCGTGGCGAAGTAGAGCCAGCGCATCTCGGCGACGGCGCCGAAGATGAGCGTCAGCGGGACGAGCAGGAGCGTGTAGAGCAGGATCTGCCGCTTCGTCTCCGCCTCCCCCCGCACGACCGGGAGCATCGGCACGCCGGCCCGCTCGTAGTCGTCGGCGAGGAGGAGGGAGAGCGCCCAGAAGTGCGGCGGCGTCCAGTAGAAGACGACGAGGAAGAGGAGAGCCGCCTCGATCTCGAGCGTCGCCGTGACGGCGGCCCAGCCGATGACGGGAGGGGCCGCGCCCGCCGCCCCCCCGATGACGATGTTCTGCGTCGTGGTCCGCTTGAGGAAGTAGGTGTAGGCGAGGACGTAGAAGACGATCGCCGCCGCGGTGAGCGCCGCCGCGAGCGGGTTCACCGCGAGGGCGAGCCAGGCGACCGAGACCGCGGAGAGCACGAGGCCGAGGGCGGCGGCGCGCCCGGGCGGCACGACGCCCTGCACGAGCGGACGGCCGCGGGTGCGGCTCATCAGCCGGTCGATGTCGCGGTCGGCGTACTGGTTGATGGCGTTCGCCCCGCCGGCCGCGAGCATCCCGCCGAGGAGCGTGCTCGCGACGAGGGCGCTGTCCGGCCATCCCCCGGCGGCCACGACCATCGCCGGCACGGTGGTGATCAGAAGCAGCCAGATGATCCGCGGCTTCGTGAGGGCGATGTAGGCGCGCAGCGCCGCGCCCCGGCCCGGGCCCGGGCCAGCGGCGGGCGCCGGCCCCGCCGGGCGGGCGCCGCTCTCCGCGCGCGGGGGGCTAGACACCGGACGCCCCGGCGGGAGGCCGCCGCTCCCCGGCCTGAGGCGCCCCGGCGTAGCGCCCGGCGACGGCCATCGTCACGAGCAGCCCCCACAGCGCCGCCGCGAGCGCGAGGTGCAGCGTGCGCACCGCCGCGGAGTGATCGGTCCAGATGTTCGCCGCGCCCAGCACGACCTGCGCGAGGTAGAGGACGACGAGCGCCGCCGCGGCGAGGCGCAGCGTCTCGCCCGAGCGGGCGAACCCGGTCGCCGACCACGCGACCGCGGCGACCGCGCCGGCGCCGATGAGGACCGTGATGCGGTGGAGCCAGTGCGCGTCGTGCAGCCGGCTCCCGTCGAGGAAGGGGATCGGCGCCTCCGGGCAGCCCGGCCACCCCGTGCAGGCGGGTCCCGCCCCCTCGCCGACGAGGTAGGAGCCGGCGATGAGCACGCCGTAGGTCACCGCCGCGGCCCAGGCCGCGACGCGGGTGAAGCGCTCCCGGTCCGGCTCCCGGATGCGGAGGCGCCCGGGGCCGAGCCAGGCGAGCGCCGCCAGCAGCATCACCACCGCGAAGAGCAGCAGCCCGGTCGCGAGGTGGAGCGTGACCACGAGCGGGGGCAGCTCGCGCTCCACCGCCTCCTTCCCGAGCCAGCCCTGCAGCGCGAGCAGGGGGAGGGAGGCGATCGCGAGAGCCGCGAGCGCGCGGTCCGAGCGCCGCCTGAGCAGCGTCCAGGCCGCGACCCAGACGATGAGCAGCCCGACGGCGGAGGCGGCGGCGCGGTGCGCGTACTCGATGATCGCCGCCCGGTCGAGGGGCGGCAGCAGGCCGCCGTGGCAGAGCGGCCAGTCCGGGCACCCGAGGCCCGACTCGGTGGTGCGGACGACGCCGCCCAGTGCGATGAGCCCGAGCGTGGCGGCGGCGGTCGCCGCCGCCAGCAGGGCGTAGGCCGGGGGCCTCCGGCCGGGGCCGCGCCGCTCGGGCACCCTACGCACCCTCCTCCGCCGGGCTCTCGTCTGCCCCCTGCGCGTCCGGCGTGCGCGGGGCGGACTCGGCGAGGCGCTCCTCGAGGCGCTCCAGCTCGCGGGTCAGCGCGCGCAGCCGCGCCTGCAGCAGCAGCAGGTAGACGAGGATGCCCGCCCAGAAGACGGCGAACCCCGCGAAGAGGAACTCCAGGTGATCCATCAGCGCGCCTCCCTGCGGTCGATGAGATGGCGGACGGCCGCGGCGCGCTGCGCGAGTCCCTCGGCCTCCGCCCGCAGCACCACCAGCCAGAGCGCGAGGGCCCCGACCGCGACGATCCCGACGGCGAGCACCAGCATCATCGATCCGGGGAGCGCCTGCTCGCCGAAGGGGTCGAAGACGATGGGCTGGGGGTGCAGCGTGCGCCACCAGCGGACCGACATGTTGATGATCGGGATGTCGACGAAGGCGACGATGGCGAAGATCGCCCCGAAGCGCGCCGCCTGCTCATCGGTCTCGTCGGCGAGCTGCCGCGCGAGCAGGTAGGCGGAGTAGAGCAGGAAGAGGATCAGCGTGCTGGTCAGGCGCGCATCCCACGTCCACCAGACGCCCCATATCGGCTTCCCCCAGATCATGCCGGTCGCGAGCGTGAGCCCGGTGAAGAGCACGCCCGTCATCGCCCCCGCGCGGGCCACCGCGTCCCAGCGCATGTCGCGCCGCCACAGCAGCGCCACCGAGGCCAGGACGGTGATGCCGACGCCGAGGTAGGCGGCGAGCGCGGAGGGGACGTGGATGTAGAAGATGCGCTGCACCTCCCCCTCCACGACCTCCCGGGGCGCCGCGATCACGGCCCCCACGAGGAGCACGAACATCGCGACGCCGGCGAGGGGAGGGAGCACCGCCCAGCGGAGCGCGGCGGCGCGCTCGGCCTGGCCCCACGCGAACCGGAGGAGGTCGCTCACCATGGGCCCGCCCCGAGCGCGGTCATCGCTCGACCGCCAGCGGGAAGAGGAGGGCGCTCCCGGCGGCCGACCACGCCGTGAAGACCGCCAGCAAGAGCAGCCACGGGGCCTCCCCCGACGGTTCCCCGAGCGCGGCGCCCGTCGCGCGCACCGCCGCGATGAGGAGCGGCACGAGCAGCGGGAGCGCGAGGACCGGCATCAGCACGACGCGCGCCCGGACGCGGCTCCCGAGCGTCGCGAGCACGGTGACGAGCGAGACGTACCCCGCAGTCCCCACCAGCAGTATCGCGCCGAGCTCGGGGGTGAGGAGCGTCTCGTCGAACAGGATAGTGGCGAGCGCGAGAGTGGCAACCTCGACCAGGAGCAGGGCGAGCAGGTTGGCGAGGAGCTTCCCCGCGTAGAGCGCCGTGGGGGCGACCGGGGAGAGCAGCTGGGCGTCGAGCGTCCCGCGCTCCCCCTCGCCGTGGAAGGAGGCGCCCGAGGAGATGATGCCGGCGAAGAGGAAGGTCACCCAGAGCAGCCCCGGGAGGAGGGGCCGCACGTCCCGCGCGGCGAGATCGAGCGCGAACGAGTAGACGAGGACGGAGATCGCGGCGAAGCTCACCGCGGTCAGCCAGCCCGCCCGGTCGCGCCAGGCGAGCCGGAGATCCTTCTCCATCACGGCGAGGGCGGCCCTCATCCGGGGAGCTCCCCCCCGGCGACCGCGCCGGCCGCCCGGCGCCCCGCGCGCGGCGTCGCGTCGTCCTCCGCCACGCGGCCGCGGTGGAGCACGAGCCGCCCGGTCGCCCACCCCCCGACGCGCTCCGGGCGGTGCGTGGCGGCGAGCACGGTCACGCCCTCGCGCCGCAGCGCCAGCCGCTCCACCAGCTCGAGCCCCTCCGAGTCGAGCCCGGTCTCGGGCTCGTCGAGGAGGAGCACGCGCGGGCGGTGGAGCACGGCGCGGGCGAGGGCGAGGCGCTGGCGCATGCCGCGCGAGAGCACCGAGGTCGGCTCGTCGCGCCGCGTCCAGAGCCCGACCTCCCGTATCAGCTCCGAGGCGCGCTCCGCCCCGTCCTCCATGCCGTAGAGGCGCGCGAAGAAGCGGAGGTTCTCCGCGGGGGTGAGCTCCTCGTAGAGCATCGGGAGGTGCCCCATGAAGCCGATCTGGCGCCGCAGCTCGGGGCGCGCCTCCGCCACCGCCTCGCCCCCCACGAGGGCCGATCCCTCCGTCGGGGAGACGAGCGTCGCGAGGGTGGCGAGGAGCGTGCTCTTCCCCGCCCCGTTCGCCCCGAGCAGCGCCGTCCGCGAGCCGGCCGGCAGCGAGAAGCTGACGCCGTCGACGGCGACCACGCCGCGGTAGCTCTTCGTCAGCCCCCGGGCCTCGATGCCGGCGGCGGCGGGCCCGTCCGCCCGCGCGGAGATCACGGCGCCCCCGCCCTGGGGCGCCGCCCCGCCCCGGCGAGCGCCCACGCCGCCGCCGGGAGCAGCAGGAGCGCGAGCGCGGTGGCGGCGTAGGGGCCGCGCCCCTCGGTGAGGGGGTTCGAGGCGGTGCTCCCGGCGAGGCCGCGGAGCTCCACGAGCAGTCCCTCCCCCGCGCGCGCCGGCTCCCCGCGCCTCGCCGTCAGCGCCGGCTCGCCCTCCAGCTGCGTGCCGGGGGCACGCCGGGCGCCGTCGAGCGGGGCGATCGCCTCGACGAAGCGCTCGGGCACGAGCGCCTCGACGCGCCCGGTCGGCAGGGAGGCGGTCACGCGCAGCCGGTAGCCGTCCCGGGCGGGATCGTAGCCGACCGTGTAGGTGGTGACGACGGAGGTGACGCCGGGCCTGAGCGGCAGCGAGGCGTCGAGCGTCCCCGAGCCGAGCCGGTAGCTCCCCTCCTCGCCGAGCCCGGAGGCGTCGAGCGTCCGTTCCGGGAGCGGGATCCGGAGCGTCACGCCGGGGGAGCCCCGGCCGACGTAGACGCGGTCCGTGGGGTTCTCCACGAGATCTTCCCTCACGAGCGTCAGCCGGGACGCCGCGCGGTCGAGGGCGATCACCGTGACGGTCGTCTCCCGCACCGAGAGCGGGGGCGCCTCCGAGGCCGTCTCGTAGACCCGCACCGAGACCCGGGCGTCGGGGAGCCCGGGCGAGAGCAGCACGGGGTCGCCGAAGTACTGGACGCCCCGGTACCAGACCCGCGGCACGTGCGTCAGCATCGGATCGGTGGGGACCTGAAACTCCGCGCGCCCGCCCCGGGCCGGGGCGCTCGCGACTCCGATGCTCGACGCCTCCCCGAGGGTGATGAGCTCGACCTCCACCTCCCCGGAGAGGCCGGCGCCGGCCGTGCCGGGGACGACGAGCACCACGACGCGCCCGCCCTCCCCGCCGCCGGGGCGCTCCGGGGACTGCGCCTGGAGGGGCGGCGCCGCCGCCGAGCC
>DAOULG010000282.1:0-4585 GCA_034420495.1 Dehalococcoidia bacterium
GGAGCCGGTGGAGGCGGGGCGGCCGGGTGGGACATCACGCCATCCTAGCGCCGCCCCTGCCGAGGGGGTTGGGGGGCGATCCGGGAGATCGGGCGTGCGGCCGCGCCGCCCCGGGGCCGCGGCGGGCGTCCGGCCGGGGCCGCGCGCCGGCGGGCGCGCCACCGCGGGCGCGCGTATGCTCCGCGTGCCCGGAGCGAGCCGGGGCGCCGGCTCCGCCGCCACGGCGAGGCGGGGCGCACGGGAGCGGAGCGGCCATGCGCAAGGGATACGTCGACGGGCCCGACGGGCAGATCCACTACCGCGAGGAAGGCGACGGGGACCCGCTGGTGTTGCTGCACCAGACGTCGGGATCGGGCCAGCAGTACCTCGCGGCGTTCCCCCACCTGGTCAGGGGCGGCCGGCGCGTGATCGCCATGGACACGCCGGGCTACGGGATGTCCGATCTCCCGCCGGGCGAGCCGAGCGTCGAGGGGTACGCCGCAGCCGTCCTGGCGCTCCTGGGGGCGCTCGACATCGAGCACGCGGCCGTGCTCGGGCACCACACGGGTGCGACGATCGCGCTGCACCTTGCCTGGGCGCACCCGGAGCGCGTCGATCACCTCGTTCTGAACGGAACGCCCCTCTACACGGATGAGGAGCGCGCCCGTCTCCTCGAGCGGATCCCGACCGAGGCGCCCCCGATCGAGGAGGACGGCAGTCACCTGCTGATCCCGTGGAAGCGGAGGATGCGCGTCACGGTCGGCTGGACCCGGCTCGACGTGATGCAGCGCCGCGTGACGGAGACGCTGAGCGTGCGCGATCACGCCTGGTACGGATACAAGGCCGTCTTCCCCTACCCGTTCGAAGCGCGGCTCCGGGAGGTGACGACCCCGACGCTGCTCCTGACCAACACCGGCGAGGATCTCTACCGGCACACGCTGAGGGCGCGAGACGCCCGGCCCGATCTGCCGTACGTCGAGCTCGTGGGCGGCACGCACGACATCGTCGACGAGCAGCCGGAGGAGTGGAGCAGCGCCGTGCTCGGCTTCCTGGCCGGCACATGACCGCCGGCCGGCCCCGCGAGCCGGGCGGCGCCGTCGCGATCTGGGTGAGCATCCCCGACGAGATCCGCACGGAGTTCGAGCGCTGGCACAACGTCGAGCACACCGCCGATCGCGTCGGGCTTCCCGGCTACTGGATGGGTCGGCGCTGGCGCGCGCTGCCGCGGCTCGCCGCAGGGGAGCTCGCCGCGCCCACCGACTACCTCGCGCTCTACGAGGTGGACGAGCCCGACGTGCTCCGCCAGCCGGCCTACCTCGGCCAGCTGAACGAGCCCACGGCGTGGAGCCGCCGCATGCTGGCTCCGACGTTCGACGTGGAGCGGGCGATCTACGAGCTCGTTATGTCGCATGGCGAGGAGCCCCCGCTCGACGCCCCCTACCTGCTCGCCGTGCGGGTCAACCCGCCGCCGGGACCGGAGGGTGAGGGAGAGCTGCTCGACTGGTACCGCGAGGAGCACCTGCCCCGGCTCGGCTCGGTCGAGGGGACGATCCGGGGTCGCGTCTTCCGCCGGGTCGACGCCATCTCCGAGATCCCCACCACCGAGAAGGAGATCCAGCGCACGCGCGTGACCGGCCAGCGCTTCCTGGCGCTCTACGAGATCGCGAATCCGGACGCCCCGGCCTCGGAGGCGTGGCGCCATGCCTCCGCGGGGACGCGGCGGAGCGCCTCGTTCCGGGAGCGCCTCCGGGACGTCACCCGCGAGCTCTACTGGCTCCAGTTCGCGCGCCATGCGCCGTGGCGCATCCGCCGCCAGCCCGCGGCTCCCGCCCGCGGCGGCTGACCCGGCCCCCGCGCGCCTCGTACCGCCCTCAGCGCCGGTGGCCCTGCACCGCCGTGAGGACCATCTCGATGATCTCGTGGCTGGAGATGGAGCCGACGAACGCCTCGCCGTCGGTGACCGGCAGGATGGTGAGCGCGTTCTCCGTCATCTGCTGCAGCGCATCCTCCACCGGGTCGTCGGCCCGGGCGGACGGCACGTCGGCGCGCAGTACCCGCTCGAGCGGCGTCTCTTCCCACTCGCTCGACGGCAGGTAGCGGAGCATGCTCAGGGAGACGATACCGGCCAGACGGTCGCCCGACACGACCACGTAGTCGTGCTGGACGGGGAGGAGCCAGCTCTGGGCGAAGCTCGCCACCGAGAGTGACTGCTCCGGGTGGATCCGCGAGCGGTCCAGCACGTCGCGGACCCGTAGGCCCTCGAGGGCGAAGCGCCCCAGGGAGGGCGGCAGCTCGCCGGTCGGGGTGACGACCTCGGAGCGCTCGAGCCGCCGGAGCGCGGCGCTGATGCCGAGGGGAGTCAGCAGGAGGTAGCCGAACATCAACAGCACCATGAGCGAGAAGACTCCCCTGTCGATCGCTCCGCTGTGGAAGAGCACGAGCAGCAGCGCGATCTCCGCCACGCCCTTGGCCATGAGTCCCGACGCGATCGCGAGAGGTGCCTCGAGCCGCACCAGGTAGGCGCTCAGGAGGCTCGCCGCGAACTTGCCCGCGAGCGGCACGAGGGTGAGCACGAGCACCGCCTCGAGGGCGAGGTCGAGAAAGTCGAGGCTCAGGTGCAGGCCGGCGGATGCAAAGAAGAGCGGGACGAAGAACCCCTCGGCCGTCCCCCGCATGCCGGGCATGATGTCCCGCCGTACCTGGTAGGGCAGCGCCGCGAGCGCGGCGCCGAACAGCAGCGCCCCGAGAGAGCCGTGCAGCCCGGCCTCCTCGGCGCCGACGACGACGAGGAAGAGCCCGCCCATCAGCAGCCCGAACGAGAGCTGCGGCACCTGAAGGACGCGGTGCAGGAGGAAGATGATCCGCGGCAGGACCTTGGTCGACACGACCCAGGTCAGGAGCGTGAACGCGACGATCTGTCCCACCAGCCGCATCACGCCGGCCGCGTCGAGCTGGCGGCCGAGCTCGGTGCTGAAGTGCTCGCTGATCGCGAAGCCGACCACGAAGAGCACGATCAGCTCGGCGATCACGACGGCGGTGAAGATCTGGACGCCCACGGGCTCCCGGAGACGCCCCTCGTCGATGAGGACCTTGGCGACGACGCCGAGGCTCGAGAGCGAGAGGACGCCCGCCAGTCCCAGCGCCTTGGAGAAGCCGAGATCCAGCTCGAGGTCGATGAGGGAGTCGGTGGTGACGGCCAGGGCGACGAGAAGCGAGATCACCACGGAGAGGAGCGACGCGAGGAAGAGGCGGCCCCGGATCGCGGAGACGAAGCCGCGGATATCGAGTTCATCGAGCCCTATCAGGAAGAAGAAGACGAAGATCCCGATGCTCAGGATGATCTCGACCTCGGCGTCGGGCTCCACGAGCCCGGTGACCGGGCCGAGGACCACCCCCGTCGTCGCGTAGGCGACGATCGCGTTGAGCCCGAACCGCTTGAAGACCCCCTCCAGGAGCTTCGCCACGATGATGAGAAGCCCGATGGAGAAGAGGGCGTCGTGGATCTCCACGAGATCGCTCCGTCCCCCGGCGGGCGGCCCGCGGGCGCGGTGAGCGCCGGTGGTCGCGCCGCACCCCGGCCGCGCTCGGCGGCCGCGCCGCCGCCCCTACTCGATCCGGACGCGCGCCCGATCGATCTGGAGCGGTTCGGTCGGTTGCCCGCCCCGCGTGCCGCGCCTCTCCAGCTCGCGGACGGTCTCCATCCCCTCCTCGACCTCGCCGAAGATGGTGTGCTTACCGTCGAGCCACGGCGTCTCCACGAAGGTCAGGAAGAACTGGCTTCCGTCGGTGCCGGGCCCCGCGTTCGCCATCGAGAGCAGCCCCGGCCGGTCGTGCTTGACCTTCCTGTCGAACTCGCCGTCGTACTGGTATCCCGGCCCGCGCGTCCCGGTGCCGGCGGGGCAGCCGCCCTGCGCCATGAAGCCGTCGATGACCCGGTGGAACGAGAGCCCGTCGTAGAAGCCGAGCGCCGTGAGGTAGACCGTGCTCGAGACGTGCATCGGCGCGACGTCGGGCCGGAGCCGGACCGTGAGCGATCCGACCGTGGTCTCCAGCTCCCAGAGGTAGCGCCGCCCCCGCTCGAAGCGGGCCTGCGGCGGGCGCGGCAGCCGCGTGCGCCAGTCGCCGCCGTCGGTGTCGATCCCCTGTCCGACGATGAAGTCGTCGATCTCGGCGATGCCGCTTCGCCCCTCGCCTGCGCTCACGTCGTCCCCTTCCCCGCGAACGGCCGCCCGCAGCCCGCCGGGCGCGCTCGCCGGCGCGGCGACGTGGCAGGCCTCCTCAGCTGGACCCGCAGCGTACCGCGAGCGGCGGGTCCCTAACGAGCGGTCCGAGAAAGTCGGTGAGCTCGCGCACGAACGCGGCGGGCTGCTCGCGGAAGCAGTAGTGCCCCGCGTCCTCGATCACGCGCAGCGCCGAGCGGGGCGTCCGCCGCCGGACGAGCTCCCACAGGCGCTCGCCGGCGAGGGCCGGGGTCGACGGATCCTGCGCGCCCCAGAGGATCAGCGTCGGGACCGGCAGGCCCCTCTCCCCGATCGCCTCCAGCGCCTCGGCGCGCGCCCGGTCGAGGCTCGGCTGGAAGAGCGATCGCCCGAGAGCCGCCATCTCC
>DAOULG010000283.1:0-10532 GCA_034420495.1 Dehalococcoidia bacterium
CGGATGCCGAGCCGCTGCGCCGCCTCGGCTATGGGCGTGACCGGCACGCCGACGACGCCGAAGATCAGCCGGACGCCCTGCTGCCGGAGGCTCCGCGCGACGAGCTCGGCGCCGCCCATCCGGCCCCGCTCGTCGCTCATGCGATCACGCCCTCCTCGCGAAGCCGGGCGAGCGACGCGCCGTCGAGCCCGAGCTCTCCCTGGAGCACCGCCTCGGTGTGCTCGCCGAGCCGAGGTGCCGGACCGAGCGGCACCTCGGACGCGGAGAGGCGCATCGGCGGCCCGAGCAGCGTGCGTTCCTCGACGCCGCCCTCCGCGGGCTGATCGATGCGCCGCACGAAGCCGCGTTCGAGCAGGTGCGGGTCCCGGAAGAGGTCGGAGGTGTCGAGCACGGCGCTGCAGGGGACGCCCGCCTCGGCGAGGATGCGCATCACCTCCTGCTTGGAGCGCTTTGATGTCCAGCCCTCGATCTCCCCGTGGAGCTCGTCGCGGTGCCCGCGCCTCGCCTCCGCCGTCTGGAAGCGCGGGTCGGTCAGGAGGTCGAGGCGGCCCATCGCCCGTGCGAGCCCGTCCCACATCCGCTCGGTGCCGACCAGCGTGTAGACGTAGTCGTTCGGGCCGCCGGGGGCGCAGGCGAACATGTCGGAGGGGGCGCCGGCGCCCCGGCCGCGCCTGGGCGCCGCGTTGTGCGGCCACGTGCCGTCCAGCACCCCCACGGTTCGGACGAACATCGTCACCACCTCCTGCATGGAGAGCTCGATCTCCTGCCCCCGCCCGCTCTGCTCGCGCTGCACGTAGGCCGCCGTCACGGAGAGCGCCGCCACCATCCCGGTCCCGGTGTCGGCGAAGGTCCCCCCCGAGCGCAGGGGCGGCCCCCCGGGCTCGCCGGTGAGCGAGAAGATCCCGCCCGCCGCCTGCGCGAGCGGGTCGTAGGACTTGTAGGAGGCGTAGGGCCCGCTCAGCCCGTAGCCCTTGATGCGCGCGAGCACCACGCCGGGATGGACGTCGGAGAGCGTCCCGTAGTCGAGGCCGAGCCGCTCGAGCACGCCCGGCCCGTAATTCTCCACGACGACGTCGAAGCGCGGCAGCAGCCTCAGGAAGAGCTCGCGGCCGCCCGGGCGCTCGAGATCGAGCGCGACGCCGCGCTTGTTCGCGTTGTAGTTGAGGAAGTACTGCGAGTCGTAGCTGCCGTCGCCGAGCAGGTGCCGGCCGGCCTCGCCGCGCGGGGGCTCCACCTTGACGACGTCGGCGCCGAGCCAGGCGAGCAGCTGGCCGCAGGTCGGCCCCGCCTCGTACTGCGAGAGCTCCAGGACGCGCATGCGCTCGAGCGCGGGCATCGGCACCCCCGTCGGCGGCCGGGCCCGCGCGCTCGGACGCCGGCGCCCCGCGACTGCGGCCCGAAGTCTAGCAGCCACCCCGCCGACGACGGCCGGGAGCCCGGCGCCGGGCGGGATCCCCTGGAGCCCGCCGCAACCCGCGGCGGGCGCGGCGCGGGAGCTAGCCGGAGATCTCCGGGAAGTCGCGGTAGACGATGCCGTGCATCCCGGCCCAGCCCTCGGCGCGCACGTACTCGGGCGTGGTGCGGATCAGGTAAAGCGTCTCCTCCGGCGGGTGCATGCGCCCGCCGCCGGTCGCCTTCTCGCGCCGGGCGTAGAAGGCGTCGACCTCCGACTGGTCGGTGACGAGCTCGGCGCGCCCCTGCATCCAGACGCACTTCGGGTTCCAGTGCGCGCCGGGGTACTCCGTGCGCCCCTCGTGCCCCACCCAGAGGTAGCCGACCACCGGGTCGCGGCGCACGTGCTCGGTCTTCGGCTGGACGTCCTGCGTCATCGTCCCGACTACCCAGTTCTCGACGAAGGTCGAGACCGGCCGCATGATCTCGCGCCCGTCCCGGCGGCGGGTCATCAGGTAGGCCATCTGCTGGCTCGAGTCGGTGATGAAGTCGAGGATCTCCGCGCGGAAGGCCTCGGCCTGCTCCGCCGTGAGCCCCCGCTCGCGGTCCCAGTTCGACTGGATCTCGATCCCCGCGCGCTCGTCGTAGGTCGTCATCGCCCCCGCTCCCTCTCCCTGCTGTCCTTATGTCGCCCCCGGCGCCCCGGCCGGATCGCGCGCTCCTACTCCGGGAAGTCCCGGTAGATGATCGCGCGCTGCCCGATCCACCCCTCGGCGCGCACGTACTCCGGCTCCGTCCGGATGATGTAGAGCGTGTCCTCCGGCGGGTGGTTCCGGCCGCGGCCCGCCTTCTCGAGGCGCCGCGCGTAGAAGGCCTTGACCTCGTCCTGGTCGGTGACGAGCTCGGCGCGCCCCTGCATCCAGACCACCGGCGGGTTCCAGCGCGGGAAGCGGTCCTCGACGCGGTCCTCGTGGCCGACCCAGAGGTAGCCGACCACGGGATCGCGGCGCACGTGCTCGGTCTTCGGCTGGATGTCCTGCGTCATCGTCTCGACGCGCCAGTTATCGACGAAGGTCGAGACCGGCCGCATGATCTCGCGGCCGTCGCGCCGGCGCGTCATCAGGAACGCCATGCTCACCGACCGGTCGGCGATGAAGTCGTGGATCTCCTGGCGGAGCGCCTCCGCCTCCTCGCGGGAGACGCCCTTCTCGCGGTCCCACTGCGTCGTCATCGGGATGACCTCCCCCCGTCTGCTCCGGCCGGCGCCGATGGTAGCCCCCGCGGCGCGGGGCCGTCAGGGCCCGCGCCCTAGGCGCGCGGGAGCCCCAGGCCGCGCGTGGCGATCACGCCGCGCTGGATCTCGCTCGTCCCGCCGGCGATCGTCGCCGAGACGGTCGACATGTAGGCCTCGCAGAAGGAGCCCTCCTCGACGGCGTGCGGCGAGTGCTCGCGGATCGTGCCCTGAAGCCCCAGCGCGTTGATCGCGCGCCGGGCCTGCCGCTGCGTGAGCTCGGTGCCGAAGGTCTTCGCGACCGAGGCCTCGTAGTTGGGGACCAGGCCCCGCGCCTGCATCGAGGTGATGCGGTAGGAGAGCAGGCGCGCCACCTCGAGCTCGATGTGGGTGTCGGCGACGGCCCGCGCCACCGCGCCCCGGTCGATGAGGCGCCCGCCCGCGTGCGCGGAGCCCGGGGAGCGCACGTGGGCGACGAAGCGCTCGAAGCCCCCCTGCACGCCGATGATGAGGTGGATCCCCGAGCGCTCGAAGTCGAGCGCCGTCATCGCCGTGTACCAGCCGCGGTTCTCCTCGCCGATGCGGGCCGAGACCGGGATGCGCACGTCCTCGAAGAAGACCTCGTTGAAGCGCCCCGTGTCGTGCATCTGCCAGATCGGGCGGATCGAGACCCCGGGCTGGCGCAGGTTGATCATCACGTAGCTGATGCCGCGGTGCTTCGGCGCCTGGGGATCGGTGCGCACCAGCGTGTGGATCCAGTCCCCGCGGTGCGAGCCGTTCCACACCTTCTGCCCGTTCACGACGTACTCGTCGCCGTCGCGCGCCGCGCGCGTCTGCAGCGAGGCCAGGTCGGAGCCGGCGCCCGGCTCCGAGTAGCCCTGCGACCAGAGCACCTCGCCGCGCGCTATCGGCATCAGGTACTCGCGCTTCTGCTCCTCGGTGCCGTGGATCATCAGCGCCGGCGCCAGGATGTCCTCCGCGCCGCCCGAGGTCGGCGCCTTCTGGATCGCGCTCTCCTCCTTGAAGATCATCTGCCGGACGTAGGAGGCGCCCTGCCCGCCGTACTCCTCGGGCCACGCCATCGTGAGCCAGCCGTGCTCCGCGAGCGTCATCTTGAAGGCCCGCACGTACTCGCGCGCCTTGTGATCGTCGGTCCCGAAGTCGTGCAGGGGCTTCGCGTCCCAGTGCTTCTTCAGGAAGGCGCGCACCTCCTCGCGAAAGGCCCGCTCCTCGTCGCTCCAGCCGAACTCCATCGGAGACCCCGCGTTCCCCGGCGGCGCGCGGCCGACGCCCGGCGCGCCCCGCCGCATCCGGCGCGATGATAGCGCAGCGCGGGCCCCACCACGCGCGGGCCCCCCGGGTGTAGTGTGGGCGCGCCCGGAGGGAGGGATGCGATGGACCGGACCATGGAGGCTGTGCTCGACTTCATCGAGGGGCGCGTCCCCGGCGTCACCATCTTCCTCACGACCTCGAACGCCCGCGGCGACGCCTACATCCGGCAGGTCGGCTGCTTCGTGGAGCGCGACGAGCGCGGGTGGCGGCTGGGGACGATCGGCCGCATCCGCGAGGGCGATCTGAAGATGCGCCACCTCACCGGCAACCCCCGCGCCACGATGCACTGGGTCGAGGTCTCCGGCCGCACGATCGGGCCGCGCGGCGCCGTCCGCAACGTCTGGATCCAGGGCGACGTGGAGCTGGTGCGCGACCAGGATCGCGTCGAGGCCTTCCTTGCGCGCCGCGCCGCCGCCCGTGGGGTGCCCGCGGTCGACGCCGACTACGAGCGCTACGTCATCGAGATCACGCCGCGCCGGCTGCGCGCCGAGGGCTTCCTCGACCTCTACCGCGAGGTGCTGGTGCTCACCGACTTCGAGAACCCTCAGAACTACCGCAGCCAGAACTACCGCACCGGCACGGCCGGGGCCGACGTCCCGGCGGCGCCGCCGGCGGGCTGATGGCCGCCGGCGGGCGCCCCGCTCACGAGAGCGGCCAGCTCGTGTAGGGGCCGGTCTCCTCGGGGAGGCCGGCCCGCCGGAGCGTGGCGCGCATCGCCCGGTTCGCCTCCGAGACCACCTCCGCCTCGTCCCACAGCGCGTGCCGGCCTGAGCGCACCACCGCCTCGCCGGCGACGAAGACGTGCTCCACGTCGGCGGGGCTCGCCGCGTAGACCAGGTTCGATATCCGCCCCGGGAAGGGGGCGAACGCCGGCCGGCGGCCGTCCAGCACGACCAGGTCGGCCGCCTTCCCCGGCTCGAGCGATCCCAGCTCGTGCTCGCGGTGGAGCGCGCGGGCGCCGCCCAGAGTGGCGAGCTCGAGCGCCTGCTCGGGCCCGCCGAGCGAGGCGTCGAGGCGGGCGATGCGCTGGATGAGGACGGAGAGCTTCATCAGCTCGAAGACGCTGTGCCCGTCGTTCGGCTGGTCGACGCCGAGCCCCAGGCGGCAGCCGGCGGCGAGCAGGCGCTCGACCGGCGCCACGCCCGAGGCGATGAGCATGTTGTCGACCGGGCAGAAGGCGAGGCCGGCGCCGGAGCGGGCGGCGGCGTCGATCTCCTCGTCCGAGAGCCAGACCGGGTGGTAGCCCAGGAAGCGCGGCCCGAGCACCCCCCACCCCTCGAGCAGGAGCAGCAGCGGGCGCCCGAAGCGCTCCACCGCGTGCGCGGCGGCCTTCTCGCTGTAGGAGAGGTGCATCGCGAAGTGCGCGCCGCGCCCCTCCGCCCACTCCGCCAGGCCCCGCAGCAGATCCTCCTCGACGCGGTGGAGCGCCTGCGCCTCGCAGCCGACCTCGACGCGCTCCGACGACCAGCGGCCGGAGAGCCGCTCGAGCTCGGTGAGCGCGAGGTCGAGCGAGTCGTGCTGCCCGGGTGAGACGTAGCCGGTCCTGTTGAGCGAGGCGCGCGTCCAGAGCGCGCGCGCCCCCGACTCGTGGAGGGCGCGAAGGGTGCCGTCCGCGTTCCCCTCGCGCCCGGCGAGCGCCGGCTGGCTGTCCGCGGTGGTGGTGACGCCGGAGAGCTGGAGCTCGAGCAGCGCGAGGCGCGCGGCGGCGTAGGCGGCCTCCTCGTCGAGCGCCCCGCGGATGCGCGCTCCGAGGCGCTCGGAGGCGTCGGCGACCGTGACCGCGACGGCGCGGTCGGAGCCGAGGCCGCGCGAGAAGGCGCCCACCAGGTGGTCGTGCGCGTTCACGAAGCCCGGGAGGACGATGCGATCGCGCCCGTCTAGGAGGACCGCGCCGCGGGGCGGCCCCTCCGGGCACTCGGCATCCGGGCCGACCGCGTCGATCCGCCCCTCCCGCACCGAGACGTAGCCCGGGTCGAAGACCTCGCGGGCGGGGTTCATCGTCACGACGAGCGCCCCGCGGATGAGCAGCTCGGGCGCCCCCTCCGGCCCCCCGTTCGCCCCCCCGGCCGCCCCGCGCCCCCCGCCCCGCCCCTGCTCCACCGCGCGCCCCCGTCCCGGGGGGGCGGATCCCCGCCCCCGGCCGCGTTGTAGCGCGCCCCGGGGGCGCGGGTCGAACCGCTCGCCGCGCTGCGCCCGCTCCCAGTAGAGTGCGGCGGGCGGGGCCCGGCCCCGCGCGCCGCGCCGGAGGAGCCGCCATGAACCGACGGGGAGTCTCCCTCGCCTACACCGCCCTCGCCGACAAGCCGCTGCTCGCGCGCCTCGCCGAGGAGCGCGGCTTCGACGTCGTCTGGAACTCCGGCGACTCCGTCGCGCTCAACGGCGCGATGACGCAGGCGACGACCAGGCCGGACTTCGGGACCGGCGTCGTGCGCGCCTTCGTGCACGAGCCGCGCGCCCTCGCCGCGGCCTGCGCCGACGTGCAGGAGCTCTCCGGGAACCGCTTCATCCTCGGGCTCGGCGGCGGGACCAAGCGCGCCAACATCAACCAGCTCGGGCGCGAGTTCGACCACCCGGCGACCCGCATCCGCGAGCTGATCTCGGCGATGCGCCTCGCCTGGGAGACCCCGGCCTCCGAGGAGGTCGGCTACCACGGCCGCTACGTGGAGCTGACCGGCGGCGGCTTCCGGGGCCGCGGGCAGGCGCTCGCCTTCGGTCGCCCCTACGAGGTCCCGGAGAGCCCCCGGCCGGGGGAGACGCGCATCACCCCCGTCTACCTCGCCGCCGTCAACCGCGCGATGTTCCGCCTCGCCGGCGATCTCTGCCAGGGGCTCTGCGGCCACCCCATGGCCTCGCTGCGCTTCATCCAGGAGACGGCGTGGCCGGCGATCGACGTGGGGCTACAGCGCAGCGGGCGCAGCCGCTCGGAGTTCGACCACGAGGCCTGGATCATCACCGCGATCTCGGCCGACCGTCAGCAGGCGCTGCGCGAGGTGAAGCACCACATGGCGCGCTTCATGGCGACCCGCAGCTACGCGATCGTGCTCGACTCGCAGGGCTACGAGGACGTCCGCCACGCCATCCAGGACGCCTTCTTCAACCACCGCGGCGACGACGAGGCGCTGATCGCCGCCGTCCCCGACGAGGTCGCCCGCGAGCACGCCATCTTCGGGACGCCCGACGAGGTGCGCGAGCAGGCGGAGCGCTACGAGGGCGCCGTCGACACCTCGACCTTCTACTGCGCCTCCTCGCTGATGTCGAAGGAGCGCATCCGCGAGAACGTCGAGCTGATGATCCAGACCTTCGGCCGGTAGCCTGCGGCGGCGGGCGCCGGCTACGGAGCGCGGCCGGCGCCGGCGGGGATCGTGCCGGCGACGTTGCGCCCGCCGTCGACGAGCAGCTCGGCGCCCGTGACGAATCCCGAGCTCTCCGGGTCGGCGAAGAAGAGCGCCGCCTCCGCGACCTCGCCCGCCTCCCCGATGCGCCCGAGCGGGATGCTCGCCTCGAGCTGCGCGAGCCGCTCGGGGCTCGCCTGGAGCGCCTGCGAGCGGGGCGTCAGGATCGTCCCCGGCACGATCGCGTTCGCGCGCACCCCCTCCGGACCGAGCTCCCAGGCGAGAGAGCGCGTGAGGGAGAGCAGCCCGGCCTTCGCGGCGCCGTACCAGGGGAAGCGCGAGGCGCCGAAGGCGGCGCCCGAGGAGATGTTGACGATGGCGGCGCCCCGACCCCGCGCCGCGTCCGCGACGAGCAGGGGGCGCAGCCGCCTGCTCACCAGGTAGGCCGAGGAGAGCGCCTTCTCGATGCCGAAGCGCCAGGTCCCCCACTCGCTCCCCTCGTCGAGCGAGGTGGGGGGCGCCGCGGCGTTCACCAGCACGTTGACGCCGCCCGCCTCCCGCAGCCGGCCCGCCAGCTCGTCGACGACCGAGGGATCGGCCGCGTCCCCGACGTGTGAGAGCGCCTCGCAGCCTCCGGCCGAGAGCTCGCGGCGCGCCGCCTCCGCGCCCTCCCCGTCCAGGTCGAGGATGGCGATGTCCGCCCCCTCCGAGGCGAAGCGCCGCGCGATCGCAAGCCCGATCCCCGAGGCGCCGCCGGTCACCACCGCGCGCCGGCCCGCAAGACGTCCCGCCACGAGGCACCTCCCGCCGGGGCGAGTCTACACGGCCGGTCGGGAGCAGCGCGGCGCCCGGCGCCCCGCACGCTCCGTGCAAGGGCGGGACGGGGGTGGTATCGTCCCCCGACCGTCGCGGCCCATCAGGGGACGGGCGCCGCGAGAGAGGGGACAGGGACCATGGAAGTGAACGAGAGAAGGCTGCTCGGGCAGCGCATCGGCAGGCGCAGCCTGCTGCGGGGCGGCCTCCTGGGCGGCGTCGGGCTCGCCACCGCCGCCGTGATCGGCTGCGGCGACGACGACGACGAGGCGCCGGCGGCGGCGGCCCCGGCGGCCCCGGCGGCCCCGGCGGCGACGCAGGCGGCCGCGGCGACGCCGGCCGCGACGGCGACCGCCGACCCCACGGCGGTGGCGGCGACGGCGACCCCGGCGCCCCCGCCCCCGGCGAAGACGGCGCACCTGAACATCGCCAGCGGCGGCCACTCGCCGAACCTCGACCCGGACTCCACGGCGGCGACCTCCTTCAACTTCTGGGCGGTCTTCGACACGCTCACCCGCCTCACGCCCGACGCGGAGGTCATTCCGCACATGGCGAAGGCGTGGGAGTACCACGCCCCCACCGGCGCGTGGGTCTTCACGCTGCAGGAGGCGGAGTGGTCGGACGGAACGAAGTTCACCGCCGAGGACGTCAAGTTCAGCCACGACTACTACGTCGACCCGGCGAACGAGTCCCGGCTGATCTCGCGCGTCGGCACCTACCAGGAGTCGCACGTCGTCGACGAGCAGACGATCGCGATCCTCACCCAGGGGACCGGCGACCCGATCCTCCCGAGGCGCTCGACCTTCGTGCTCTTCAAGCCGAAGCACATCTTCGACGACCCGACCAAGGGGCGGGACTTCCAGGCGGAGACGCCGGTCGGCACCGGCGCCTACACGGTGGCGGAGTGGGTGCGCGACTCGAAGATCGAGATGGTGGCGAGCCCCTCGTCCTGGTTCGGCAACCGCGGCATCACCTCGGTGACCGACTTCGCGATCGGCGAGCGCACCACGCGCACGGCGGCGCTTGAGACGAAGGACGTCGACTGGGCCGACTCGCCCGGCATCCAGGACACCGAGCGCGCGAAGGGCTTCGGCGCGCAGGTCGGCAACCCGCCCTCCGACAGCCAGCAGGGGTGGGACATCCGCTACTTCGACGGCCCGACGGCCGACCCGCGCGTGCGGACCGCCGTCAACCACGCCATCGACGCGCAGGCGCAGGTCGACGTCATCTTCGTCGGCTTCTCGCGGCCGATGCGCGGGCAGCTGCTCTCGCTGGCGACCTTCGGCCACAACCCGAACCTCGAGCCCTACGGCTACGATCCGGACAAGGCGCGCCAGCTGCTCGCCGACGCCGGCTTCCCGAACGGCTTCGACGCGGGGGTCGAGTTCCGGCAGAACGACGCCGAGCAGCGGGCCTTCTCCGAGGCCTTCATCGGCGACATCAACTCCGTCGGCATCAACACCGACAACATCCCGGTCGAGACCAACGTCTGGCGGGACGGCCTCTACGGCAACAAGGAGCGGGCGACCTTCCACTGGAGCCCGTGGTCGGCGTTCGCCTACGAGGCCTCCTTCGCGATGCAGTGGTACACCAAGGACGGCCGCGGGAAGTTCTACGACAACGCCGACTTCGAGGCGGCCTACAACGCCGCGCTGCTCGAGTTCGACGACGAGAAGAGGAGGAGCCACTACCACGACGCCACGGTGGCGATGAACATCGACCCGCCGTCGGCCTGGGTGCTCGAGAACGTGCGCCTGATGGCCTGGTACGAGGACAAGATCACCTACTCGCCCAGGCGCAACCCGACGATCGCCTTCGACAGCGTCGAGCCGGTCTAGCGGAGGCACCTCCGCCCCCGGGCGGAGCACGCGGCGGCCGGTCGTCCCTGCGGGGATCCGACCGGCCGCCGCGCCGCGTCCGGCACCTCCCCTCTGACGTCCGATGCCCGAGCCCCCGCCCCTCTTCGAGCGCTCGGGCGAGCGCTACCTGCCCACGGCGGCCTCGACGAGCCCGTGGGGGGAGGGCCTCGTCGGGGGCGCGATGATCTCCGCGCTCCTCGCGCACGGAGTCGAGGAGCGGGCCCGCCGGCTTCCCGCGGCGGAGGGCCAAGAGCCGCTCCGTCCGGCGCGGCTCACCGTCGACCTCTTACGCCCGGTCCCCGGGGAGGCGCTCTCGCTCGAGACCACCGCAGTGCGCGCCGGCCGCCGGCTCGCCGCCGTCGACGCCGTGCTCTCCTCCGGCGACCGCCTCCTCGCGCGCGCCCGCTCGCTCTGGCTCCGGCCCTCGGAGGAGCCGCCGGGGCGGGTCGCGGCGCTCCCGGAGGCGCGCCGCCCCGGACCCGGGGCCGTCCCCGCCGACGCGCCTCGCCCATCGCGCCCCTTCCCCGATCCCTGGGAGCGCCGCACGCTGCGCCCGCGCGGCGGCCCCGAGCC
>DAOULG010000284.1:0-1951 GCA_034420495.1 Dehalococcoidia bacterium
CGAGGAAGCCCTCGTCGCCCCGGCGGGAGCCGCCGGAGAAGATCACGGCGGCCTCGCCGCACGACTCGAGGACGCGCCGCGCCATCAGGGAGCGGTCGGACTCGAGCTCGAGATAGGCCGGCGGGGGGGATCCGAGCTCCGGGTCGTGCCTCCGGGGGAGGTTGAGCTTGATGACGTCCGCCCCCATCTCCAGCGCGACCCTCCCCGCGTAGTCGACGGCGTAGAGGGAGTCACGCCCGCCGACCGCGTCGACGAAGCGCCCGCGGGGGTAGGACCAGACGACCAACGGCATCCCGAGGCGCTCGCACTCGCGGCGCACGTCGGCGAGCTGCCGGAGGTCGCGCTCCTGGGCGGCCGAGCCGACGTAGAGCGTGTAGCCGATCGCGTCGGCCCCCGCCCGCACCGCCTCCTCGACCGATCCCGTCAGCGGGGAGAACGGTGCGGGGGCCTCCGGGATGTTCGTGCGGCCGTTCAGCTTGGCGATGAGGCCGAGGCCGCGCTCGGTTCCCCGGACGTAGCGGCCGATGAGCCCGAGGTGGGCCGCCACCGCGGCGATCGCGCTCCGGCTCGCGAGCTCGAGGATGGATCGCGGGCGGGAGCCCCACTCCTGGTCGAGGAAGTCGACGGGGCCGTGCTCGAGCCCGTGATCGTACGGGAGCACGAGTATGGCGCCGCCGGCGTCGGCCGACCGCAGCCTGCCGAGCCTCGAGGCGGCGCCGGAGGACGGCGCGCTCACGGTGAGCGCGCGCCGTCCCGCCCGTCCCGGGCCTCGAGCCCCTCCGCCCCGGCGATGCGGGGCGGGACGCGGGGGTCGCCGACGCGCGCTCTCACGGCCGCCGGCCGGCGAGCGCCTCGACGAAGCGATCGCGCCGCTCGGTCGAGTGCAGCGTGCGGAAGTCGTCGGGCCAGGTCTCCTCGCCGGGCTCGACGACCAGGTCGACGAGCAGGGGACCCGCCGCGGCGAGGAGCTCCGGCAGCGCCTGGTCCCACTCCTCAAGGCTCTCGATGCGGCGCGCGTCGCGGTAGCCGGCGGCGAGCGCGAGGTCGGGGAACGACGCCCGCCCCGCTCCCGGCACCGCCACGGCGCCGTTCGTCTCGTAGGTGCCGTTGGAGCAGACG
The DNA here is from genome assembly GCA_034420495.1 of Dehalococcoidia bacterium. Lineage (GTDB taxonomy): Bacteria > Chloroflexota > Dehalococcoidia > UBA2979 > UBA2979 > VYDC01. Next base: position 1,120 of record DAOULG010000284.1, read on the forward strand.
CAGTGAAGCAGGTTCGCGGGCTCGGCGTCGGCGATCGTCACGAGCGTCCCGAGGTTCATCAGCAGGCTCCCGTCGCCGTCGAGCACGACGACGCGGCGGTCGGGCCGGGCCAGCGCGATTCCCAGCGCCGCCGAGGAGGCCTGCCCCATCGCCGCGTTGAAGGTGTAGTTCAGCTCCGAGGGGTCGATGTGGATGAGCTCGTTGGACGCCCGGTAGACGGCGACCACCACCTCGTCGGTGCGGTGGCGGGCGAGCGCGCGGAGCATCTGGTCGCGCTTCATCGTCATCAGAGCGGCTCCCCCCCGACCAGCAGCACGACGGGACGCCGGCGCGCGTAGGCGCGCTCGATGGCGGGTCCGATGCGCTCCTCGTCGCCCGCGAACTCGAGCAGCTCGTTCTCGACGCCCATGGCGCCGAGGATCGGCTGCACGATGCGCAGCCCGTAGCGCGGCGACTGCGAGGGCGGGACGCCGGGCTCGTTCCGCAGCAGGCCGACGATCATGCAGACGGGATTCTCCCCCTCGATGCCGACGGCGCGGAGGCAGTTGATCGAGTCGAGCAGCCCCGTGTGCTGCATCATGAGCACGGCGCGCTCGCCCCCCGCGTAGAGCCCGGCGCAGATGGAGATTCCCTCGTCCTCCTTGCAGACCTGGACGACGCGGAGCGAGGGGTCGGTGAGCATCGGCTTCAGGAGATGCTCGCTCGTGGTGATGTCCGGGAGGGCGGCGACGAAGCGGACGCCCGCCCCGTCGAGCTGCCGGCGGATCGCCGCCGCGGAGAGGGGCGCCCCGGCGGGGCCGGTCACGAGCCGTCCCCGCTGAGGAAGGCCGCC
>DAOULG010000285.1:0-4604 GCA_034420495.1 Dehalococcoidia bacterium
GGCTACGCGAGCTCCCGCGCTGGCTCCATCGCTACAATGCGCGACGACCGCACGGCGGCATCGACGGCGCTGTCCCCGCCTCGCGCCTGTAAACAACGTGCGTGGGAAGTAAACCTAGCCCCGCGCGGAGCGCCGCGCCGCTCGAAGGTCCCCCCGCGCGCGCGTACGATGGCCGGAGCGGCGCGCCGAGGCCGGCCGCCACGACGGGAGCGCCCATGCCCACCGAGGGCGAGCTCATCGCCAACCGGCTGGCGAAGCGGGAGCAGTTGCTCGCGCGCGGGGGCGCCTACCCGGCGCGCACGCGCCGCACGCACAGCTGCCGGGAGGCCGTCGGCCTCTTCGAATCGAGCGAGTCCGAAGGAGACGGGGAGCCGCGCGCCTCCGTGAGCGGCCGCGTGATCCGCCAGCGCGTCCTGGGGCGGGCCGCCTTCCTCGACCTGCGCGACGGCTCGGGCGGCATCCAGCTCCACCTCCGGCGCGACCTGCTCCCGGAGGGGGAGTACGGGCTCCTCGACCTCCTCGACGTCGGCGACTTCGCCGAGGCCGAGGGGACGCTCTTCCGGACGCGCAGCGGCGAGGTCACGCTCCAGGTCGAGCGCTGGCGCATCCTGGTGAAGGCGCTGCGGCCGCTCCCCGAGAAGTGGGCGGGCCTCACCGACCCGGAGACGCGCTACCGCGAGCGCCACCTCGATCTCGTCGCGAACGAGCATTCCCGCGAGGTGGCGCGCCTCTCCGCCGCCACCGTCTCGGCCGTGCGCCGCTTCTTCGAGGAGCGCGGCTTCCTCGAGGTCGCGACGCCGGTCCTCCTCGATGAGGCCGGCGGCGCCGCCGCCCGGCCGTTCCGCACCTACCACAACGCGCTCGATCGCGAGCTCTTCCTGCGGATCTCGACGGAGCTGCACCTGAAGCGGCTGCTCGTGGGCGGCTTCGACCGCGTCTTCGAGATCGGGCGCGTCTTCCGCAACGAGGGCCTCTCGCACCGCCACAACCCGGAGTTCCTGCTGCTCGAGTCCTACGAGGCCTACGCCGACTACGAGGACGTCGCGGGGATGGTCGAGCAGCTCGTGAGGCAGGTGGCGAGCGAGGTGCGGGGGACGCTCCGGGTTCCCCACGGCGACGTGGTCGTCGACCTCGACTCCCCGTGGGCGCGCACCACCTACCGGGAGGCGCTCCGCGAGCACGCCGGGCTCGACTACCGCGACTACCCCGAGCGCGACGCCCTCGCGGCGGCCGCCGCCGAGCGCGGGGTCCCGGTCGACGCGGCGTCGTCGTGGGCGAGCGTCATCGACGCCGTCATGCAGCGGCTGGTGGAGCCGAAGCTCGTCCAGCCGACGTTCGTCTTCGACTATCCGACCGAACTCTCGCCGCTCGCGAAGGCGCGCGAGGACGATCCGGCGATCGTCGAGCGCTTCGAGCTCTTCATCCTCGGCTACGAGTTCGCCAACGCCTACTCCGAGCTGAACGACCCGGTGGAGCAGCGCGGGCGGATGGAGGCGCAGGCGCTCAAGCGTGCCGCGGGCGACGCCGAGGTGGAGATCGCCGACGAGGCCTTCCTCGAGGCGCTGGAGAGCGGGATGCCGCCGGCCGGCGGGCTGGGCATGGGGCTCGAGCGACTGATGATGCTCATCACCGGCGAGCACTCGATCCGGGAGGTCGTGCTCTTCCCGGCGCTGCGCGCGCGCGCGGCCGACTCCCCGGGGGGGGCGGGCGGCGTCCCGTGAGGTCGATCCGGGAGGACGTGCACATCCACGCCGATGCGCGCGCCGTCTACCGGAGACTCGCGGCGCTCGAGTCGCTCGACACCTCCCTCCCCCGTCTCTTCCGCAGCGCCGGCGACGGCTCCCGACGCGTCATCCCGCAGCCGACGATCGATGCCTCCGGCGTGCCGCTCGTCATCGCGCGCGCCGAGGAGCCGCTCTCGCTCACGCTCGCCCCCGGGGGCGGCGGAGACGGCGGGGGACCGCCCCGCCTGGAGGAGCTCCGCTGGGAGCTGCAGCGCGAGGGCTCCGGCGAGGCGCACGTGACCGTGGCGGCGGAGTACCGCAGGCCCGTCGGCGTCTGCGGCCCGCTGCTGGATCTGCTTCTTCACCGGCCCCGGCGGCGGCAGGCGCTCCGCGACGCGCTCTGGCATCTCAAGGAGCTCGTCGAGGCGGGGACCGAACCGTGAGCGGACGGTCGCGGAGGGAGGCCCCGGCCGGGGCCCCCCGGCGCCGTCCCCGCGGCCCGCGGCCCGCAGGCCTCTCCCGGCTCGACCGGGTCGCGGCGCCGCGCTAGGCTCGCAGCATGGAGCGGAGCCCGCAGACCGAGCCGCTCGTTCGCCACTTCACCGCCACGGGCTTCCTCTCTCACGACGGGCATACGGCACTTCACTGGCACCGCCTCGGCAAGTGGCTCCCCCCGGGAGGCCACCTCGACGTGAACGAGGATCCGGTGCAGGCCGTGCTGCGCGAGATCGAGGAGGAGACGGGGATCGCCGCCCGCGTGATCGAGACGGCGGCCCCGTCCGTCCACGGGGCCCGCGGGGCGGTGGCGCCGCCCGTCTCGATCGGGGTCTACGCGATCCCGCGGGACGCCCACTGCCCCGCCCCGCACGAGCACATCGACTTCATCTACTTCGCGCGGCCCCTGGGGCCCGGTCCGCTGCCGGCTCTCCCGGGCGGCGAGGTGCCGTGGATCTGGGTGAGCGAGAGCGAGCTGCGCTCGGAGCAGCCGCTCGCCGCCGGGGAGCATTCGACGCCTGTAGACGACGACGTCCGGCTGCTCGGCCTCGCGGCGATCGCGGCGGAGCGGCGAGAGCGCGGCCGCGCGACCCCGTCCGAGACGGCGGGGGCGGGAGCGGCGTAGTGCTCCCGCCCCGGACGATCCGCGAGGAGACGCAGCGGCTGCGAGCCGACTATCGCGCCCGGGGCATCGAGGCGCCCCTCGACCGCGTGCTCGAGCTCGACGGGGAGCGCCGCGCGCTCCTCCGCGACGTCGAGGCGATGCGGGCGGATCGCAACCGGGCCGGGAAGGCGATCGGCGCGGCCGGCGACGAGGAGGAGCGGCAGCGGCTGATCGGGGAGCAGCGGGAGCGCGCCTCCTCGCTCGACTCAGGGGAGGGGCGGCTGCGGGAGGTCGAGGCGGAGCTCGGGCGGCTGTCGCTCGAGCTGCCGAACCTCCTCGACGGGCGCGTCCAGCCGGGGGGCGACGCCGAGGCGCTCGTCCTCCGCCGCTCGGCCGGCGGGGGAGCCCCGGAGGAGTCGGCCTCGCCGCCCGTGAGCCGCGGGGACGACGTCGAACCGCCCGCCCCCCACTTGGCGCCGCCCCCGCACTGGGAGATCGGGGAGAGCCTCGGGATCCTCGACTTCGAGCGGGGGGTGAAGCTCTCGGGGCCGCACTTCTACGTGCTCCGCGACGACGGGGCGCGCCTGCAGCGCGCGCTCATCTCGTGGATGCTCGACGTGCACCGCGCGCGGGGCTACCGCGAGGTGTACACGCCCTTCGTCGTGCGCGAGGAGATGCTCTACGGCACGGGACAGCTCCCGAAGTTCGCCGAGACGATGTACCACGATCACGCCGACGACCTCTGGCTGGTGCCGACGGCGGAGGTGCCGGTCACGAACCTCTACCGCGGGGAGATCCTCGGGGCCGACGAGCTGCCGATCCGCCACTGCGCCTACACGCCCTGCTTCCGGCGCGAGCGGATGAGCGCGGGGCGGGAGGTGCGCGGGATCAAGCGCGGCCACCAGTTCGACAAGGTGGAGATGGTGCGCTTCGTGGAGCCGGAACGCTCGTGGGAGGAGCTGGAGGAGCTGCTCGAGGACGCGCTCGGCGTCGTGCGGGCGCTGCAGCTGCCCTACCGCGTGCTGCGGCTCGCCGCCGCCGACACCACCTTCGCCGGGGCGATGACCTACGACGTCGAGGTGTGGGCTCCCGGCTCACGCGAGTGGCTCGAGGTCTCCTCCGTCACCAACTTCCTCGACTTCCAGGCGCGCCGCGCCGGCATCCGCTACCGCGACGCCTCGGGGGAGGTGCGCCATCCCCACACGCTGAACGGCTCCGGCCTCGGCCTGCCGCGCACCCTCGCCGCGCTCCTGGAGTACGGGTGGCGGCCCGACGGGAGCGTCCACCTCCCGGAGGTGCTCTCCCCCTACCTCGGCGGACTCGCCTCCCTCAGCCCGCCCTGAGCCCTCGGCCCGCCGACGCGCGCGACCGCTTGACGGCAACAGCACTTTTGTTCTAACGTCCGTTCCGTTCGGAACACGAGGGAGTGCCGGCGATCCGCCGGACGGCACGGGGGTCGGTGCGGGATGCTCTTCGTTCTCACGGTCGGGGTGTTGCTCGGGGGAGCCGGCGTGCTGCTCTGCCAGCAGTGGGTGCAGGGGGCGCTGCGCCCGCCGGATCAGCGCCGGCACGAGCGGCTGCGCCGCCGGGCCGCCGTCGCTGCGATGCGCCCGTTCGGAGACGCCGACTGGCGGCCGGCCCGGCCGCCCCGGGAGGCACCGCGCGCCCGGCGCCACGCCGCCTGAGGCTCGGAGAGCTCTCCGCCGCTCCCGGACCCGGAGGCCCGCGCCCGCGGGCCGGCGCCGCAGGCGGCCCCTAGAACTCCTGGACGAGCACGCCGC
>DAOULG010000286.1:0-14680 GCA_034420495.1 Dehalococcoidia bacterium
GTGGCGCTGCTGGAGGAGGGGGCGCGGCTCGGGGCGCGGGAGATCCGCGCGCGCGCGGCGCCGCGGCCGGCCGGCGGGTACCGCCTCGATGGCTCGAAGGTGCTCGTACGCGACGCCGGCGCCGCCGACGCGCTCATCGTCGCGGCGCGCACGGGCGACGGCGCGGCGGGCCCCGGCGTGACCCTCCTGCTCGTCGAGCGCGGGGCCGAGGGGCTCGAGCTGGAGCCCCAGCCCGCGGCCGCCGGCGAGCCGCTCTTCTCGCTGCGCCTCGACGGCGTCGAGGTCGACGGGGATGCCGTGATCGGGGCGCCGGGCGCGGGGTGGCCGCAGCTGGAGCGCCTGCTGGCGCGCGGCGCCGTCCTCAAGGCGGCGGAGCTCGTCGGCATCGGGCAGGCGGCGCTCGATCTCACGCTCTCCCATGCCAAGGAGAGGATGCAGTTCGGGCGTCCGATCGGCTCCTTCCAGGCCGTCCACCACCACTGCGCCGACCTCTACCGCGAGGTCGTGGCGTGCCGGCTCCTCGCCTACCGCGCCGCGTGGTCGCTCCAGCAGGCCGGGGGCGACCCGTCGCCTTCGCCGGTGCGCCGCGCCGTCGCCTCGGCGAAGGCGAAGGCGAGCGAGGCGATGCCGTGGGCGACGCGCCTCGCCCACCAGGTGCACGGCGGCGTCGGCTACTACCGTGACTACCCGCTGGAGATCTTCACGCGGCGGGCGATCGCCGCGGCGGCGGCCTACGGCGATGCGCGCTACCATCGGCGCCGGCTCGCCGCGGCTCTCTAGCGGCCCGCGGGCTCGGGGAGGCCATGGAGTACGAGTACCTGCGGGTCGAGCAGAGCGAGGACGGCATCGTCACCGTCTGGATCGACGATCCCGACAACAACAACGCCGTCAACTTCGTCATGAACCGCGAGCTCGCCGACGAGATCGCGCGCATCGAGGGTGACGACGCGGCGCGGATCCTGGTCCTGACCGGGAGCGGCCGCATCTTCTGCTCGGGCGGCAACATCGGCCAGATGACGGCGCAGGGCCGATCGCTCGAGCCCGACGAGAAGAGCCTCCACGAGCGGCTCTACCCCGCCCGCTCCGACATCCGCCGGGTCACCGTCGCGCTGAGGCGCCTGTCGAAGCCCGCGATCGCCGCCGTCAACGGGCCGGCCGTCGGCTCCGGCGTCGGCCTCGCCGCCGGCTGCGACGTGCGGCTCGCGTCCCGGGAGGCGCGCTTCGGCTGGGTCTTCACGCGCCGCGGCATCCTCCCGGACGACGGGAGCCTCAAGCTCGTGCTCGACATCCTGGGCTACGCGCGCACCTTCGAGTGGGGGGTGCGCGGCGGCCGGCTCGGGGCCGAGGAGGCGCTGAGCTGGGGCTTCGTCTCGGAGCTCGTCGAGCCGGAGGAGCTGCTCCCCCGCGCGCACGCCCTCGCGCGGGAGATCATCGACGCCGTCCCGCCGCTCACCGCCCGCCTCTTCAAGCTCGCGCTGGTCGACGCCCTCGACAGGCCGCTGGAGGAGGCGATCCGCTTCACCGAGCGGGCGCAGCAGCTCGCCCGGGAGAGCGAGGATCACACCGAGGCGCTCCGCGCGTACGCCGAGCGGCGCCCCCCCAGCTGGTCCGGGCGCTGAGGTGCCGCCGCAGCAGGCCGTGAAGCGGGCGATCGAGCCCGCGAGCTTCCCCTGGATGGATGCCTCGCGCTACGCCTTCTGCCTCGCGATGGAGGCGGGAGGCGCCGCCTGGCTCTCCGGCCACACCGCGGCGCGCTACGAGCCGGAGCGCGACCTGGTCACCGCCGACGGCGATCTCGAGGCGCAGGCCCGCATCGTCTACGAGAAGGCGCGCGTGATCCTGGAGGCGGCCGGCCTCGGGTTCGACGAGGTGGCGCACAGCATCGAGTACCTCGCCCCCGGCGCCCTCGCCGCGGAGGACGCGGCCTGCCTTGCGCGGCTGCGGGAGGAGTACTTCGGGGGCAACCGCCCGGCGCTCTCCACCGTCGCCGTCCACTCCCTGCTGCGCCCCGAGGCGCTCGTCGAGATCGAGCTCGTCGCCCGCCCAGGGCCGAACGAGAGCGTCGAGGCCGCGGGGGCGGTCGCGCGGCGCATCGGCGATCTGCTCGTGATCCCCGCGCTCGACGCGCCCGGCCCCGACCTCGAGGCGCAGGCGCGGGCGGTCTACCGGCGGGCCGGCGAGATCCTCGCCGCCGCCGGCCTCGGCTGGGAGCACGTGGTCAAGACCACCGACTTCGTGGAGACCGCCGCGCTCCGCGACTACCGCGTCACCGCCGACGTGCGCCGCGAGCACTTCGGCGGCCGCGACGCCTCCGAGTTCCCCGCCTCCACCGGCATCCTCATGGAGCGCCTCGCCACGCCGGGCGCCCGGATCCAGGTCGAGTTCATCGCCTCGACGCTGCCGCGGGAGGGGATCGCGGCGCCGTGGCCGCATCACGCGCGCCTCACCTACGCGCCGGCCGTCCGGGCCGGCCCGCTCCTCTTCGTCTCGGGGATGGCCGCCTTCAACCCGGAGTCGAACGCGACCGAGCACGCGGGGGACGTGATCGCGCAGTCGCGTTATGTCTACGAGAACCTCGCCCGCCTGATGGAGGCGGCGGGCGGCTCGCTCGAGAACGTCATCAAGACCGTCGAGTACGTCGCCCCGGCGGCACGCGAGCGCTACCCCCGGACCGGCCGCGTGCGGACGGATCTCTTCGACCGCCCCTACCCCGCCTCAACCGGGATCATCTGCGAGCGCCTGATCCGCTCCGACCTCCTCATAGAGGTCGACGCCGTGGCGGTGATCCCGTGAGCGGCGCCGCGCCGGAGGGATCCCTGCTCACCGAGGAGCTTCGCGGCTGGATCGGGCGCGAGGCCTCCTACGAGGCGCCCGAGGAGCTCGGGCGCGCCGCGATCCGCTACTACGCGCTGGCGCTCTCCGACGCGAATCCGCTCTACCGCGACGAGGCCTACGCGCGGGGCACCCGCTTCGGAGGCGTGATCGCGCCTCCCACGCTGGTGGTCGAGACCAACCAGTACGCCGACCTGCCGCTGCGGCCGGAGGACGGCTACAACGGCCACGTCTGGGAGGGGCTGCCTCTCCCCGTGCCGTGCACGCTGGTGCGCGGCGGCAACGAGTACGAGCTCCTGCGGCCCGTCCGGCCCGACGACCGCCTCCTCGTGCGCTGGCGCATCGAGGAGATCGCCGAGCGCCGCGGGCGCGCCGGCGCCATGCTCTTCCTGGTCGCGCTCGCCGAGTACCGCAACCAGCACGGCGAGCTGCTCGCCACCAACCGCGACACGACGATCTTCCTCCCCGCCGCGGAGCGCGACGCCTGATGCGCCTCCGGGACGTCGCGGCCGGCCAGGAGATCCCCGAGCTGCGCGTGCCGCTGACGCACGAGCTGCTCGCCGCGTACGCCGGGGCGACCTGGGACTTCCACCGCTACCACTACGACGCCGACTTCGCCCGCGAGACCGCCGGCGCGCGCGACGCCTTCGTGGACGGCCAGATGCTGGGCGCCCTGCTCGCGCGGCAGCTCATGGCGTGGTCGGCGCCGGAGGGGTGGGTCCGGCGCCTCGCGCTTCGCTACCGCTCGATGTCGTTCCCCGGCGAGACGCTCCTCTGCAGCGGCCGCGTCCGGGAGACGCGCCTGGAGGCGGGGAGCGGGCTGGTGGAGCTCGAGCTCGCCGTTCAGACGCTCGACGGCCGCGACGTCGCCGTGCCGGCCTCCGCCACCGTCGAGCTGCCCGGGGGCACGGAGTAGCGGAGGGGCGGTCGAGATGACGGACAGGGCGGAGACGGCGGGAGACGCCGTCCTCTTCGAGACCGACGGGCACATCGCGCGCATCACCCTCAACCGGCCGCACGCGATGAACGCCCTCGACACGGCGGCGCGCGAGCTGCTGCTTCAGGCGATGGCGCGCGTCCACGAGGATCCCGGGATCCGCGTGGGCATCCTCACCGGCGCCGGCGGCCGCGCCTTCAGCGCCGGCGCCGATCTCAAGGAGTGGGCGCAGCCGGACTCCCCGGGCTTCTCCGGGGGCTCCGCGCAGGAGGCGCTCGCCAAGGAGCCGGGCGACGAGTTCTTCACGATCCGCGTCGCGAAGCCCCTGATCGCGGCGATCGACGGCTACTGCCTCGCCGGGGGCCTCGAGCTCGCGCTCTCCTGCGACCTCCGGATCGCGACGCCCGGATCCTCCTTCGGACTCCCGGAGGTGCAGCGGGGCTTCCCGCCGGGCGGGGGCGGCGTGCAGCGGCTGGTGCGCGCGATCGCGCTGGCGCCGGCGATGGAGATGCTCCTCACCGGCGCGCGGATCGACGCGGAGACGGCGCTGCGCTGGGGCCTGGTCTCGCGCGTCGTCCCGAGCGATGAGCTCGCCGACACCGCGACGGCCCTCGCCGAGCTCATCGCGGCGAACGCGCCCCTGGCGACGCGGGTCGTCAAGGAGCTCGCGCTCGCGAGCCCCGATCAGCCGCTCGGGCAGGCGCTACAGTTCGGGAGCGTGCTGCGCTGGATCGTCGGCCAGACGCCGGAGGCGCAGGAGGGGCCGCGCGCCTTCGCGCGGGGCGACGGCTAGCCCCCGGGCCGGCCGCGGCGGCGCGCCGGTCGCGGCGCTACCATCTCGGCGCGCGGAGTGAAGGGAGCGGGGAGCGTGGACAGCATCGATCTCGGGAGCCTGAACTACGCGGCGATCGTCGCCGGGGTCGTGATCAACCAGCTGGTCGGGATGGCCTGGTACACCGTCCTCAGCCGGTACTGGATGGCGGAGACCGGGCTCACGCAGGAGGACATGGATGCGATGAAGGGGACGCCCCGGCAGTGGTATCCCTACGTGGTCGCCGCCGCCGCCGCCGCCGTCTTCGTCCTGGGCCTCGCGATCCTCATGCAGGGCCTGGGCGCGGAGGGGCCGGTCGACGGCCTGGTGGTCGGGCTCCTCGCCGCCGTCGCCTTCATCATGACGACGAACGCGATGAACTACGTCTTCGAGGTGCGGAGCCTCCTCCTCTACGGGATCAACAACGGCTACCACGTGCTGGCGTTCGCCGTGATCGGGACCCTGCTCGGCGCCTGGCAGTAGGGGGGATCGCCGCGGGGGCGGGGAGGCGGCGACCGCCCGGCGAGGCCGGCGGCGGCGCGCGGCCCAAAGCGCGGGCGGGTGCGCGGGGGGAACCCCCGCCTACTCGACCCGCCCCGTCCCGTGCCTCTCACCGCCGCCCGCGCGGCTCGGCGGCGAGAAGCGCTGCTCCAGGACGCGCTCGCGGAAATCGAAGATCGCGGCGAGCCGCGGCGCGACGCCGCGGGCGTTGACGAGAGCCCCGAGCGGCCCGCCCGGGAGCGAGTAGTGCACGAGATCCCGCACCTCGACGCCGCCCGGCACCTCGCGGAAGTGGTGCTGGTGGTGCCAGAAGCGGTAGGGGCCGAAGCGCTGCTCGTCGACGAAAAGCCGGGGCGCCGAGACCTGCGTGATCTCCGTGACCCAGTGGGCGCGCCAGCCCGGGAAGGGCTCGACCCTGTACTCGATCAGGAGCCCGGCGTGGACCTGGGCGGGGACGTCCGAGATCACCTCGAAGTGCATGTCGGGCGGCGTGATCACGCTGAGGTTGCGGGGGTCGGAGAAGAACGACCACGCCTCCCCCACAGTCGTCGGGAGCACCTGCCGCCGGTCGATCCGATGCAGCCGCATCCACCCGTCCCTCCCCGCAGCCGTCTCCTCCAGTATGGCGCGGCGGCGGCGTCCGGGGCGAGGGGGAGGGAGCTAGGAGAGGAGCGCGTCGAGGGAGAGCGGCCCCGCGCCGCCGAGGGCCACCGCGACCGCCCCCGCGAGGAGGACGACGTCCAGCTCGTACCCCTGCACCGATCCCCCCTGGAAGGGGTGCCCGAGCCGGAACTTCGAGACGAAGGCGGCGACCAGCATCGTCACGGCGAGGGGGATCGCCGCCCAGTGGGCGAAGAGGCCGACCAGCAGCAGCGCACCCCCCGCGAGCTCCACGGTCGCGACGAGCCGCGCCTGCGCCTGGGGGAAGGGGATGCCGATCTCGGCGAACCACTCCCCCGTCCCGCCGATGCCCCGCCTCCACTTCCCGAGCCCGGCGTCGACGAAGACGATGCCGAGCGCGAGGCGGAGCGGCACGAGCGCCCACTCCCGGATCGGGGCGCTCCACGGATCGGCGAGGATCTCCACCGCGTTCCCTCCCGCGGGCGGTCCCGTCTCAGCTCGGCCGGTGCGGCAGCTCCACGACGGCCGTCCCCTGCAGCGGGCGCTCGCCGCGCTCGTTCTCGAGGTAGATGTCGAGCGTCACCCGGCCGGCGCCCGACTCGTCCGAGGCGTCGGTCACGAGCGCCATCAGCCTCAGGCGATCGCCGTGCAGGACGGGGCGGCGGAAGTTCGCGTCGAGCGTGCGCAGCCGCCCGGCCGGCCCCGCCCAGTCGGTGACCAGCCTGGTGATGATGGAGAGGCTCATGACGCCCGGGACGATGGGGCGCTCGAGCCCGAGCGCCTGCGCGCCGGCGGCATCGGAGAAGCGCCCGTCCTCCTCGTTCAGCTCCGCGTTGCCGCGCGACACCGAGAGGTAGGTCGCGACCAGCTCCGGCCGCGCGAGATAGGACTCCTCGAACTCATCCCCGAGCTCGGCGTCGTCGAAGTAGCGCTGCTCCGGCGCGCCGGGGCTCACGCCTCGATCTCCCGGTGCACCATCGAGCTGTCGACGAGCGCGACGTCGCGCCCGTTCTGGTTCTCGTAGCGCGTCCTGCGGACGACGAAGACCATCTTGCCGCTGCGGCCGGTCTTCTCGTAGACCTCGGTCACCTGGCCGTAGGCCGTGATGGTGTCGCCCGGACGCATCGGCTCCAGCACCTCGACGCGCTCCCCGCCCAGGAAGCGCGCATTGCCGTACTCGACCTGCGGGTCGGGCCCGGTTCCGCGGAAGTTCGCCGTCGTGAAGATGAGCGGCGGCGCGATGCGGCCGCCGTAGCTCGTGGCGCGGGCGAACTCCTCGTCGAGATAGAGGGGATTCGTCTCCCCGAGCGCCTCGCAGTAGGAGGCGATCGCCTCCTCGGTGACGGTGAACGAGCCGAGCTCGTGCTCGACGCCGATCACGCTCTCGTCGTAGTCGACCAGAAGGCCCTCCTCACATGCCGCCGCCGCGCGTCCCGGCGCTCAGCCGGTCCGGTCGGCGGCCCCTGACTCGGAGCGCGCCTCGTCCGCCGTCAGCGCCCGGCAACGCCCCGCCAGCAGCTCCGCCACCAGCTCGGCCGTCGTCGTCACCGGGCGCTCGAAGGCGGTCAGGCAGCGCCCGATCGCCGAGACGAAGTGAGCATCGCTCCCCCCGACGGACGGGAGCCCGTGCCCCTCCGCGAGCTCGCGCGCGCGGCGGTTCTCCTCGTCGCTCGACCCGCCGTTGAGCGCCTCGACGGCGCCGACGAGATCGAACGCCACGCGGCCCGCCCGGGCATGGTCCCAGAGCCCGATGCGCGGCCGGCCGGCGTGCGCCGGGACGGCCGCCCCGCCCTCGTCGCGGACCGCCGCCAGCAGCTCGCGGTGGGAGAGCGACACGTCGGTGAAGTCGATCCGGCGGGCGAGCCCCGGCGTGATGCCGTAGACCAGGACGTGCCCGGCGTCCGTCTCGAGCTCCGCGCCGTGCAGCACCGTCACATCGTAGCGCCCGGCGAGCTCCTCGTAGGAGACGGCCGGGTCGAAGTGGCGGTGCTCCGTGAGCACGAAGCCGTCGATCCGGAAGCCGCGCCGGCGCCGGGCGGCGATCCACTTGAGGTAGCCCTCCACCGTGCCGCCGGCGTCGTCGGAGGCGTCGGTGGAGTGGGCGTGGAGATCGAGGTAGCAGGCGATGTCGCGGCCCCGTTCGCTCGCGGCCCGTTCCCCGCCCCTGCGCGCTCCCGCGGGCCCGGGAGCGATTCTCGGCGCGGCCCTTCGCGGCCGTCAACGCTCCGCCCGGTCGCGATCCGCGCCGGCGAGCCGCTCCCTGACCGCGCGGCGCAGCAGCTTCCCGGAGGCGGTCCGGGGGAGCGGGCCGTCCCAGGCCTCGATGCGGCGCGGGAGCTTGTACCCCGCCAGGCGCTCCCTCAGGAAGGCCTCGAGCAGGGAGGCCTCCGGCGTATCCCCCCCGGCGCCCGCGATCGCGGCGACGACGATCTGGCCCCAGCGCTCGTCGGGAAGACCGACCACGGCGCACTCCTCCACGGCGGGATGCGCGGCGAGCGCCGCCTCCACCTCCGCCGGGTAGACGTTCTCGCCGCCGCTCACCACGAGATCGTCCCGGCGGTCGGCGACCAGGAGGTGGCCGTCCGCGTCGAGCGCGCCGAGATCGCCCGTGCGAAGCCAGCCTCCCTCCCGGCCCTCCCGGGGCCGGTTGAGGTACCCGGGCGAGACCGTCGGGCCGGCGACCAGGATCTCGCCGACCTCGCCGGCCTCCGCCCGCCGCCCGTCCACGTCGACGGCGACGGAGACGCCGAGCAGGGGCTGCCCCGACGAGCCCGGGCGCCGCGTCGCCTCCCCCGGGGCGAGCGTGGTGACCTGCGAGGCCGCCTCCGTCAGCCCGTAGGTCGGCGCGACCGGGAGCCGTCGCTCCTCCGCGCGGGCGAGAAGCGCGGCCGGCGCTCCCGCCCCGCCGACGAGGACGGCGCGCACCGCCGCCGGATAGGGGGGGAGGTCCCGATCGTGGTCGAGCAGGCGCCGGAGCATCGCCGGCACCAGAGAGGCGAGCGTCACCCCCTCCTCGCGCAGCGCGCGGCTCACCCGGGACTCGTCGAACCGGCGGTGCACGACCGCGGTCGTCCCGGCGAGCGCCGAGCGGACCAGGATCGAGAGACCTCCGACGTGGTAGAGCGGAAGCGGCGCCAGCCAGCGATCCTCCGCCCGGACGCCGAGGTGGAAGGCCGAGGCGTAGGCGCTCGCGAGCAGGTTGCCGTGGGTGAGGAGCGCCGCCTTCGGCCGCCCCGACGTCCCGGAGGTGTAGAGCGCGCTGTGCGGGGCGTCCAGGTCGACGAGGGGCTCGGCGGCGGGGGGTCCGGCGGAGCCCGCGGCGCCCGGCCCGGGAGCGGCCGAGAACTCCTCGGCGGGACGCAGGAGCGGCGCGCGCTCCGCGGCCCCCGAGCTCGCGATCTCTGAGAGCGCCGCCTCGGCGAGCGCCCGGTGCTCCCCGTCGGCGAGCAGGAGCGGCGACCGGGAGTCGAGGAGCTGCCACGCCATCTCGGCGGGAGTGAGGCGGGCGTTGAGCGGCACGAGGATGGCATCCGCGCGCGGCACGGCGTGGGCGAGGATGCAGAAGGGCAGGTCGTTGGCGGCGAGCACCGCGATCGGCTCCCGGGCGGCGGATCCCGCCCGCAGCCGCCGGAGGGCCCCGGCCGCCCGCGCGACCCGCTCCTCGAGCTCGCCGTAGGCGAGCGTCCCGGAGGGAGCCTCGACGGCCGGATGCCCGCGGTGCGTCCGGGCGCGCCGCGCGAGCCAGTCGGGGACCGGGCGCGGCTCACGCTCCCCCGCGACCGCGCCGCCGCTCACGGGCCGTCCCCGGTTGCGGGGAGGGCCGGCTCGGCCGCCCCGGCGGGGGCGTCGGCCTCCGACCAGGGCCCGGTCGCCGCGCGGTCGATCGCCCCCTCCTCGGGGGCGACCCCGAGACCGGGTGTCGCGGGAAGCGCCATCCGGCCCCGTTCGGGGAGGAGCGGGGCCCGGAGGAGATCCTCCGCGAGGGCGTGGCCCGTGGCGAGCCCGTGCGCGCGGCCGCCGGAGCCGCCGCCCCGGGCGGCGGCATCCGCCTCCACCGCGGCGGCGAGCTGCAGGGCGAGCGCCGTCCCCAGCGACGAGTCGACCGTCGTCGTCACGACCGAGCCGACGCCCCGGCAGCGGGCGCGCCCGGCGAGCCGCGCCGCCGCGACGACGCCGCCCAGCACGGCCGGCTTGAGGACGAGCAGGTCGGCGGCGCCCTCGGCGAGGATGCGCGCGGCGAGCCGCTCCTCCGCGAGCGCCTCGTCGGCGGCCAGGGGGATCGGCGAGATCTCGCGCAGCCGCCGGAGGGCCGAGACCTCCCCCGCGGGGAGCGGCTGCTCCAGCAGCTCGATCTCCCGGTCGCCGAGGCGCGCCACGGCGAGCCTCGCCACGGGCTCCCGCCAGGCGCCGTTCGCGTCGAGCCGGATGCGGGCCCCGGGGCAGGCGAGGCGCAGCGCCTCCACGCGGGCGAGATCGACGGCGAGACCCCCGACGCCGACCTTCAGCTTGAGGGTCCCGAAGCCCGCCTCCAACAGCGCGCGCCCGGCGTCGGCGACCTCGGCCGGGGATCCGGCGGAGGCGTCGATCACGGCGTTCACCTCAAGCGATGCTCCCGGCGGAGGCGGCGAGGCGGCGGCGAGGAGCGCGGCGATGGGGACGCCGCGGCGCTGTCCGGCGAGATCGAGCAGCGCCGACTCGAGAGCGCAGCGCAGCGCGGGCGGCGCCCGCTCGGGCTCCTGGAGGAGCGCCGGCGCCGCCTCCGCCAGCAGGGCGGCGAGATCGGCGGGCGGCGGCCGGCCCGGGCCCGGGAGCGGCAGCGCCTCGCCCCACCCGGTCCTCGTCCCGTCCTCGACGGCGAGCACGAGCCCCTCGCGCGCCCGCAGGTCGCCGGCGGCGCCGGCGAGCGCGGAGCGGTGCGCGCTCCCGAGCGGGAGGCGGACCGGCCGCCAGCGAAGGCGGATCCCGCTCACCGCCACCGCCCGGGGGGAGCCGGGCGCTCCCGGCCGCGGGCGCTCACAGGGCGACGCCGAGCGCGAGCAGGGCGCTGAAGACAAGGTGGAACCGCGCCGTCTCGCGGAGCGCGCGGTTGAGCGGGGGCCCGGCCGTCTCCCGGAGGACGGCTGCGCCCGGCCTCCCCGCGAGGGGGAGAGCGGCCGCGACGAGCAGGACCCACGCACCGAAGGGGCCCGCCAGCCAGAGCGCCGCCGTTACGGCGTAGGCGCCGGCGAGGAGCGCGGCGAAGAGGGCCCGCGTCGCGCGGCGGCCGACGACGACCGCGAGCGTGCGCTTCCCGGTCGCCCGGTCGCTCTCGATGTCGCGCACGTTGTTGACGACGAGGATCGCGGTGACCGTGCAGCCCACGGGCAGGGCCGCCGCGAGCGCCCCCCCTCCCCAGTCGCCCGCCTGGACGAAGTAGGTCCCGCCGACCGCTACCAGCCCGAAGAAGACGAAGGTGACGGGCTCGCCGAGCCCCCGGTAGCCGAAGGCCCACGGCCCGCCGCTGTAGGCGAGGGCGGCGCCGATCGAGGCGAGCCCGATCGCGACGACGGGCCAGCCGGCGTGAGCGGTCAGGTAGACGCCGCAGAGCGCGGCGACGACGAACGCGGTCCACATCCCGGCGAGGACCTGGCGCTCCGAGAGCAGCCCGAGCTGCGTGACGCGGGGGGGCCCGATGCGCCCCGCCGCGTCCGCCCCCTTGCGGAAGTCCGAGACGTCGTTCGCGAGATTCGCCCCGACCTGGATGGCGACCGCACCCGCGAGCGCGGCGAGGGCCGGAGCCGCCGCGAAGCGGCCGTCCCCCACGGCGAGCCCGGTCCCGACGAGGACCGGCGCGACGGCGGCGGTCAGGGTCGGCGGGCGCACCGCCAGCAGCCAGCGCCCCGCCCGCCCCGGGCCGCCCTCCGGGAGTCCGCGCGCCGCGTGCCCGGCCTCGCTCACCGGCGCACCCGCCGGCGCGTCCCGGGCGGCGCGGGCCGGGCCGTGGCGCTCTCGCGCATCAGGGGAGGCGGGGGAAGCGGGTGAAGTCCGGGTCGCGCTTCTCCAGGAAGGCGAGCTTCCCCTCCTTCGCCTCGTCGGTGTGGTAGAAGAGCATCGTCGCGTCGCCGGCGAGCTGCTGCAGGCCGGCGGCGCCGTCGGTGTCGGCGAGGAATCCCGCCTTCAGCATCCGGATCGCGATCGGCGAGTGGCGCAGGATCTCGCTCGCCCACCGCTCGCCCTCCTCGGGGAGCTGGTCGAGCGGCACCACGGCGTTCACCAGCCCCATCTCGAGCGCCTGCTGCGCGTCGTACTGGCGGCAGAGGTACCAGATCTCGCGGGCCTTCTTGTGCCCCACGATCCGCGCCAGCATCGAGGCGCCGAAGCCGGCGTCGAAGGAGCCGACGCGCGGCCCGGTCTGGCCGAAGCGCGCGTTGTCGGCGGCGATCGTGATGTCGCAGACCACGTGCAGCACGTGCCCGCCGCCGATCGCCCAGCCGGCGACGAGCGCGATCACCGGCTTCGGCATGGTGCGGATGAAGCGCTGGAGCGGGAGGACGTTGAGGCGGGGCACGCCGTCGTCGCCGACGTAGCCGCCCTCGCCGCGGACGCGCTGATCGCCGCCGGAGCAGAAGGCGCGGCCACCGGCGCCGGTGAGCAGCACGACGCCCACCTCGGGATCGTCGCCGGCGAGCTCGAAGGCCCGCGACATCTCGGTCAGCGTCAGCGGCCGGAAGGCGTTGTGCACCTCCGGGCGGTTGATGGTGATCCGCGCCACGCCCGCGCGGGGCCTGACCAGCGCGCGCTCGTACAGGATGTCCTGAAAGCTCTCGACAGGCTGCCAGTCCAGCGTCATCTCGCCTCCGTCGCCCCCTCCCGGCGCGCCGGGCCGGCCGCGTCCGCACCGTCCAGGAAGCGCAGCACCGCCCCGGCGAACGACTCGGGCCGCTCCAGGTGCGCGGCGTGCCCGGCGCCCCCTATCGACTCCATCGTAGCGTTCGGGAGCGCTCGCGCCATCTCATCGGCGATCGCCGTGAACTTCCGGTCGAGGGCGCCGGCGAGGAGGAGCGTCGGCGCGCGGAGCGAGCCGAGCTCATCCCACAGCGAGGGCTGCCTCCCGACGCTCATCCCCCGCAGCGAGCGCGCGAGGCCGCCGGGGTCGTTTCGGAGGCGCTGCGCCCGGAGCCGCTCCCGTACCTCCGGCGGAAGGGAGCGCTGCGAGTCCCACAGCGGGAGCCGCTCCCACTCCTCCACGAAGGCCGGGACGCCGTCCCGCTCGATCCGGTCGGCGAGCGCGTCGTCGGCCCGGGCGCGCTCGGCGCGCTCCCGCGGGTCGGAGAGCCCGGCCGTGGCGCCCTCGAGCAGCAGCGCCTCGACCAGCTGCGGGTGCCGCGCTGCGAGCAGCAGCGCCACCCGGCCGCCCATCGAGTAGCCGAGCCAGCGCGCCGCCCGGTAGCCCAGCGTGCCGAGCAGCGCCGCGAGATCGTCGGCGACGCGCTCGATGCCGTAGCGGGCATCCGACTCCGGGGCGTCGCTGCGGCCGTGCCCGATCAGGTCCACGGCCACCACCGTTCGCCCCGCCTGCACCAGCGATGCGGCGAGGCGGTCCCACGTCGCGACGGAACCGGTGAATCCGTGCAGCAGCACGGTGGGGAGACCGCCCGCCGCCGGCGGCGCTCCCGGGGGCGCGCGGCGCTCGACGTGGAGGGAGAGGCCGTCGACGGCCACCCGGCGCGCGTCGGCGTCCGACCGCGCCCCTGCGCTCATCGCCCGGTCGCGGCGCCGGCCCGTGCCGCCCGAAGCCCCGCGGCGACGCCGGCCCACAGCTCGCGATGAAGCTCCACGTTGCGATCGCGGTGCGTGCGCAGCTCGAGGACCGTCAGGCCGGGGGATCCGACCGCGCCCGCGATCGCCTCCCGCATCTCGCCGGCGCCGGCCGGCAGCGGGAGGTGCCGCCCGCCGAAGAGCGCGGCTGCGGCGGCGGCATCGAGCCCGGCCGGCGTGCCGAACCACGGCTCGAAGAGCTCGGGGAGCGCCTCGCGCTGCGGCAGGAAGTGGAAGATGCCGCCGCCGTCGTTGTGGACGAGCACGACGGCGAGCGAGAGCCCGTGGCGCTCGACGGCCCAGAGCCCGGTGAGGTCGTGGAGGAAGGAGAGGTCGCCGACGATCAGCCCGACGGGGCCCTCCCCCCGCTCGGCCGCCGCGAGCGCCTCGCCCGCGGCCGTGGAGGCGACCCCGTCGATCCCCGACGCCCCGCGCGTTCCGACGATGCGGAGAGGCCGCCCGAGCGCCGGCACGAAGCTGTCCACGTCGCGCACCGGCATGCTGTTGCCGCAGACCAGGGTCCCGCCCTCCGGGAGCGCCTCCGCGAGCATCCGCGCCGCGAGCCCCTCGAAGGGCTCGCCGCGCGCATCGATCTCCTCGAGGCCCCGATCCAGCGCCTCGCCCGCGATCGCATCGGCCTCGCGCCAGCCCTCGCGCCACCCGGCGTCCGGCGCCGGGGTCGGGGCGACCGCCTCCGCGAGAGCGGATGCGAGGGCCCCGGGCTCCGCGCGGAGGAGGGAGGCCTCGGCCGACGGGTCGCGCCACGCGCCCGCCTCGTCGACCACGTGCTCGCGCAGCTCCCCGCCCTGATGGAGCCCCGCCAGCCACGCCGCGAGCGGCCGCGACGTCGGCTGCGCGCCGAACCGGATCACCACCTCCGGGGCGAGCCTCCGGGCGGTCGACGGCTCGCGCAGGATGGCGTCGTAGCTCGCGATGACGCCATCCTGCGCGGAGGCCGTGCGCACGCCGGAGAGCGCGTCGGCCAGGACGGGCCAGCCGAGCGCCCCCGCGAGCCGCACGATCGCGGCCGCCGGGAGGGGCGGCGACTCCGGGCCGCAGACGATCACTCCCCGGCGCCCCGCGCTCGCCGCCGCGAGCGCCCGGAGCTCCCGCGGAGCCGGGGGGAGCGGCGCGCGCCGCGGAGGCGGCAGCGGCGCGACCGCCTCCGCGGCCTCCGCCGC
>DAOULG010000287.1:0-4390 GCA_034420495.1 Dehalococcoidia bacterium
CGGACCACGCCGGCGAGGCCGAGGACGAGCGCCACGTTGGTGACGTTCGAGCCGAGCACGTTGCCGACGGCGAGCCCGCCGGATCCGTCGAGGCCCGCGACGAGGCTCACGACGAACTCGGGGGCCGAGGTGCCGAAGGCGACGACGGTGGCCCCGACGATCACCGGCGAGAGGCCGAAGTGGACCGCGAGGCGCGCCGCGCCGCGGACGAGCAGCCACGCGCCGAGGAGCACGGTCCCGAGCCCCGCCGCGGTGAACGCCAGGTCGCCGAGGACCGGGGCCATCACCGCCGGCTCCCCGCGCCCGGGCCGGCGGGAGGCGGCGGGATCATCCGCGCGAGGGCCTCGACGCGGCGAAGAGCGCCGCGACGCCGGCGAGGGCGGCGACGACCGAGCCGATGAGGATGCCGACCTTGGCCTCGCGGAGCAGCTCCTCCGCGGCCCCGGCGCCGAGCACCTCCGCCGGGTAGGAGAGCTCGGTGATGAAGAGCGCCACGGTGAAGCCGATGCCGGCGATCGCCCCCATCGCCGCGAACTGCCCCCACGAGACGCCGCTCGGGAGCGAGGCTCCGAGACGGACCGCGATCCAGGCCCCGAGCGTGATGCCGAGCGGCTTCCCCACGACCAGGCCCAGCCCCACGCCGAGCGCCAGGGAGGAGCCGAGAGCCCCCTCGAGCGCGCCGTCGCGGAGGTCGATGCCGGCGTTGGCGAGGGCGAACAGCGGCACCACCAGGAAGGCCGACCACGGGAGCAGGGCGTGCTCGAGCCGGTCGAGCGGCGCGACCGTCTCGGTCGCGATCGTGGAGAGCGAGTGCAGCGTGTCCGCCTCCTGCTCCCGGCGCTCGAGCCCGTCGCCGGCGTCGTGGGCGCGCCAGAACTGCCCGATCACCCGCTCCGCCACCTCCCCGAAGGCGTGGGGGTCGTAGAGCGGCCGCGACGGCGTCATCAGGCCCATGACGACGCCGAATATCGTCGGGTGGATGCCCGAGTCCAGCGTCGCCGCCCAGCCGACGGCGCCGAGCAGGAGGTAGATGTAGACGGGCCGGACGCCGTAGCGCGCGAAGAGCGCCACCGTCGCGAGCACGGCGCCGACGACGAGCAGCGCGGTGTAGTCGAGCGACTCGGTGTAGAAGACGGCGATGACGAGCACGCCGCCGATGTCGTCGACGATGGCGACGCCGAGGAGCAGCACCTTGAGGCCCGAGGGGACGCGGGAGCCGAGCAGCGTCAGCACGCCGAGCGCGATCGCGATGTCGGTCGCCATCGGGATCGCCCACCCGCGCCTCGCCTCCTCCGCGTCCACGAGCAGGATGAAGACCAGCACCGGAACGACCATGCCGCCGGCCGCGGCGACGAGCGGCACGGCGAGCCTCCGGGGGGAGGAGAGCTCGCCCACGGCGATCTCCCGCTTGATCTCCAGCCCCACCAGGAAGAAGAAGACGACCATCAGCGCGTCGTCGATCCAGTGCTTCAGGGATGCGTCGGAGGCCCACAGCCAGACGTCCAGCACCAGGTGCGTGGCGAAGATCTCCCGGTAGCTCTCCGACCACGGGGAGTTGGCCCAGATGAGCGCCTGGAGCACCGCCAGGACGATCACGACGCCGCCGGCGACCTCGAGACGGATGAAGCGCTCGACCGGGCGCACGAAGCGACGAACCTGCGCGCGGCGGCGCCCCTGCCGGGGATCGGCGAGGCTCCGCTCGGCGAGCCCCCACCACCCGACGCCGTCCGGGAGATCGCCGGAAGGCGCCGCCCGCGGCACCTCCTGCGGCGGCTCCTCGCTGGCCATAGGCTCCCCCCGGCCGCGCGGCGGACGCGGTCCCGCCCGGCGCGTCGAGCTTAGCTCGCGCCGCCGCGACGATCACGCCGCGCGGGCGCGGCGGGCCGGGCCGGACGGGGCCTACGCGGGCTCGGGGTAGCGGTCGCCGATGACGTCGCTCCGGCGCAGCCCCTCGATCTCGTCGGGGCCGTAGCCGAGCTCGCGGAGGACCTCCTCGTTGTGCTCGCCGAGGAGCGCCGCGCGGCGTGACCACGACGGGGAGTCCGGGCGCATGCGCCAGAGGAAGCCGCCGAGCAGCCGGTCGGGGAGGAAGGGGTGGTCGACGGCCTGGAACCACTCGCGGGCGTGCAGCTGCGGCGAGAGCAGCGGGTCTCCCGGCGCGAGCACCGGCGCCGCGATGACGCCGGCGGCCTGCAGCGCGTCGGCGACGGCCCAGGCGTCGGCGCTCGCGGCATACGCCGAGACGGCGGCGTCCACCGCCCCGCGATCGCGCAGCCGCCCCGCCGCCGAGGCCCAGGGGTGGCCGTCCTCCGCCCACTCCGGGTGGCCGGCGACGCCGGCGAGGGCGGCCCACTGGCGGTCGTTCTCGGCGGCGATGTTGACCCAGGCGTCCTCGCCGCCCGCCCGGTAGCAGCCGTGCGGGACGACGTGCGGGTCGCTGTCCCCGAGGCGCTCCGGCAGGCGGTGGTTGAGCGTCCACTCCGCTATGAGGTGCGGGAAGTTGGTGGCGAGCTCCTCGATCTGCGCCAGGTCGACGTAGCTGCCCTCGCCGCTCCGCTCGCGCTCCATCAGGGCGCCCGTCACCCCGAAGATCCACGCGAGCGGCACGGTCGCGTCGGAGTGCAGGATCGGGATCACGTCCGACGTCGTCCCGTCGGGGTAGCCGCGCACGGAGGCGTGGCCGGTCATCGCGTCGAAGCCGACGCCGAACATGATGTACCCCTCGTAGGGCCCCTCCTGCCCCCACCCGGCGAGGGAGACCATCGTCATGCGCGGGTTGAGCTCGTGCACGACCTCCCAGCCGAAGCCCATGCGGGCGAGCGTCCCCGCCGAGAAGCTCTCGACGAGCACGTCGCCCCAGCGGATCAGCCGCCTGAGGATCTCGGCGCCCTGCTCGGTGCGGATGTCGGCGGCGATGTTGCGCTTGTTGCGGTTGCCGTGGTGATGCGTGTTGACGCGCTCGTAGACGGGTCCGTCGCCGTCCGCGACACGCGGATCGGGCTCGCGGAGCGGGCGCGTCTCCGAGTTCCTGGGGTAGGTCTCGAGCTTGATGACATCGGCGCCGAGATCGCCGAGCAGCGAGCAGCCGAAGGGGCCGGCCCAGACCTCGGAGAGCTCGACCACGCGCAGGCCGCGGAAGACCTCGCCGCTCATCCCGTCACCCCCGCCCGGAAGAGCGCGATCTGCTCGTCCCGCGAGTAGCCCAGCTCGTCCAGCAGCTCGACGGTGTGCTCGCCGAGTCGCGGCGCCGGACGCGCCTGCCACGCGTCGGAGTGGAGGCCGTTCATGCGGTAGGGGGCGCCGGGGATGGTGACCTCCAGGGGCTCGTCGCCCGGACCCGGCTGCGCCACCGTCACGTAGGAGCGCCTCGCCACCGACTGCGGGTCGGCCATCGCCTCCGAGGCGTCCAGCACCGGCGCGCACATCACGCCCGCCTCCTGCATCTCGTGGAAGATGTCGTACTTGGTGCGGACCGCGAGCCAGGGCTCCAGCATCGCGCGGAACTCCTCGAAATGATCGGCGCGCTGCGCCGGATCGGTGAAGCGCGGGTCGAAGGCCGCCTCGGGATATCCGATCACGCGGCAGAGGTTGGTGAAGAAGGGGTGCCGCGCCGCCGAGAAGAGCACGTGCCCGTCCTTGCAGGGGTACGCGCCCATCGGGTAGATGCCGCGGTAGAGGCCGGTGGAGCGCGGCTGGACGGCGCCGTTGACCGCCCAGAGGAAGAAGGAGCTGTCGACGTTCCCCATCAGCGCCTCGACGCCGGCCACCTCGACGTCGCGCCTGAGGCCGTCCTGGCGGCGTCCCCAGACGGAGACGAGGCCGAGCATCCCGGCCGTGTTCGCGGCCTGGATCATCCCGGCGTGGGGAGCGTAGCGCAGCGGCTCGCGGCCCTGGACGGAGTGGCGATGCGCGCGCGTCGACCACCCGAAGATGGTCAGGTCGTTCTCGAGCCGCTCCGCGTACGGCCCGTCCATCCCGTGGGCGGTGATCACGACGGTGCAGGGCCCCGACTCGGGGTCGATGCGATCGAGGAGTGCGCGGAGCTCCGGCACCGGCTGGTGGGCGATGAGCAGGTCGGCCGCGGCGAGGAGGCGGTCGAGCACCTCGCGGCCGGACGGCGTCCCGAGGTCGAGCGCGAGCGAGCGCTTCCCGGTATCGAAGGCCATGTGCATCGCGCCGGTGTCGAGGCCGGGGCGGTCGTCCGGGAACGGCGGCAGGCGCCGGATCTCGCCGCCCGCCGGCGGCTCGACCTTGACGACGCTCGCGCCGAAGTCCGAGTAGCGCTTCGTGGCGACGCCCGCCGCGAGCGTGCCCCCGACCTCCACGACGGCCAGGCCGGCGAGTGGCTGCATCAGCGACCCCGCATCAAGGCCGGCGCGGACGCCGCCGG
>DAOULG010000288.1:0-20025 GCA_034420495.1 Dehalococcoidia bacterium
AAGCGCGGGATGACGTGCACCACGTCGCGTTCGGTGGGGGCGTTGATGATGCGCGCGGCGTCGAGCGCCCTCTGGACGTCGCCCTCGGTCACCGGGTGCCGGGGATCGGCCACGGCGACGATGCCGCGCGAGTTCATCGACGAGACGTGCGGGCCGGCGATGCCGACGTGGGCGGAGAAGATGCGGCTCCCGCTGGCGCGCTCGGCGCGCTCGACCGAGGAGGCGATCGCCTCGATCGCGGCGGGGATGTTGTCGACCATCCCGCGCGTGAGGCCGGCGGAGGGGCCGATGCCGACGCCGAGGATGCGCAGCTCGCCGTGCAGGCTCACCTCGGCGACGATCGTGCAGACCTTGGTCGTCCCGATGTCGATGGCGGCGAAGGAGCGGCCGGCCATCAGCGCCCCCCTCCCGCCGCGCGTCCGCTCCGCCGGCGGCTCATCGCAGCACCATCCGCCGCCCGAAGCGCAGGTCCAGCTCGGTGACCTCGAGCCGATCGCGCTCGATGCGGTCGAGCAGCGCCCCCCAGGCCGCGACCTTGAACTCGTAGTCGTGCGAGTCGCCCAGGAGCGCGTTCGGCCCGCCGGCGATCACCACCGTCAGGCCCCGGTCGGGGTCGAAGACGAATGCCTCCGGCCGGACGCGCAGGCGCTGGAGGCTGCCGTCGGTGAGCAGGCGGTGGACGAGCGCCACGGTGTCGGGGTCGGGGCTGAGCTCGCCGCCGAGGCCGGGCGGGGGCGCGAGCTCGAAGATCGTCACCGCCCCCGGCGCGGGGGGACGGGCGTGGCTCAGCACGCGCCCGGCCGGGTCGATCACGCTGCGGACGCCGCCGCGCTGCCAGTAGCCCCAGCCCTGCTCCTCGACGACGGCGATCGCCACGCCCCTCGGCCAGTCGCGCCGGACCTCCGCCTCGCGGACGGCGGCGAGCTCCTCGATGCGGCGCTCCACCGCGGCCTCGTCGAGCCAGAGGAGCGGGGCATCCTCCACGTCGGCCGCCGCGGCGACCTGGAGCGGCTCCGCGACCTCGAGCCCGTCGATGCGGATCTCCCGCACCCGGAAGGTGTCGCCCCACACCAGCTGCACCGATCCGGCGGCGGCGGCGGGGACGAGCAGCAGCGCCACCACCGCCAGGGCGAGGCGGCGCCACGTGATCCACGCCGGGCGGCGGCGGCGCGGGGGCGGCGGGGCGGGCGCCCGGCCGACGATGAAGCGCCCGGCCGGCTCGGCGCGCTCCCCCCGGGCGGGGGGGCGCCGGCCGTCGCGGAGCGGCCGGCCCCGCCGGCCGCGGCCGGGCCAGGGGAACGGGAGGCGCGGGACCCTAGGCACCGGTCCCTCCCCCCCGGGCGTCGGCGTGCCGCTCGAGCGCGAGCTCGACCAGGCGCGTGATCAGCTCCGCGTAGGAGAGGCCGGCCTCCCGCCAGAGGCGGGGGTACATCGAGATCGGGGTGAACCCGGGCAGGGTGTTCAGTTCGAGCACGTGGATCTCGGGCTCCGCGGAGCTCTCCTCGTCGACGAAGAAGTCGACGCGTGCGAGCCCCGCGCAGTCGAGGGCGCGGAAGGCCTCCACGGCGTATCGCTGCACCAGCCGTGCGGCCCCGGGGGAGACCTCCGCCGGCACCACCAGCTCCGCGGAGTCGTCCCCGTACTTCGCCTGGTAGCTGTAGAAGCCGCCCGGCGCCCGGATCTCGCCGAGCGGGGAGCTCCGGGGATCCTCGTTGCCGAGCACGGCGCACTCCACCTCGCGCCCGCGGAGCGAGCGCTCCACGAGCACGGCGCGGTCGTGGCGCGAGGCGAGCCGGACGGCGCCGTCGAGCTCGGAGGGGGAGGCGACCGGGCTCACGCCGACCGAGGAGCCCCCCGAGGCCGGCTTCACGAAGCACGGGAAGCCGATCTCGCGCTCGACGCGCTCGCTCCAGGCCTCCTCCGACAGCTCGCGGCGGCCGAGCACCAGGTGGTGCGGCTGGGGGAGCCCGGCGGCCGCGAAGGACTGCCGCATGAGCCCCTTGTCCATCCCCCGGGCGCTCGCGGCGACGCCCGAGCCGACGTAGGGGAGCCCGGCGAGCTCGAGCAGGCCCTGCAGCAGCCCGTCCTCCCCCGTCACCCCGTGCACGATCGGGAAGACGACGTCGACGGTGGCGAGCTCCGAGAGCGCCTCCGCCGATCCCAGGAGGCCGGGCTCCGCCTCGTCGCCCAGGCTGCTGTACCCCTCCGAGCGGGCGAGGCGCTCGCGCGTGGCCTCCTCCGTCAGCCAGCTCCCGCCGCGCGTGATCCCCAGGGGCACCGCCTCGAAGCGGCTGCGGTCGCTCTCCTGCAGGATCGACCGGGCAGACATAACGGACACCTCGTGCTCGGAGGAGCGCCCGCCGAAGAGGACGCCCAGCCGCAGCCGGCCGTCGCGCCCCGCGCCCGCGCTCACGACGCCGCCCCCCGCGCCAGCAGGCGGGCGCGCACCATCGGCAGCAGGCGGTCGACGGGGCCCGCGCCCAGGGTCAGGAAGACGTCCCCCGGCTCGAGCTCGGCGGCGATCCGGTCGGCGCCGGACTCGATCTCCTCCAGGTAGGTCGCGCGCGGGCGCTCGATCTCGCCCGCCAGCGCGCCCGCGTCGAGTCCGGCCGAGGCCGGCTCGCGCGCCGCGTAGGTCGGCACCAGGTAGAGCGCGGCGAGGCCCTCGAAGCAGCGCCGGAAGCCCTCGAGCAGGTAGGACGATCGCGAGAACGTGTGGGGCTGGAAGCAGCCGACGAGCCGCCGCCCCGGGTACCTCTGGCGCGCGGCCGCCACGGTCGCCCGCACCTCGGTCGGGTGGTGCGCGTAGTCGTCGAGCAGCGTCACCGAGCCGTCGCCGAGCGCGACCTCCCCGTGCTCCTCGAAGCGCCGGTGCGCGCCGGTGAAGGCGGCGGCCGCGGCCGCCGCCCGGTGGAAGTCGACGCCGGCGCGCATCGCCG
Organism: Dehalococcoidia bacterium; assembly: GCA_034420495.1. Lineage (GTDB taxonomy): Bacteria > Chloroflexota > Dehalococcoidia > UBA2979 > UBA2979 > VYDC01. The sequence continues at coordinate 2,940 of DAOULG010000288.1, forward strand.
CGGCGAGCGCGGCGAGCGCGTTGAGCACGTTGTGGCGGCCCGGGATGCGCAGCGAGAGGGCGCCGAGCTCCCTCTCGTTCCAGCGCGCGGTGAAGTCGTAGCCGCCGTGGTCGTTGAGGCGCAGCGCGGTCGCGCGCCACGAGGGCCCGCCCGCCTCCGCGATCCCGTAGCTCTCGACGCGCGCCCCCGCGGCCTCCCGGGCCGCGCCGAGCATCGCGGCGCCCGGATCGTCGGCGCAGACGACGAGCGTGCCCCCCTCGACCACCCGCGCGGCGAAGCCGGAGAAGGCCTCTCTCAGGCGCGCCTCGGTCCCGTAGTAGTCCAGGTGATCGGGCTCGACGCTGGTGACGACCGCGACCCGGGGCGCGTAGTGGAGGAACGCGCCGGCGTACTCGTCGGCCTCGACGACGGCGTGCGCGCCCGAGCCGGCGCGGAGCGCGGTGCCGGCGGCCGGGAGCGCCGGCTCGCCCGGCGGGGCGAGGGCGGCGAGGTCGCGGGACTGGCCGCCGAGCAGCACGAGCGGGTCGAGCGCGCCGCCCACCAGCATCAGCGCCAGCAGGGTGGAGGTCGTCGTCTTGCCGTGGGTGCCGGCGACGGCGAGCAGCTCGCGGCCCGCGACGAGGCGCGCCACCATCTCGGCCCGCATCGCCACCGGCGTGCCGCGGGAGCGCGCGGCGCGGATCTCCGGGTTCTCCTCGCCGGCGGCGGCCGTCGACACGACGAGCTCGGCGCTGCCGATGTGCGAGGCGTCGTGGCCTGAGTAGATGGTCGCCCCGAGCTCCTGCAGGCGGCGGGTGATCGCGCTCGGCGCGAGGTCGGATCCGCTCACCAGGTGCCCGCGGGCGAGCAGCAGCTCGGCGATCGCCGACATGTGGATGCCGCCGGCGCCGACCAGGTGCACCCGCCGCGGGATCGGGGTACCCCGCTCGCGCCCGCCCGGGCGCCGGGGGAGCAGGCGCGCCATCATGCCGCCGCCTCCCGCACCAGCGCCGCGAGGCGCTCCGCGGCGCGGGGGCGCGCCAGGGTGCTCATCGCCTCCCCCATGCGCTCGCGGACGGCCGCGTCCTCGAGCAGCCCGATCACGAGCTGCGGGAGCGTGTCGACGTCGCGGTCGGGGAGCACGAGGGCGGCGCCGCGCTCGGCGAGGTAGGCGGCGTTGCGGTGCTGGTCGGAGAAGCGGCCGGGCACGACGACGGCCGGGAGCCTCGTCGCCGGCAGCTCGCCGAGGATCGAGGCCCCTCCCCGCGTCACCGCCAGGTCGGCGGCGGCCATCGCCCACGCGATCTCCTCGGTGTAGGCGTGAAGGTGGTAGCGGGCGCGCTGCCAGTCCGGGAGGCGCTCGCCCTCCCGCGCCAGCCACGGCTCCTCCGCCGGGCCGGCGATGTGGACGATCTGGGCGTGCGAGAGGAGCTCCCGGAGCGCCGCGGCGATCACCGCGTTCAGGTGGTGGGAGCCGAGCGAGCCCCCGGCGACGAGCAGGGTCGGGATATCCGGCGCGAGGGCGAAGCGGCGCATCCCCTCGTCCCGGGTCGCCTCGGAGAACTCGGGCCGCACCGGGTATCCGGTCACGATGCGCGACTCGGCGCGCAGCGAGGGGAGCGAGCCCGCCACGCTGCAGGCGACGGTCGCGGCGTAGCGCTGGAGGAAGCGCACCGCCCACCCCGGCTTCACGTCGGGGAGGAAGACGACGAGCGGGATGCCGCTGCGGTGCGCGGCGTGCCCGACCGGGGCGGCCGCGTACCCGCCGGTCGCGAAGACGGCGCTCGGCCGATCGCGCCGGAAGTGGTGCGACGCCTCCCGGCTGCCGCGCAGCAGGTTCCAGGCGCCGTGGATCATCCGCGCCGGAGAGCCGCGGAGCTGCGAGGCGCGCACCCGGCGGAAGGGGATCCCGTGCTGCTCGGCGATGGAGCGCTCCGGCCCGTCGGGCGTCCCGTAGTAGACGAGCTCGGCGCGCGGGTCCCCGCGCAGCGCCTCGCCCACCGCTATGGCCGGGTAGGCGTGCCCGCCGGTCCCGCCGCCCGCCAGCACGAACCTCACCTCGCACCCCCGGGGACGGCGCGGGCGGGGCCCCGCGGGCGCGGGCGCGGCGCGGCGCCGCGGGGCGCCTCCGCCGGCGCCTGCGATCCCAGCTGCGCCCGGCGCGAGACCGAGAGCAGGAGGCCGACCGCTATGAGCGTGATCGTGAGCGAGGATCCTCCCGAGGAGAGGAAGGGGAAGGGGATCCCGGTGAGCGGGATCAGGCGGGTGACGCCTCCGGCGTTGATCAGCGCCTGGAAGCCGATCCAGGCGACGATCCCCGTCGCGAGCAGCGAGCCGAACGGATCGGCGGCGCGGCGCGCGATGAGGAGCCCCCGCCACAGCAGCATCGCGACCAGCGCGACGACGACCAGGACGCCTATCAGGCCGAGCTCCTCGCCGATGATCGCGAGCACGCCGTCGGTGTGCGAGCCCGGGACGAAGAAGAACTTCTGGCGCGAGGCGCCGAGCCCGAGTCCCGAGACGCCGCCGGAGCCGAAGGCGACGAGGAGCTGCAGCGTCTGGAAGCCGACCCCCTCGGGGTCGGCCTCCGCGGAGGTGAAGGAGAGGATGCGGTCCATGCGGTAGCCGCCGGTCGCGATGAGCAGGAGCGCCGTGAGCAGCCCGCTGGCGCCGAGCATCAGCACGTGCCAGATGCGCGCGCCGGCGACGAAGAAGAGCGATCCGGTGATGATCGCGATGATGAGGGTGGTGCCCAGGTCGGGCTCGAGCATGACGAGCGCGCCGACGATGCCGACCATCCCGACGAAGGGGATCACCCCGAGCGAGATCGAGCGCACCGCCTCGCCCTTGGTCGCCAGCCAGGCCGCCAGGTAGACGGTCACCGCGAGCTTGGCGAACTCGCTCGGCTGGACCGAGGGGAGCGGTCCCACCTGCACCCAGCGCTGCGCCCCGTTCTGCTCGATGCCCAGGCCCGGGACGAGCACGGCGCCGAGCCCGACGAGGGAGGCGAGCATCAGGAGCGGCGAGATCCGCAGCCAGGCCCCGTAGTCGATCCGCATCGCCACGAGCATCCCCACGAGTCCGAGCGCGGCCCATCCGGCCTGGCGCTTCGCGAAGTAGTGCGCGTCGTCGAACTGCAGGAAGCCGAGCGCGAAGGAGGAGGAGTAGACCGCGATCAGCCCGATGACGACGAGCATCGCGGCGGCGGTGAGGAGCGGGTAGTCGGGGGCGTGCGGCCGGGCCCGGGCCTCCCCCTCCGGCGGGGGCGCCGCCTGCGCCCGGGGGGCGCCTGAGCCCGGGGGCCGTGCGATCGTCCTCAGCGGGAGCGCGCTCATCGCTCCCCCCCGCGTGCGTCGGGCGGGAGGAAGCCGGGGAGGGCGGCGACGGCGTCGCGGAAGGCGCGGCCGCGCTCCTCGAAGCTCCCGTAGGCGTCGAAGGAGGTGCCGGCCGGCGAGAGCAGCACGACGTCGCCCGGCCGGGCGAGCCGCGCCGCGCGCTCCACCGCCTCGGGGACCCCGCCTGCCTGCTCCACCGCCGGCCCGCCCCCGGGGGAGGCGTCGCCCACGGCGCCCGCGAAGAGCTCCGAGGACTCGCCGAAGGTGACGACGGCGCGGCAGCGCTCCACCGCCTCGGCGGCGAGCCCCGCGGTGGGGAGCCGCTTCTCGCGCCCGCCGAGCAGGAGCACGAGCGGCTCCGCGTAGGAGCGAAGGGCGGCGCGGGCGCGCTCCGGCGTCGTCGCGATGGAGTCGTTCACGTAGCGCACGCCGCCGGCGCTCCCGACCTCCTCGAGGCGGTGCGGGATCCCCGCGAAGGTGCGGGCCGCCTCGGCGCAGGCCGACTCGCTCGCGCCGAGGTGCGCCGCGACGGCTATCGCCGAGAGCACGTTGGCGACGTTGTGCTCGCCCCGCAGCCCGATCTCGGCGCGCCCGAGCACGGCGCAGTCGTCGCCGCCCGCGCGCCGCACGATGGAGGCGTCGCGGTCGAGGAAGACGCCGTCGACGGGGGGCTCCGAGACCATCGAGGTGTGCTCAACCCGGCCCGGCGCCTCGCCCGCGAAGCCGGAGCAGACCTCGTCGTCCTGGTTCAGGACCACCGTGTCGCCGGGCCGCTGGAAGGCGAAGATGCGCCGCTTCAGCGCCACGTAGTCGGGCCAGGAATATCGGTCGAGGTGGTTGGGGGTGACGTTGGTGACGCAGGCGAGGCGGGGGCTCATCTCCATGCTCTCGAGCTGGGTGTGCGAGAGCTCCACGAGGACGCGCGTCTGGGAATCGATGCGGGGGAGCAGGCCGAGCAGCCCGATGCCGATGTTGCCGCCCACCACGTGCGGGAGGCCGGCCGCGTCGAGCATGGCGCCGGCGAGCGCGGTCGTCGTGCTCTTCCCCGACGAGCCGGTGATGCCGGCGACGGGGGCCGGGCAGCGCTCCATGAAGAGCGCGCTCATCGAGGAGACGGGGATCCCCGCCCGGCGGGCGGAGCGCAGCGCCGGAATCTCCGGCGGCACCCCCTGCGAGGCGAAGACGAACTCGGCGTCGAGCAGGGCGCCCTCCCCCTGCTCGCCCAGCATCGTCCGCGCGTCGACGTCGGCGATGGCGGCGAGCCGCTCGCCGAGCGCGTCGGCCGGCCGCGCGTCGGAGACGGTGACGGCGGCGCCCTCGGCGGCGAGGTATCGGACCAAGTCGATCCCCTCGATCCCCAGCCCGACCACGGTGACGCGACGCCCGTGGAAATTCTGCGGAAGCGTCATCGCACTTTAGCCGATCCTATCCGCATATCACACCGAGAGCGCCAGTGCGACGCCGACCATCGCCCCCGAGAAGGCGATCAGCCAGAGGCGCATCACGACCTGCGGCTCGCTCCAGCCGATCAGCTCGAAGTGGTGGTGCAGCGGCGTCATGCGGAAGAGCCGGAGCCCGCCGGTCGCCTGGAAGTAGGCGATCTGCAGGAGCGCCGAGCCGGCCTCCGCCACGAAGACGGCGCCGATGACGGGGAGCAGCAGCCAGTGGCCGGTCATGAGCGCGACCGTCGCGAGCGTCGCGCCGAGCGGCAGCGCCCCCGTGTCGCCCATGAAGAGGCTCGCGGGGTGCGAGTTGTACCAGAGGAAGCCGAGCAGGGCCCCGACGACGGTGAAGGAGAAGGTGGCGAGGAAGTCCTGCCCCTGCACGAAGGCGATCACGGCGTAGGCCGCGAAGGCGATGGCCGCCGTGCCGCCCAGGAGCCCGTCGAGCCCGTCGGTGATGGCGACGGCGCTCGTCGTGCCGACGACGGCCGCCATCGCGATCGGGATGTAGATGAGCCCGAGCTCGTATTTGCCGGCCCACGGGACGTTGATGCTGCGCGCCTCGAGCCCGTAGTAGAGGACGAGCGCCACGCCGAGCGAGAGCAGCACGAGGAAGCCGAGCTTGAACCGCCAGGGGAGTCCCCGCTGGCGGCGCCCGACGAGCGTGCCGGCGTCGTCGAGCGCCCCGAGCAGCATCGCCGCGATGAGCACGGTGAGCGGGAGCAGGATCGAGCGCCGGGCGCCCCCCTCGCCGAGCAGCGAGGGGATCGCGTCGGTGAGGTTGGTCGGCACCGTGATGAGGGCGACGGCGCCGAAGATGAGCAGGCCCCCCATCGTCGGGGTCCCGGCCTTGACGGCGTGCGTCGAGGGCCCCTCCTCCGAGATCGACTTCCCCAGCCGCCGGGAGCGCAGCAGCCGCACGACCGGCGGGCCCGCGGCCAGCGCGAGCAGGAAGGCCGAGCCGCCGACCAGGAGCGAGTAGATCATGCGGGACCTCCCGAGAGGGCCCGGACGACCCGCTCCAGCTCCAGGGCGCGGGAGCCCTTGACGAGCAGCACGTCGCCCGGCCGGAGCTCGTGGGCGAGCGCCGCGGCCGCCTCCCCGGCGGAGCGCGCGTGGCGGATGTGGCCGGGCGGCGCGCCTCCCTCCTCGGCCGCCTCGCCGATGGCGCGCCCGAGCTCGCCGACGGTGTAGAGCAGGTCGACCACGGCGCCGGCGCGGCGGCCGACGTCGCGGTGGAGCGGCTCCGAGAGCTCGCCGAGCTCGCGCATGTCGCCGAGCAGCGCGATGCGCCGACCGGGGAGCTCGGCGAGCAGATCGAGCGCGGCGAGCGTCGCGGCGGGGCCCGCGCTGTAGCTGTCGTCGATGAGCGTCACGCCGCCGGGGAGCTCCCGCAGCCGCAGCCGCGGTCCCGGCGCGAGCCGCTCGAGCGCGCAGGCGACCTCCGCGAGCACGAGGCCCTCGGCGAGGCCGACGCAGGCCGCGGCCAGCACGTTGGGGACGAGGTGGAGGCCCGGGATCGGGACCCGCACGCGCCGCGAGCCCCGCCCCGCCGGCCCGGAGGTCGTGAGCGTGAAGGCGAAGCCCGAGCGGCCGCGGCTCTCGATCTCGGAGGCGCGCACGTCGGCGTCCGCCCGGCGGCCGAGGCGCCAGACGCGCGCCTCGGTGTGCTGGGCCATCTGCTCGACCCGGGGATCGTCGGCGTTGAGGATCGCGTGCCCCTCCGGGGGCAGCGCCTCCACGAGCTCCCGCTTGGCGCGGGCGATGCGCTCCACGGAGCCGGCGCTCTCCAGGTGCACCGGGCCGACGTTGAGCACGACCCCGGTGCGCGGGCGCGCCCACCGCGCGAGGTCGGCGATCTCGCCGGTCGTGTACATCCCCATCTCGATCACGGCCCGCTCCACCTCGGCGTCGAGCGAGAGCAGGCAGAGCGGGACGCCGATCTCGTTGTTGTAGTTGTTCTCCGCGGCGTGGACGCGGTAGCGCGTGCGCAGCACGCTCGCCGCCATCAGCTTCGTCGTCGTCTTGCCGACGTTCCCGGTGATCCCCACCACGACCGTGCCCGGGAGGGCCGCCCGCCACGCCTCGGCGAGGCGCTGGAGCGCCGCGAGCGGGTCCGCGACGAAGAAGCAGGGCGCCTCCTCCAGCCCCTCGACCGGGCGCGCGAGCAGGGCGCCGGCCGCGCCGGCGCGCACCGCCTCGGCGGCGAAGTCGTGGCCGTCGCGGCGCTCGCCCGGGAGCGCCACGAAGAGATCGCCCGGGCCGGCCTCGCGCGAGTCGATCACCGCGCGCCGGAAGCGGCGGCCGCGGTCGCCGGTCCGGCGCGCCAGCGTCTCGCCGAGCGCCGAGGCGACGAAGGCCGCGTCGAGGAGGGGCGCGGAGGCGGTCACGGCGAGACCACCAGCTCGTCGGCGGCCGGCACGCGCAGGTACTCCATCAGCCGCCCGGCGAGCCGAGAGAAGAGCGGGGCGGCGACCTCCCCGCCGAGGTTCCGCTCGCCGCCGGGCTGATCGACCTTGACGAGGACCGAGATGCGGGGCGACTCGTAGGGGATGAAGCCGGCGAAGGAGGCGATCGTCGTGTCGAGGTCGTAGCCGGTCGGGATCGAGACGAGCGTCGTGCCGGTCTTGCCGGCGACGTGGTAGCCCTCGACCCGCGCGCCCGAGTAGACGGAGGTCTCCACCACGTCGAACATCAGCCGCGCCATCACCCGCGCCGTCTGCGACGAGACGACGCGGCGCACCTCGACCGGCTCGAAGCGGCGCACCTCGGTCGGCGTGACGATCTCCGAGACGACGTAGGGGCGCATCAGCAGGCCGCCGTTGGCGAAGGAGTTGACGGCGGTGAGCACCTGCAGGGGCGTGGCGGCGAGGCCCTGCCCGAAGGAGTTCGTCGCCCGGTCCGACTCGTACCAGTCGGGATCCTCCGGCGTCCGCAGCAGCCCCTCCGCCTCGCCGGAGAGGCCGATGTGCGTCGGCTCGCCCAGGCCGAAGGCGCGCAGGTAGTCGTAGAAGGGCCGGGCGCCGATGCGCTCGGAGAGCCAGACCGCGCCGGTGTTGAGCGAGCGCTGAAGGTACTCGGTGACCGTCACCTCGCCGTGGGCCTGCAGGTCCCAGTTGCGGATCGTGTATCCGCCGACCTCGACGGAGCCCTCGTCGACGTAGGTGCTCTGCGTCGTGATCCGGCCGAGGTCGAGCGCGGCGGCCGTCGTCAGCGTCTTCAGCACCGACCCGGGCTCGTAGAGGTCGGTGACCGGCGTGTTGCGCACCAGCCGCGAGAGCTCGGGATCGTCGAGGTCGACGTCGGTGAGCGCCACCGAGGGCTTCGCGGCGAGCGCCAGCACCGCCCCGGTGTGGGGATCCATCACGACGATGGAGCCCGACGGCGCCTCGTACTGCTCCAGCGCCCGGTCGAGTTCCTGCTCGGCGATGCGCTGGATGACGGCGTCGATGGTGAGGACGACGTCCCCGCCGCGCTCGGGCGGGTGCTCGAGCCTGCTCCCGAAGGCGATCGGGCGCCCGAGCACGTCGCGCTCCGTGTAGACGGTGCCCGAGCGGCCCCTCAGCACGTGATCGTAGTCCGCCTCGATGCCCCAGAGCCCGCGGTCGTCCAGGCCGACGTGCCCGATGAGCTGCCCGGCGATGTCGCCCTCGGGGTGGATGCGGACGGAGGAGGGCGTGAGGCGCACGCCGGCCAGTCCGGCGGCGTCGACCCCGAGGCCGGTCGCGTACCCGACGTCGCGCGCCAGCAGGACGGTGCCGTCCTGCTCCCGGGTTCCGAGCGCGTAGACCTCCCCGGCCTCCAGGCCGAGCGCCGCCGCGAGGCCGTGCGCCGCCCGCCGGGCGGTCTCCTCGTCGTCCCAGCGGGAGCGATCGAGGTAGACGTCCCAGGTGTCGACGGAGGTCGCGAGCGGGTAGCCGTTCGCCGAGAGGATCGCGCCGCGGGGTGCCGGCACCTCGGCCGCGCCGTAGTGCAGCCGCGCCGCCTCGTCGCGGTAGCGATCGTGCTCGAGCACCTGTATCACGACGAGCCGCCAGACCAGCGCCGTCGCGCCGGCGAGCAGCAGGAGCACCAGCACCAGGTGTCGCCAGGTCAGGTGGTCGGGTCGCGCGTCGTTCACCTGAGGCCGCTCCCTGCGAGTCGCTCCCCCGGGGGCGGCGGGCGGATCGGGCGCCCGGGCGCGGCCCGCGCCGCCGCTCGCCCCGCCTCGCTACATGCCCCCTCCCGGCAGCCGGTCGAGCAGCGTCCGCCAGAGGGATGCCGGGGGCTCGGGCGGCTCCGCGAGGGGTTGCACGTAGCGCTCCGGCATCCGCAGCGTCGCCGGCGCCGGGATGTCCACCGCGACGGTCAGCACGGTGGTGGTCTCGACCATCCCGAGCTCCGTCGCGGCGCGCCGGGCGAGGTCGTCCCCCCGCGAGAGCTCGGCGACGCTCCCCTCCAGCAGCCGCACCTCCGCCGCCAGCCGCGCGCGCTCGCGCTCCAGGGCGAGCAGCTCGTAGCCGGCCTCGGCGATGCGGCTGGTCTGCAGCACCTGGTAGACGCCGAGCGCCCCCACGGCGAGCAGCAGGAGGCCGAGCAGGAAGAGGCCGGGGATGCGCCGCCAGCGCGACTGCACGATGACGGCCGCCCCCTCGAGGGCGCGCCGGGAGATGGCGCCCCGGCCCGGCCCGCCGGGGATCGCCCCCCCGGCGAGCGGCGCGGCGCGCGGGTGCGTCGCCATCAGGCGCCGCCCGGTGCGGGGAGGCGCTCCGCCGCCCGCAGCCGCGCCGACCGGGAGCGGGGGTTGCGCGCCACCTCGTCGGCGCCGGGCCGGAGCGGGCGGCGGGTGAGATCGGCGAGCGTCGCCACGTGGCCGCAGAGGCAGGCCGGGGTTCGGGGCGGGCAGAGGCAGCCGGTCGCCTCGCGCCGCAGGAAGCGCTTGACGATGCGGTCCTCCAGCGAGTGGTAGGAGAGGACGACCAGGCGGCCACCGGCAGCGAGCAGGCCGTGAGCACCGGGAAGCGCCGCGTCGAGGAGCGAGAGCTCGTCGTTGACGGCGATCCGCAGGGCTTGAAACGTCCGGGTAGCGGGGTGGATGTGGTCTGGACGTCCCCGGCCCGGTCTCACGGCCTGCTCGATGGCGGTGACGAGGTCACCCGTCGTCCGGAGCGGGCGGCTGGCCACCACCGCCCGCGCGATCGCGCGAGATCGTCTCTCCTCTCCGAATTCCCGGAGCAGCGCCGCCAGCCGGCGCTCCGGGTAGCCGTTCACGATGGAGGCGGCGCTCGGCCCCTCCCCCTCGGGATCCATGCGCATGTCCAGCGGCTCGTCGCGCAGGAACGAGAAGCCCCGCCCCGGCGCGGCGATCTGCAGCGAGGAGAGCCCCAGGTCGAAGAGAACGCCGTCGGCCTGCTCGATGCCGCACGCGGCCGCGATCGCGGGGAGGTCGTCGAAGCGGCCGTGGCAGAGCGTCGCCGCGTCGCCCCGGGAGGCGAGCCGCGCGCGGGCGGCGTCGAGGGCCTGCTCGTCGCGGTCGATCCCGAGCAGCCGGGCCGAGGGCTCGGCCGCGAGCAGGGCGAGGGCGTGCCCGGCCGTCCCGAGCGTCGCGTCGATGTAGCGCCCGCCCGGCCGCGGCCGGAGGAGACGCACCACCTCGGCCGCCATGACCGGCTCGTGGAGGGTCGCGCCGGCGTCGGGGCGGGGAGGGGGCGAGCCGCCGTCGCCCCGGGCCGGCGGGGCCAGCAGCGCCGTCACGGCGTCCCCTCCCCTCCGGCGTCGCCGGCCTCGGCCGCCGCCCGCTCGCGCTCCCAGCGCTCCGGGCTCCACAGCTCGACGTAGTCGCCGCAGCCGATGACCGTGGCGCGGCCCTTGAGCGACGCGGCCTCGCGCATCGCGAGAGGCAGCAGCACGCGGCCCTGCCCGTCGAGCTCCACCGTGAAGGCGCCGGGGAGGAAGCCGCGCCGGACGCGCCGCCCCTCGATGTCGCGGGTGCTGACGTGATCGCCGAGACGGGAGCGGGTCTCCTGCTCGAAGCCCTCGTGGGTGTAGAGCTCGATGCAGCCGTCCGCGCTCGCCCGCAGGACGCCGCCGCGGGCGAAGGCGTTGCGGTAGCGCGCCGGGACGGCGACCCGGCCGCGGTCGTCGACCGCGTGATCGAAGGAGCCGTAGAAGTACACGCCGCCCCGCTGTCATCCAGCCGGCACAGGGACTGTGCCCCATTTCTCCCCATTACGGTCCCGAGAAACTATCACACGCCCCACCGGCCCCACAACAGGGGGCGCCCGGCGCCGCGGGAGGGCGGCGCGCCCTTGCCCGTCGGCGCCCGCAGGGCGCACCGTGAGCGGGGGAGGAGGAGGTGGCGATGGCGCTCCGCGCCGGCGTGCTGACGGTCTCCGACGCGGGGGCCCGCGGCGGGCGGGAGGACACCGCCGGCCCCGCCGTCGCCTCGGCCCTCTCGGGCGCCGGCTTCGAGGTCGCCCTGCGGGCGCTCCTCCCCGACGAGGAGGAGGAGATCACCGCCCTGCTCGCCGGCTGGTGCGACCGGGAGGGCCTCTCCCTCGTCGTGACGACCGGCGGCACCGGCCTCGCGCCGCGCGACCGCACGCCCGAGGCGACGGCGGCGGTGATCGACTACCCCGTGCCGGGCCTCGCCGAGGCGATGCGCGCCGCCGGCCGCGCCTCCACGCCCTTCACCTCCCTCTCGCGGGGCCTCGCCGGCGTGCGCGGCCGCACGCTCCTGCTCAACCTCCCCGGGAGCGAGCGCGGCGCGACCGAGAGCATCGGCGCGGTGCTGGGCGTGCTGCGGCACGCCTGCCAGCAGCTCGCCGCGCCTCCGGCCGGGGGGGCGGGGGGCGGCGATTCCGACGCCACGCACGCCGAGCTCGCGGCCGGCCCGCCGGAGTAGCGTCCCCGTGCGCATCGACGTGCTGACGCTCTTCCCCGGCATCCTGGAGGCGCCGCTTCAGGAGACGCTGCTGGGGCGTGCCCGGCGCGCGGGCCTGCTCGAGGTCGTCGTCCACGACCTCCGCGGGTGGGGGCTCGGGCGCCATCTCTCGGTGGACGACTACCCCTTCGGCGGCGGGCCGGGGATGGTGATGCGCCCCGAGCCCCTCTTCGCCGCCGTCGAGGCGGTCCAGCCGCTGGCGGAGCCCGCCGCCGAGGTCGTGCTGCTGACGCCCCAGGGGCGCCGCCTCGACGCCGCCCTCGCCGCGGAGCTCGCCGGGAGCCCGCGCCTGCTCCTCCTCTGCGGCCGCTACGAGGGGGTCGACGAGCGCGTGCGCGAGCACCTCGTCGACCGGGAGGTGAGCGTCGCCGACGTCGTGCTCTCCGGCGGGGAGATCCCGGCGCTGCTCGTCATCGACGCCGTCGCGCGCCGCGTCCCCGGCGTGCTCGGCGGCGAGGACTCCCTCGCGGAGGAGTCCTTCGACGACGGGCTGCTCGAGTACCCGCAGTACACGCGTCCCCGCGACTTCCGGGGCTGGGGCGTCCCCCCGGTGCTGCTCTCCGGCGACCACGGGGCGGTGGCGCGCTGGCGCCGCGCCGAGCGGATACGCCGCACCGGCGAGCGGCGGCCCGATCTGCTCGCCGCGGCCGACCTCACCCGGGCCGAGCGGGCCTCGCTCGCGGAGCCCGGGCCGGGGGGCGGCGAGGGGCCGGCCGGCCTCGACGCTTCGGCGGGCGAGCCGTAGACTGCGATCCCTCCGGGCCCATCGGCACCGCGCCGACACGGCGACCGATTCAGGGGGCAGTCGCCATGCCAGCCGTCGACCTGCGTGAGCTCGCGCCGGAGCGGAACGCCGCCATCCCCGAGTTCGGGGCCGGCGACACCGTGCGCGTCTACGTGCGCGTCGTCGAGGGCGGGCGCGAGCGCGTGCAGCCCTTCGAGGGCGTCGTGCTGCGCGTGACGAAGGGGCCGGGCGGGAGCTTCACGGTGCGCCGCATCGCCTCCGGCGTCGGCGTCGAGCGCAGCTTCCCGCTCGCCTCGCGGCGCGTGGTGCGCGTCGAGGTCCTGCGCCGCGGGCGCGTGCGCCGATCGCGCCTCTACTACCTCCGCGGGCGCACCGGGCGGGCCGCGCGCGTCAAGGAGGCGCGCCGGGCGCCGGGCGGCTCCTAGCGGCCGGCCGCCCCCGCGGCCCTATCATCGGCTCGTGAGCGAGCCGCCCCCCGCAGCACCGACCCCGCCCGGAGAGAGGGCGCCGGGACGCAGCCGCTACGCGCGCGTCGCCGTCAACTCCGGCCAGCGCACGACGATGACCTTCACCTACAGCATCCCGCCGGGCCGCGAGGCCCGCGCCGGGGAGGTCGTGCACGTCCCCTTCGGCGCGCGCACGCTGCAGGGGGTCGTGGTCGAGGGGCCGTTCGATCTCCCCGGCTACGCCGGGACGACCCGGCCGCTCGATCCCCCGCTCGAGGACGCGCCGGTGATCCCGGGTCCGCGCCTCGAGCTCGCGCAGTGGATCGCCGCGCGCTACCTTGCCCCGGCGTGGGAGTCCCACGCGCTCATGCTCCCCCCGGGCGCCGGCGAGCGGCCGCGGAGCCTTGTGGCGCGCGCCGCGGGCGCCGGGCCGGAGCCCGAGCTGCCCGAGGCGCAGGCGCGCCTCTTCGCGCTCCTGGGCCCGGAGCCGCGGCCGCAGGAGGAGCTGCGCCGGCGCCTCGGGGCGCGCGGCTTCGCGGGGGCTCTCGCCGCCCTCCTCCGCCGGGGCCTGGCGGAGAGGCGCTACCGGCTCGAGCCGCCGCGCGCGCGCCCGCGCGTGGCCCGGGTCGTGCGCCTGCTCGCGACGGCGGCGGAGGCCCGGGCGCGCGCCGACGCGCTCGAGGGCCGCCGCCGCTCGCGTCCGGCGCGCGCGCTCCGCGCCCTGCTGGACGCCCCGGGTCCGCTCCACCGGGGGGAGCTCGCCCGCATCGCCGGCGGCCGCGCCGTCGTGGAGGCGCTCGTCTCAGGCGGCTGGGTCGGGGCCGCCCCCCCGCGCGGGGACGGCGGGGGGGACGACCGCTCCGGGAGGCTCGCCCTCGCCGTCTCCCGCGAGCGCGCCGTGAGCGAGGTCCGGCGCCTCTCGCGCACGCGCGCGGAGGAGGCGGAGGCGGCGCTGCTGGCGCGGCTCGCCGGCGAGGCCGAGCGGGGCGGGGAGCCCGAGGCGCCGCTCGCCGACCTCGCGCGCGAGATCGGGCCCGCCGTGCGGGCGGCGGTCGAACGGCTCGCGGGCGAGCGCCTCGTCTCAGTCGAGGAGGTGCTGAGGCGGCGCGACCCGCTCGCCGGGCTCTCGGTCGTCAGCCGTCCCCGCCCCGAGCTGACCGCCGACCAGCGCATCGCCTCGGCGCGCGCGCGCTCTCTCATCGACCAGGCGCAGGGCGCCGGCGACCCGGCCGCGGCGCTGCTCCTGGTCGGCGTCACCGGCTCGGGGAAGACGGAGGTCTACCTGGACGCGCTGGCGCACGCCGTGGAGCGGGGGCGCCGCGGCATCGTGCTCGTCCCCGAGATCGCGCTCACGCCCCAGACCGTCCGGCGCTTCGCCGAGCGCTTCCCCGGACGCGTCGGCGTCCTCCACTCCGGGCTCTCGCTGGGGGAGGCCTACGACGAGTGGCACGCCGCGGCCCAGGGGCGCTACGACGTCGTGATCGGCTCGCGGTCGGCGCTCTTCGCGCCGGTCCCCGACCTGGGACTGGTGGTGGTGGACGAGGCGCACGAGTGGACCTACAAGCAGGAGGAACCGCCGCCCGCCTACGACGCGCGCGACGTCGCGCGCCGCCTCTGCGAGCTCCACGGCGCCGCGCTCGTGCTCGGCACCGCCACCCCGTCGGCGGAGCAGTGGTACCGGGCGGCGTCGGGGGAGATGGAGCGCGTCGACCTCCCCCGGCGCGTGCGGGCGGTGCCGCAGCCGGCGGGCGGCGTCGCGGTGTGGCCCTCCGACGAGCTGCCCGCGGTCGAGGTCGTCGACATGCGCGGCGCGCGGTCGCTCTTCTCGGATGAGCTGTCGGCCGCGCTCGAGGAGACGCTCGACCGGGGGGAGCAGGCGATCCTCTTCCTGAACCGCCGCGGGCTCGCCGGCTTCCTGCTCTGCCCGCAGGGGCACTCGCCCGAGTGCTCCTCCTGCGACGTCTCGCTCGCGCTGCACACGCCGGACGGCGGGGCGGACGGCGCCCCCGGGCGGCGCCTCCTGCTCTGCCACCAGTGCGGGCGCCGGCGCCAGGTGCCGGCCGCCTGCGCGCGCTGCGGCGGGTCGCTCCGGCCGGCGCGCGCCGGCACGCAGCGGGTGGAGAGCGAGGTGCGCCGCCTCCTCCCGGAGGCGCGCGTCGCCCGCTGGGACCGCGACACCGCCCGGCGGCGCGAGCAGCACGAGGCGATCCTCGACCGCTTCCTGAGGCAGGAGGTCGACATCCTGGTCGGGACGCAGATGGTGGCGAAGGGCCTCGACCTGCCGGCGGTGACGCTGGTCGGCGTCGTGCTCGCCGACTACACGCTCCGCGAGGGCGACTTCCGCTCGCGCGAGCGGACCTTCCAGCTGCTCGTGCAGGTCGCCGGCCGCGCCGGCCGCGCCGAGCGGTCGGGCCGCGTCGTGATCCAGACGCTGCAGCCGGACGATCGCGCCGTCGAGGCGGCCGCCGCCCACGACGTCGACGGCTTCCTCGAGGGGGAGCTGCAGTGGCGGGCGGCGCACGGCTACCCGCCGGTGCGGCGCCTGGCGCGGCTGCTCTTCGCCCACCCGCGCCCCGCCTACGGCGCGGAGGAGGCCGCCCGCATGGCGGCGGAGGTGCGCCGGCTCGCGGCCGGGGAGCCCCACGCCGAGGTGCTCGGGCCGCTGCGCCCGCGCGTGGCGCGCGCGCGCGGGCGCCACCGCTGGTCGATCCTGGTAAAGGCCGACGACCCCGCGGATCTGCTGCGCCCGCTCGACCTTCCGGCCGGCTGGCGGGTGGACGTCGACCCCGCCGCCGTCGACTGAGCGGGCGGGCTGGGCGGGGCGCCGCCGTCCAAAGACCCAAGGCGGGGGCGCGGGTACAATCGGGCGGCCGCGCAGCCGATGTGCCCCGAGGAGCGGCATGACGATTCGCCCCATCCGCTATCTGGGCGACCCCGTGCTGCGCCTGCCGGCGCGGCGCGTGCGGGTCGTGGACGAGAGCGTCCGCCGGCTGATCGGGGACATGATCGAGTCGATGGAGAGGGCGCAGGGCGTCGGGCTCGCCGCGCCCCAGATCGGCGCCGGGCTCCGGGTGGTGGTGATAGGCCTCCCCGGGGAGCGCCCCTTCCCGCTCGTCAACCCCGAGGTCGTGGAGCGCTCGGGGGAGCGCCGGGCGGAGGGGGAGGGCTGCCTCTCGGTGCCCGGCTACCGGGGCGCGCCGGTGCGCTCCGAGCGGGTGGTGGTGCGCGCGCTCGACGGGAGCGGGGCCCCGGTCGAGCTCTCGGCGGAGAACGACCTGCTGGCGCAGGCGCTGGAGCACGAGGTCGACCACATCAACGGCATCCTCTACGTCGACCGCCTCGGCCCGGGCGAGGGCCTCACCAAGGTCGCCGGGCACGACTGGTCCGAGGAGGAGGCCCGGGCGGGGGCCGGCTCCGGCGCGCCGCCGCCCGGCCCCCCGGAGGCGGCGCCGGCGGGCGGCTCCTGATGGACGTCGTCCTCGCCCTGGTCGTCGTCGTCGCCGCCTTCTACCTGATCCTGCTCCGGCCCGTGCTCGCGCAGCAGCGGCGCCAGCGCCGCGACATCGCGAGCCTCGCCGAGGGGGACCTGGTGCTGACCACGGGGGGCTTCTACGCGCGCGTCGTGGAGATCCGCATCCCCGACGAGGGGCCGACCCGGATCCGGCTCGAGATCGCCCCCGGCGTCGTCCTCGACGCCACCGCGCACGCCGTGCAGGAGGTGAGCGAGCGCGCACCCCGGGATGCGGATCCGGGCGGGGCGGGGTAGAGCGTGCGGTTGCGCCGGAACAGCGTCGCCCTGCTCCTGATCGCGCTCCTCTCCGCGGCGGCCCTGGTCGTCGTCTGGCCGCAGGATCCCGGGCGCTACCTCCCCGGCGCCGTCCCCTGGCCGGAGGGGCGCGGCCTCACCATCGGCGGCTTCGAGCGCGAGGAGATGCGGCTCGGCCTCGACCTGCAGGGCGGCACCCGCCTGCTGCTGCGGGCGGTCGTTCCGGACGACTTCGACGGCGCGCTCGACGACGCCCTGGACGGGACGATCACGGTGCTGCGGAGGCGCGTCGACGGCGCCGGGGTGGCCGAGGCCGAGATCACGCGGCAGGGCTCGCAGGACATCTCCGTCCAGCTCCCCGGCCTGAGCACCGAGGAGGCGCGCAGCCTGCTCGGCCGCACGGCGCTGCTGCGCTTCTGCCAGCGCGCCTCGGTGGCGACCGGCGGCGGCG
>DAOULG010000289.1:0-6881 GCA_034420495.1 Dehalococcoidia bacterium
CCGCCGCGTGCGAGGCCTGCGCCATCTCGCTCCCCCGCTCCCCTAGTGCCCGCCCGCGGCGGGCTCGGCGCCGGTCGGCTCGAGCGCCCAGCCCCAGATGCCGTAGATGACGACCACCACCCCGAGCGCGAGCACCGCGAGGTGCGAGAGCGCCCCCACCCCCATCAGCGTGAAGCCCACGCCGATGAGCAGCGGGTAGTACGAGGGCGGCGGCAGGTGGATGTGCTCGTTCGGGTCCGGCTCGGGCGGCGCGACGCCGTGGTCGCGGTCGTACCAGACGGGATCGCGGGCGCGCACGACGGGGACGACGTCGAAGTCGTGCTCGGGCGGCGGCGAGCTGGTCGCCCACTCAAGCGTCGGCCCGTCCCACGGGTTGTCGGGCGCGGAGGGCTCCTCGCGCATCGCGCGGTAGAAGTTCCAGATGAAGGCGAGCATGCCGGCCGCGATGACGAAGGCGCCCAGGGTGGCGACGAAGTTCCAGGTCTCCCAGCCGAGCCCGGCGTCGTAGGTGTAGATGCGCCGCGGCATCCCGGAGACGCCGAGGAAGTGCATCGGGAAGAAGGTGACGTTGAGGCCGATGAAGAAGAGCCAGAAGTGGAGCTTCCCGAGGCCCTCCGAGAGGAAGCGCCCCGTGAACTTCGGGAACCAGTAGTAGACGCCCGAGAAGATCCCCAGGATGGCGCCGCCGAAGAGGACGTAGTGCAGGTGGGCGACGATGAAGTAGGTGTCCTGCTGCTGCGTGTCGACCGGCGGCGAGGCGTGCATCACGCCCGAGATGCCGCCGACGGTGAAGGTCGCGATGAAGCCGACGGCGAAGTACATCGCGGTCGTGAAGCGGATGTTCCCGCCGTAGAGCGTCCCCAGCCAGTTGAAGATCTTCACGCCCGTCGGCACGGCGATCGTCATCGTCGTCGCGGAGAAGACGACGCGCGGCACGGGGCCGAGCCCCGTCGTGAACATGTGGTGGCTCCACACGGCGAAGCCGAGGATGGCGATCGATATCCCGGCGAAGACGACGGCGCCGTAGCCGAAGAGGGGCTTGCGCGAGAAGGTCGGGAGCACCTCCGAGACGATCCCCATCGCCGGCAGGATCAGGACGTAGACCTCGGGGTGCCCGAAGATCCAGAAGATGTGCTGCCAGAGGACCGGGTCGCCGCCGCCGTCGGGGATGAAGAAGTTCGTCGTGAAGTTCCGGTCGAAGTAGAGCTGGATGAGGCCGACCGTGAGCACCGGGAGCGAGAGCACCAGGAGCCAGGCGACGATCATCGTCATCCAGACGAAGACGGGGAGGCGGAACATCGTCATCCCCGGCGCGCGCAGGTTGATGATGGTGACGATGAAGTTGAGCGAGGCGATGAGGGACGAGGTGCCCAGGATGATCAGCGAGACCGTGTAGAAGTCCATCGAGCGGCCGGTCGAGTAGGCGTTCTCGGTGAGCGGCGCGTAGGCGAACCAGCCCGTGTCCGGCGCGCCGCCGAGCAGCCAGCTCGCGTTCAGCATCAACGCGCCCGAGAGGAATATCCAGTAGGAGAGCGCGTTGAGCCGCGGGAAGGCGACGTCGCGCGCGCCGATCATCAGCGGCACCAGCCAGTTGAAGAAGGCGGCCCCGAGCGGCATCACGCCGAGGAAGATCATCGTGAGCGCGTGCATGCTGAAGAGCGCGTTGAAGAGGTCGGCGTCGACCACCTCGCCGTTCGGGACGGCGAGCTGGCTGCGGATGAGGAGCGCCTCGATGCCGGCGACGACGAAGAAGACCATCCCGGAGAGGCCGTAGAGGGTCCCGATGCGCTTGTGATCGACGGTCGTGAGCCAGGCCCAGATGCCGGAGGGCGCCTGGGCGGCGGGCGCGGCGAGCGTGCCGGCGGCGGTCGCCATACTCCCGTTCCTCCCTCAGCGTCCGGGCGCGCTCCCGCGCCCGCTCACGGCGCGGCGGGGCGCGCCCCCTACTTGAGCTCCCGCAGGTAGGCGGCGATCGCCGTGATCTGCTCGCGCGTGAGGTGCTCGCCCCACGCCGGCATCCCGTTCTGGCGGACCGTCACGCCCGGCTTGATGTCGTCGGGATCCGAGAGCCAGCGCTCGAGCTCGCGCTGCACGCGATCGGGATCCTCGGAGCCCGAGAAGCCGTCGCGGATCCCGGCGAAGAGCGTCGAGCGCGACGCCACGTGCGTCAGGTCGGGGCCGATGAGCCCGACGGCCGGCGTCCCCTTGACCGTGTGGCAGCCGACGCACGGCGTCACGCCGAGCGCGAGGATCGGGTTCTGGAAGAGCGCCGCCCCCTCCTGCGCCAGCTCCGAGAGCGTCTCCGCCTCGACGGGCGGGGCGAGCTGCGCCTCCACCCACGCGTCGAAGTCGGCCTGCTCGTCGACGAAGACGCGGAAGCGCATGTTGGCGTGCGAGGTGCCGCAGAACTCGACGCACTGGCCCAGGTAGGCCTCGTCGCGCGCCTCGTTGGGCGTGAAGATCACCGCGTTCTCGCGGCCCGGCACCATGTCGACCTTGCCGACGAGCTGCGGGATCCAGAACGAGTGGATCACGTCCTCGGAGAGCAGCGCGACGTAGGTGGGGCGGTCGACGGGGATGTGCATCTCGTTCGCGGTCACGATGCCGAGATCGGGGTAGCGGAACTCGAACCACCACTGGTGGCCGATCGCCTCCACGCGGACGGTGCCCGGCGGGAGGTTGTCCGCGTCGGGCTCGAGGTCCCCGATCGCGGCCGCCGTCGGGATGAAGATCGCGACCAGGATCACGACCGGTATCAGGGTCCAGACGATCTCGAGCCGCTTGTTGCCGTGGAACTGCGAGGCGACGCGGCCCGGGCGCTCGCGGAACCAGATGGAGAGGACGAGCGTCGCCCCCAGCACCCCCAAGAAGACCACCGCCGCGAGCCAGAAGACGATGACGTAGACGTCCTGCACCGTCTGCGTGGCGTCGGAGCGGGGCTCGATGGTGGACTGCGGGTCGCTGCAGGCGGTGAGCGCGAGTCCGATGAGGAGTATCGCGGCGGCCGAAGCGAGGCGCCGCGCGTGCACGCGATCGAGGCGCACCACCACCTCCCGTCGGCTCGCCGGCGCCCTGCCGCGGATCGCCGCACGGCCGCGCGTACAGTCGCATCAGGCCGCGCATCGGTCAACTGCCGCGGGCCGGCGGGGGCGGTGCTGCGCGTTGATCGGCGCGATGCGGGGCCGTAGCCTCTTTGCCGATGTCCCACTCTCCGGCGGACCTCCGCGGCCGGGCGGGTGCGCCCCGCCTCGTGCTGGGCGCCGTCGGCGTCGCGCTCGCGCTGCTCCTGGCGGGGCTCGCCCTGGGGATCTTCCGGGGCGTCGGCGACTCCCCCCTCGGGGCGAGCGACACCGCCCTCTCCGTCGCGCCCGGCTTCTCCGCGGAGACGCTCGACGGCGGGAGCTTCAGCCTGGCGCGGCACGCGGACGGGCCGCTCTTCCTCTACTTCTGGGCCTCGTGGTGCGCCCCCTGCGAGCGCGAGGCGCCCCTCATCGAGCGGCTCTGGAGGGAATACGAGGCGCGGGGCTACACCTTCGTCGGCGTGAACGTGATGGACAACCACGCCGACGCCGTCGCCTTCTCACGGCGCCACGGCCTGAGCTTCCCCAACGTGCGCGGCGGCGACGTCTACCTCGACTACGGCGTGGTCGCGCTGCCGGAGGCCTTCTTCCTGCTGCCCGGGCTCCGCGTCTCCGGCAAGTACATCGGAGAGCTGCGGGAGCAGGACTTCCGTGCGATGCTGGAGGCTCTGGCGGGGGGGACCTGAGGATGAGCCGGCTCACGGACTGGCTGCGGCCCCGCCGCCTCTCCCACCGCCGGCGGCTGGTGGCGGTCTTCCTCGTCGCCACGCTCGCGGTCGCCTCCCTCGCCGCCATCGCCGCCTCGTCCTCGCTCTCCTACTACGTCACCCCCGAGGAGTTCGCGCAGGAGCTGGACCCGGAGGGCGGGCGCTGGCGCGTCGGCGGCCGCGTCGTGCCGGGGACGATCGTCGAGAGCTCCGGCCGGCCGATCGCCTTCGAGATCGAGGGCGAGGAGGGGGATCGGATGGCGATCTCCTACGACGGCGTCGTCCCCGGCCTCTTCGGTCCGCGCACCTTCGTCGTCGTCGAGGGCGTCGCCTCGGGGCCGGGGCGGCTCGCCGCCTCCTCGGTCGTCATCAAGCATGAGAACGAGTTCGTGACCGACCCCTCGGACACCGACGTCTTCGTGCCGGAGCGCTCCTCCTCCACCGGGTCGCCGTGAACCTCGCGGGGGCGCTGGGCGCCTCCGCGCTCGTGGCGGCCCTCGCCGCGGCCCTCTTCGCGCTCGGCGCCTCGACCTGGGGGGTGCGGCGGCCGCACCCGGGCGCCGTCTCCTCCGGCCAGAGGGCGCTCTACGCGACGGCGGCGCTCCTCACCGTGGCGATGGCGACCCTCGCCTGGGCGCTGCTCCGAGACGACTTCAGCCTCATCTACGTCGCCTCCGTCTCCTCCCGCGACATGGAGACGGCCTTCAAGTGGGCCGCCCTCTGGAGCGGGCAGCCCGGCTCGCTGCTGCTCTGGACCTGGCTCCTCTCGCTCTGGCTCGCGGGCGTCGCGCGCCACCTCCCGCGGGCCCTGCCGTGGGCGCGCGGGCACGCGCAGGCCGTGGGCGGCGCGGCGCTCGCCGCCTTCCTCGTCCCGCTCGTCTTCCTCGCCTCGCCGTTCGAGGTCGCGGCCGTGACGCCGGCGGACGGCGTCGGCCTCAACCCGCTCCTGGTGGACCCCGCGATGCTGATCCACCCGCCGATGCTCCTCGCCGGGCTCACGTCGACGGCGGCGCCCTTCGCCATCGGCTCCGCCGCGCTCCTCGCCGGGCACGTCGACGCCGCCTGGGTGCGCGCCGCGAGGCCGTGGGCGCTGGGCTCCTTCGTCGTGCTCGCGACCGGGAACGTGCTCGGCGGGTGGTGGGCCTACACCGTGCTGGGCTGGGGCGGCTACTGGGCGTGGGATCCGGTCGAGAACTCGGCGATCCTCCCGCTGCTCCCGACCATCGCGCTCCTCCACGGCTTCGCGGTGCAGGAGCGCCGGGGGATGCTCCGGCTCTGGAACCTCGCCATGGCGGCGGCGGCCTTCTCGCTCGCCGTCTTCGGCACCTTCAACGTGCGCAGCGGTCTCGTCTCCTCCGTGCACTCCTTCGCCCAGTCGGAGATAGGGCCCTACTTCCTCGGCATCCTCGCCGTTGTGATCCTGGGCTCGGTGGCGCTCCTTGCGTGGCGCTCCCCGCGGCTCGGGGGGCCCCACGACTTCGACTCGCTGCTCTCCCGCGAGACCGGCCTCATCGTCAACAACTACCTGCTCACCGCCATCGCGCTCGTGATCCTGGGCGGCACGCTCTTCCCGGTCGCCTCGGAGCTCGCCCGCGGCGTGCGCATCACCGTCTCCGAGCCCTTCTACGACCAGGCCGTGGGGCCGCTGCTCGCGGCGCTGCTGCTCGCCGCCTCGGCCGGCGTGCTGCTGCCGTGGCGCCGCGGCTCGGCTCCCTCGCTCCGGCGCCGCTTCCTGCTCCCGGGAGGCGTGCTCGCCGGCTCCGCCGCGCTGCTCTGGGCCGCCGGGGTGCGCGACGCCTTCGCGCTCGGGGGCCTGGTCTGCGCCGTCACGCTCTCAGCGGTCACCCTGCGCGAGTACTGGCTCGGCGCCAGGGGCGCGCGGCGGGCGGCCGGGGGAGGCGCCTCCTCGTGGGCGCGCGCCGTCTGGGCGCTCTTCCTGCGCGACCCGAGGCGCTACGGCGGCTACCTCGTCCACCTCGGGCTGGCGGTGATGGCCGTCGCCGTCGTCGCGTCGACGGCCTACCAGCAGCAGGTGCGCGTCGCGGTCGCGCCGGGGGAGTCCTTCGAGGCCGGGCGGTACACGCTCACCTACGAGCGCCTCGAGGGCCGGCCGGGGACCGCGAACGGCGTGGAGAGCGACGCCCTCGCGACCGTCACCGTGCGCGAGGGGGGGAGGCTCCTCGGCGAGCTGCGGCCGGGGAGGCGCTTCTTCACGCACTTCCCCGACCAGCCGATGGGCGTCGTCGCCGTGAGGAGCACCTGGCGGGAGGATCTCTATCTCTTCATCCAGGGCTGGGACGAGGATCTCGTCGCCGAGTTCCAGGCCTTCGTGAACCCGCTCGTCTTCTGGCTCTGGACGGGCGCGGGACTCGTCGTCGCGGGAGGCCTCCTCGCCTTCGGCTGGCAGCGCCCCCGCGGGCAGGCCGCCGCGGCCGACGCGGCCGGGCGCGCCTGAGGTCGCGGTGGAGGCCGGAGGCTCACGGGGGGCGGGCGCCCGCGCGGCCGGGGCGGCGGCGCTGCTCCTGCTCGCCGCGGCTCTCCTCGCCCTCAAGGCGCTCCCCGCTGGGACGCCCGCGGCCTCAGCCCAGCAGGTCGACCCCGAGCAGCAGCTCGCCATAGAGCGGCAGCTGCTCTGCCCCCAGTGCGTCAACGAGCGGCTCGACCAGTGCGCCCGCGCCATCTGCGAGGACATGCGCGCGACGATCCGGGAGCAGCTCGCGGCCGGAACCCCTCCCGATCAGATCGTCTTCTTCTTCCGCGCGCGCTACGGCGAGCGCGTCCTGGCGGAGCTCCCCCGGGAGGGCTTCAACCTGCTGCTCTTCGGCTGGGTGGCGGGATCGCTGGCGGTGGTCGCCCTCGGAGGCGGCCTCGCGCTCCTGAGGATGCGCCGCCTCGCAGAGGGCTCCGGCCCGGCCGGGGAGCCGTAGCGTGGAGTGGCTCGTGCTCCTGCTGCTCGTGCTCGTAACGGCCGCCTTCGTCGCCCCGGCGCTCCGCGACCCGGGCGGCGGGGGGCCGGGCCCCGAGGAGGCGGCGCGCCGGGCGCTGGAGGAGCGGCGGCGGCTCCGGGAGCTGCTCCGCGCGATCGACGCCGACT
>DAOULG010000290.1:0-7698 GCA_034420495.1 Dehalococcoidia bacterium
CCAGGGTCGGGATCCCCTCGGCGAGCCGGGGAACGAGCCGCCCCTCCGGGTCGTAGCTCGCCAGCGGCTCGAGCGTCACGGCGGCGGCGTCCCGGTCCTTGAACCCGGAGGAGAGGTAGGGGCTGGGGAGCGACGGGGCCTGCCAGTAGCGGAGCATCAGGACGCGCTCCTCATCCTCGCCGAGCCCGAGGGCGCCGCAGCCGGCCGCGATCAGGAGGCCGGCCGCCGCGAGGGCGCCGGCGAGCGCGAGGGGGAGGCGCCGTGGCACGGGAGCATCTCCTGCGAGCGCGCGGGCCCCGGGCGGCGGCCTCGCGCGCCGCTGACCCTAGCATCGCCCCCGTGCGGGGTCGACGATGCCCGCGGCTGCCCGGGGCCCCGGGCAGCCGGGCGGCGCGTGGCGGCCTCTCTGTGTCAGCGTACCTGGTGCCTATCGCGCCTCCCGTCTGCAGCTGTGGCTCTCGTCGGTACGGGCGTGAGTGGTGCCGTCGCGCGGCCCCACCTCCATCACCACCCGCGCGCCCGGCACCCTCGCGAGCGTCCGGGTGAGCGCCGCGGTCGTCGTGCGGACTCGCCCCTCCCGGAGAATCTCCCCGTCGTCCCCGAGGAAGCAGAGGTGGCGGTAGCGGTCGCTCACGTCGATACCAACGGTCGCGAGCTCCGTGCCCCGCTCCTTCCTGCTCTCGGCGAGTGCTGTACCCTCTCTCACGGTCGGTCTCCCTACGTCGCTCAGGCTCTTGCGAGCCGTCCTTGGCCCTCTGAGGCCGTTGTTCCGGGGGGAGTATCCCCTCTGACGAGGGGACCGACCTTCATTCCATCTATGCTGTCCGCCGGCGGAGCCCGGCGCCGCTCTCAGCCGACTCGTTGCGCGAAGCGGGGGCCACGGTGGCGACGCACGCTCTGACGCCGGGGGACGGCACCCTGCACGGCCGCTTCTCGCGCGAGCTCCCCCCGGCGCTCACCATCGACTCAGGCGACACCGTCGTCCTCTCGACCCTCGACGCGCTGTGGAGCCTCGAGCCGCCCCGCGGCGACGGATCGCCGCACCGCGCCTACGAGCCCCGGCGCGAGGGCATCGACGACGGCCACGCGCTGACCGGCCCCATCGCGGTGCGCGGAGCGGAGCCGGGGATGACCCTCGAGGTGGAGCTGGTCTCGCTGCGCACCGGACCCTGGGGCTGGACGTACGCCGCTCGCCGCGCCACGCCGCTCGCCGAGCGCCTCGGCGTCTCGGGCCGTCCGGCGCTGCTGCGCTGGGAGCTCGACCGCGAGGCCGGGCTCGCACGCGATCAGTTCGGGCACACCGTCGCGCTGCGCCCCTTCCTGGGGGTGATCGGGCTCGCCCCGGCCGAGCCCGGGCTCCATCCGACGTGGCCGCCCCGGCGCGAGGGGGGGAATATCGACTGCCGCGAGCTCGTCGCCTCGAGCCGGCTCCTGCTCCCGGTCGCGGCGCCGGGCGCGCTCCTCTCCGTCGGCGACGGCCACGCCGCGCAGGGGGACGGCGAGGTCTCCGGGACGGCCGTGGAGTGCGCCATGGAGCGTGTCGAGCTCGTGGTGCGCCTGCACGAGGACCTCGGGCTCGAGACGATGCGCGCCGAGACGCCGGCCGGCACCCTCACGCTCGGCGTGCACGAGGATCTCGACGAGGCGGCGCACATCGCGCTCGATGCGATGGTCGGTCTCATCTCGGAGCGCACGGGCCTCTCGCGCTCCGAGGCGCTCGCGCTCGCCTCGGTCGTGGTCGACCTGCGCGTGACCCAGATCGTGAACGCCGGCGTGCGCGGCGTGCACGCCCTCCTGCCCCCGGGCGCGCTCGCGCGTGCCGAGGCCCCCCCGGCGTGAGGCCGCCCGGGGAGCGTGAGCAGCTCTGGAGCCGCGACTACGTCCTCACGCTCCTGACGACCTTCTCCTTCTTCGCGAGCCTCTTCTATCTCACCACCACCCTCCCCGACTACATCGACGAGGTCGGGGGCGCGGAGTGGGAGGTGGGGCTGGTGGTGGGGGCCTTCGCGGTCGTCCCCATCGTGCTCCGGCCTTACGTCGGCCGCTGGAGCGACCGCGGAGGCCGCAAGTGGCTGATCCGCGTCGGCCTCGTCGTCATGGCGCTCTCCATCGCGCCGATGGCGGCCACGGGAGAGATGCTCGCCCTCTTCGCGCTGCGACTGGTGCAGGGCGTCGGCTTCTTCGGGATGGCCGCCGGGAGCGCCCAGATGGTCGGGCCCATCGCCGGCGCCTGGTTCGCGGCGCAGTGGGGATTCGGGACGGTCTTTCTCGTCGCGAGCCTCACCGCGGCGGCGGCCCTCTTCCTCGTGCAGCCCGTCTCCGAGCCCCCGGTCGGCTCCGCCGTGCGCGCGGGCCGCAGCGGCCCGCTGCTCCCGCCGCGCGCGCTCTTCCCGGCCTCGATCTTCCTTGCGACGACGCTCGCCTTCACCGCGGCCTTCATCTTCCTGCCGCTGCTGGGGAAGGAGCGCGGACTCGGCGAGGTGGCGTTCTTCTTCACGATGCACGGCGGCGCCTCGCTCGTGGCGCGTCCGCTCGGGGGGCGCATCTCCGACCGCGTCGGGCGCGTGCCGGTCGTCACCTTCGGGCTGAGCGCGATGACCGTCGCGATGATCCTGCTCGGCTCGGCCGAGAGCTTCGGCGTCGTGCTCGCCTCCGGCCTCTGCTCCGGCCTCGGCCTCGGCTCGACGCAGACGGGGTGCTTCGCGCTCGCGCTCGACCGCGTCCCCTACGAGCAGCAGGGGGGCGCGACGGCGGTGCTCCAGCTCGCCTGGGACGTCGCCGGCATCGTCGCCGGCGTCGTCTTCGGCATCGTGGCGAGCAGCTTCGGCGTGGCGGCGATCTTCTGGAGCTCGGCGGCGCTGGTGGCCGGCGCCATCGCCGTGCTCCATCTCGGCCGCGCGGCCGGGCTGACCCGGGCCCAGCCGCTCGGCGCCCCGCCCCGCGCGTAGCCCGCCCCGCCCGCCCGCTGCGGGTAGGCTGTGCCCGGCGGCGCCCGGGCGCCGCGGGGCGGGCGGGAGCACGATGTCCACGGGCGCTGCGGCCGAGCGCGAGGCGCTCCGCCACTACATCGACGACACGCTGCGGGCGCCGCAGGTCGCCGCGGATGCGATCCTGGGCGCCATCTTCCTCGCCGACGCCGGCAACCGCGCCCTGATGGCCGGCGCCATCGCCTCCCGCCTCGCCGAGGCGGCCCGACGCTTCACAGCGGTCTACCGGGCGCTCTCGGACCGCACGGTGCCGGTCGCCCAGAGGCTCGAGGCGCCGCTCCCCGGCGCCCGCGAGTGGGAGGCCCTCGCCGCGCACCTGGAGCAGATGCCGGCCTCCGCCATCCTCGCCGAGCTCGGCCTCGACGAGAGCGCGGCGGAGAGCGCCGAGGCGCTCTCCGCGCACGCCGAGGAGCTCGGCCGCTACACCGTGCTCATCCGCGTCCACGAGGCGGAGCCGCCGCGGCTTGCGCGCGAGCGCGGGGAGCCCGGCTCGCCCCTCCGGCTGCGCTTCGCCGGCCGCAGCCGGGACGGCGAGCCCGTCGAGGAGCGGCTGCCCCTGACGGAGGAGGCGGTGGTGGCGCTCGCCGACGCGGTCGGCGAGCTCGTCACGCTCTCGCGCGACTTCCTGGGCGCCTACGCGGAGGGGCGGCCGGGGGGCTGAGGGCGCCCCCGGGCCGTGCGGGGAGGCCGCGTCGCCGCCCGCGGCCTACGCGGCGAGGTCGACGGCGCCGGGCGATCCGAGGGCCCGCCACGCATGCTGCGCGATGGCGAGCAGCCGGGCGTCGTCCCCCCGGGCGCCGACCAGCTGCACGCCGACCGGGAGCCCCCCCGGCCCGCGCCTCACCGGGACCGCGACGCACGGGAGGTGGAGCACCGTCCAGATCCGGTTCAGGATCGGGTTGCCGGTGCTCTCCAGGCCGGCCGGCGCCTCGCCGGGGGCGCTCGGCGCGATGATGGCGTCGTAGCGCTCGAAGATCTCCGGCATCCGCCGCCGGGAGCGCATCACCAGCTCGACGGCCTCCGCGAGCTCGGCCGCCCCGACGCCCTCCCCGAGCCGGAGCCGCTCCGAGATGTGCGCCGAGAGATCGCTGCGGCGCTCGCGCCACTCCGCCTGCAGCCAGAAGGTCATCTCGCGGCACATGATCCGGTTCTGGGCCTCGCCGAGGTCGTCGAACTCGGGCGGGAGCTCCATCGCCTCGACCTCCGCGCCCAGCCCCGCGAGCGCCTCCCGGGCATCGTCGAGCGCCTCCGCGACGCCGGGCCCGGCGACCGACCAGTCCGGCGTCCGGCAGAGGGCGATGCGGAGGCCCCCCACCGACCGGCGCTCGACCAGCGCCTCGAGCGCGGGGAGCCTCTCGCCGCGGTAGACGCCCAGCACCAGCGCGAGGTCCTCGATGCTGCGGCCGTACCACCCGATGGTGTCGAGCGAGTCGGCGACGAAGCTCACGCCGTCGCGCGGCACCGACCCGAAGGTCGGCTTGAGGCCGGGGATGCCGTTGTAGGCGGCGGGCCGGATCACCGATCCCGCCGTCTGCGTTCCGAGCGCGAGCGGCACCTGGTAGTCGGCGACGGCGGCGCCCGAGCCGGAGGAGGAGCCGCCCGGCGTGTGCCCCGGGTCGTGGGGGTTGCGGGTCGGCCCCGAGCCCCCGCAGGCGAACTCCGTGGTCACGGTCTTCCCCAGGATCACGGCGCCGGCCGCGCGCAGCATCGCCGTCGCCGTCGCGTCCCGCCCGGGGCGGCGGCCGCGGTGGATCGGGGAGCCGCGCTCCGCGGGGAGCTCCTCCGTGTCGATGATGTCCTTGATGCCGACGGGGACCCCGTGGAGCGGGCCGCGCGCGCCCTCGTGGGCGTCTCGCGCGCGCGCCATCGCGAGGGCGACCTCCTCGTCGAGGTGGGCCCACGCGCGGATCTCGGCGTCGCGCGCACCGATGCGCTCCAGGCAGGCCCGCAGCAGCGTCTCGGCCGAGAGCTCGCCGTCCGCCACGGCCCGCGCCGCCTCGGACGCCGTCAGCCGCGCCGCTGCCGCCACCTGCGTCATCGCGCTCCCCCGCCCCGCCCCCGCCGTGGGGGGCGCAGCTTACCAGCGGCGTCCCGCGCCCGGAGGGGGCCGCTACAGCTCGTGGCGGAGGTAGGCCGTCGCCAGCGCGTCGGCGTACTCGTTCCAGAGGGAGCCGTCGTGCGCGCGGATCCAGCGGATGCGCGCCAGGGGGCGCTCCGTCGCCAGGGCGTAGGCGCGCCGGACCAGCTCGAGGTTCTTGACCGGCCCGTCCTTGCGCCGCCAGCCGCGGCGCTCCCACCCGCGGGCCCACCGGGTCACCGTGTCGACGACGAGGCGGCTGTCCGAGTAGATGTCGGCCTCCTCGCCCGGGTCGAGCAGCGAGAGTCCCTCGATGAGCGCGGTGAGCTCCATCCGGTTGTTGGTGGTGTGGGGCTCCTGGCCGTGGCGCTCCGCCAGGATCTGCCCGCCCCGGACGCGCACGACGCCCCAGCCGCCCGGTCCCGGGTTCCCCGAGCACGATCCGTCGGTGAAGATCCCGCCCTGCGGTCCGGCCGTGTAGCGCGCGAGCACCTGCTCCCGGGTGAGCAGGGCGCCGGCCGCCCCGCGGCGGGCCGGGCCGCCGGCGCGTGCGCGCCCGCTCACTCGAGGCTCACGCCGGAGTAGAGCATCACCGGATCGCCGGCGAAGACGTCGCTTTCCAGGTTGACGACCACGACCACGGGACGGTCGGCGACGACCAGGCCGCTCCCCACCCAGCCGTCGGGGAGCCGGGGGTCCTCCCACTGCCGGAAGCTCCGCTCCCGCTGCACGCGGAGCGAGGCCGAGATCAGCCCGTTGGGGAACTGCCCGGAGTAGTAGAAGGTCCGCACCGTCGCGTCGCTGCCGTCGAAGGTGAGGACCCGGAACCACGAGTTCCAGCCACGGCTCTCGCCGAAGGGTCCGAAGTTCTTGTTGAGGACCGGCAGCAGCACGTGGCGGGAGGCCTCCTCCACCGTGAAGCCGCGGTAGTCGGCGAGCGGACCCCCCTCCGAGAGCCGCTGCGCCACCACGGCGATCGGATCGACGGCCTGGATGCGCACGGTCCCGCGGAAGACCTCGGGGAGCGTGAGATCCTCCGGGAGGCAGCCTCCGGCGCCGGGGAAGCGGAGATCGCAGCTGAGCGCCCCGTTCACGCCGAGCTCCTGCTCGACCTCGAAGCGATCGCCCGACTCGTCGACGCCCTCGAAGAGCACCGTCACCTCAGTCGGCACGGTCGGCGTCCCCGAGAGGATGCGGAAGCGCGTCGTCCAGCTGCTCTGCCCCTCGCTCGCGTTGCGGTCGACGAGCGGCAGCACGACCTGGCGCGAGAGCTCCTCGCGGTCGATGGCCCGGTAGCTGGCCAGGCCCGGCCCCTCGCGCTCGCGGGTGTCGACCATCACCGCCGTCCCCGCCACGCCGCCCGCGGGGTCGTCGCCGGCGGGGAGGGCGATCACGATCGCGGATCCGTCGAAGCCGAGCTCGACCGGGAGCGTGTGCTCGTCGCGCACCAGCGAGCCGCGCGGGGCGACCCGGTGGCCGCCGTTCGCGCAGCCCGGGGTCGCTCCGGGCGGATCGACGATCGCCGGCACGGTGGAGAGCTGCTCGTAGTAGCGGATCTCGATGCAGGC
Organism: Dehalococcoidia bacterium; assembly: GCA_034420495.1. Taxonomy (GTDB): domain Bacteria; phylum Chloroflexota; class Dehalococcoidia; order UBA2979; family UBA2979; genus VYDC01. Next base: position 6,633 of record DAOULG010000290.1, read on the forward strand.
GTGCTGCTCCGCGCTCGTGTTCTCGATGGAGAGGCGCGAGACGTAGCGCTCGGTGTTCTGGACGATCGGCGCGTAGAGCGTGGTGCTCCCGTGGGCGAGCCGCAGCGTGTCGCCGGCGATCTGGAAGAGGCCCTCCTTGAAGGCGTCGCGCGCGAGCAGCGTCACGAAGGGCTGATCGGCCGTCACGTAGGCGGAGCCGCGGTAGCCGAGCGGGAGCTCCTCGAAGCCCTGCTGGAAGAAGGAGCGCCCCGATCCGGGCCGGAGCGCGGGGCAGACGCCGTCCTTCGGGCAGCGGTCCACCGCGACCTCGCCGCCCTCCTCGTCGTGGAAGGCGATCTCGATGGTGGAGGGCTGCGTGCCGACGTTCTGGATGCGGATCCAGGAGTTCTCGGTGCCGAGATCGAGCCGCTGCGCGGAGAGCGCTCCGCCGTCGGCGAGCACCCCCGCCCACGCCGCGAGCGCCGCGAGCGCCGCACCGGCGAGCGTCCGCCGGCCCGCTCGCCCCCGCCCGAGGCGGCGGAGGAGCCGCCGGGGCGCGCCTGCGCGCGACGCCCGGCGCGGGCCGCCGCCCGTGCCGAGGTCGTGCGGCGGAGCTTCCTGCACGGTGGCCGCGCCCCTCGCTATCCCCCGCCGACGATCCTACGGCATCGGCACGCGCGCGCCGCGGACCGGCGCGCGGAGCATGGACACTGCCGCGGAGCCGATGCTACGCTCGCTCGCCCGTGAGCGCTGCGCCCGGGGGGCGGCACGATGCCGCCCGGCGCCCGTCTGCGGAGCGCGGCCGACCGCCGGGGTGTAGCTCAGCTTGGAAGAGCGCGTCGTTCGGGACGACGAGGTCCGCAGTTCAAATCTGCGCACCCCGACCACCCTCTCCCCCGTACCCGCGGATGCGCGAGCGGACGCCGCCCGCGCGCGCATCCGCGGGGCGCAGCTTCTCTACTTCGCCTACGGCTCGAACCTCGATGAGGCCCGCCTCCACCGGAGCTGCCCGGGGGCGCGGCCGCTCGGACGCGCCCGCCTCCCCCACCACCGGCTCCGCTTCCCGCTCCCGAGCCGGCGCTGGGGC